>NZ_JARWLB010000013.1:0-125000 GCF_047445835.1 Rhizobium sp. BR 317 | reverse complement strand
AGAAAGCGTAACAGCTCACTGGTCTAGTCAAGGGTCTTTGCGCCGAAAATGTAACGGGGCTAAAGCCATGCACCGAAGCTGAGGATTCCTCTTTGAGGAGTGGTAGCGGAGCGTTCCGTAAGCCAGTGAAGGGACAGCCGTGAGGCATCCTGGAGGTATCGGAAGTGCGAATGTTGACATGAGTAACGATAAAGAGGGTGAGAGACCCTCTCGCCGAAAGACCAAGGGTTCCTGCTTAAAGTTAATCTGAGCAGGGTTAGCCGGCCCCTAAGACGAGGCGGACACGCGTAGTCGATGGGAACCACGTTAATATTCGTGGGCCTGGTGGTAGTGACGGATTGCTCAACTTGTAAGGTCTTATTGGATTGATCTTGCAGGGACGCGGTTCCAGGAAATAGCTCCACCGTATAGACCGTACCCGAAACCGACACAGGTGGTCAGGTAGAGTATACCAAGGCGCTTGAGAGAACTATGTTGAAGGAACTCGGCAAATTGCACGCGTAACTTCGGAAGAAGCGTGACCCTTATGTGCGCAAGCATGTGAGGGTGGCACAGACCAGGGGGTAGCGACTGTTTACCAAAAACACAGGGCTCTGCGAAGTCGCAAGACGACGTATAGGGTCTGACGCCTGCCCGGTGCTGGAAGGTTAAGAGGAGGGGTGCAAGCTCTGAATCGAAGCCCCAGTAAACGGCGGCCGTAACTATAACGGTCCTAAGGTAGCGAAATTCCTTGTCGGGTAAGTTCCGACCTGCACGAATGGCGTAACGACTTCCCCGCTGTCTCCAACATAGACTCAGTGAAATTGAATTCCCCGTGAAGATGCGGGGTTCCTGCGGTCAGACGGAAAGACCCCGTGCACCTTTACTATAGCTTTACACTGGCATTCGTGTCGGCATGTGTAGGATAGGTGGTAGGCTTTGAAGCAGGGACGCCAGTTCTTGTGGAGCCATCCTTGAAATACCACCCTTATCGTCATGGATGTCTAACCGCGGTCCGTCATCCGGATCCGGGACAGTGTATGGTGGGTAGTTTGACTGGGGCGGTCGCCTCCGAAAGAGTAACGGAGGCGCGCGATGGTGGGCTCAGACCGGTCGGAAATCGGTCGTCGAGTGCAATGGCATAAGCCCGCCTGACTGCGAGACTGACAAGTCGAGCAGAGACGAAAGTCGGTCATAGTGATCCGGTGGTCCCGCGTGGAAGGGCCATCGCTCAACGGATAAAAGGTACGCCGGGGATAACAGGCTGATGACCCCCAAGAGTCCATATCGACGGGGTTGTTTGGCACCTCGATGTCGGCTCATCGCATCCTGGGGCTGGAGCAGGTCCCAAGGGTTTGGCTGTTCGCCAATTAAAGCGGTACGTGAGCTGGGTTCAGAACGTCGTGAGACAGTTCGGTCCCTATCTGCCGTGGGTGTAGGAATATTGACAGGATCTGTCCCTAGTACGAGAGGACCGGGATGGACATATCTCTGGTGGACCTGTTGTCCTGCCAAGGGCATAGCAGGGTAGCTATATATGGAATGGATAACCGCTGAAGGCATCTAAGCGGGAAACCAACCTGAAAACGAGTGTTCCCTATCAGAGCCGTGGTAGACGACCACGTTGATAGGCCGGGTGTGGAAGTGCGGCAACGCATGAAGCTTACCGGTACTAATAGCTCGATTGGCTTGATCGTTCCCATTGCTCATGCTCATCAGACGAACGTAAACGTTCATCTGCAATGAGTTTTGTCCTCACGCATGTACGGGTCTTCGACCCTATGCTGCGGACGGCGCGCCGGACTGCCGGCGACGCGCTCTGCGCTTGCGGACTTTGTCCGAAAACGCATCCAACGACGTGTTTAAAAAATCCAGCTTCTCATTCAAAGTTGCGCTTTGCCGACCTGGTGGTTATGGCGGGGTGGCTGCACCCGTTCCCTTTCCGAACACGGCCGTGAAACGCCCCTGCGCCCATGGTACTTCGTCTTAAGACGCGGGAGAGTAGGTCGCTGCCAGGTCTGCCAATCGCAACTTCCGAGCAAACCCAATAGGGTTTGTCCGATTACAATCTTCTCTGATCAACAAACGGCCTAGCCGTGTTACAATAGGCCGCTAACAAGCGGCCTTTGTCGCTTCTGGAAATACGACTTCGAGACCCAAATACAGTTGTCTCGAAAACAGGTGTGCTCCAAAAGGTGCCCACCTAACACGGACAAATCCTCCGGATTTGCTCGGATGACGCAAGCCGTAAGGCTTGCTGCGTCGAGACGAACTGCAAAGCAGTTCGCTCGAGGGCGGACAAACCGCAAGCGGTTTGCTCGGATGGCGCGGGGTGGAGCAGCCCGGTAGCTCGTCAGGCTCATAACCTGAAGGCCGCAGGTTCAAATCCTGCCCCCGCAACCAATCCAGCTTCCTTCCACACAACAAAGCCGCCAAAGATCACACACAAAGCCCCACACGGGGCTTTCTGCGTTTTTAGGATGCCGTCGCGGCGACGATATCAAATGGCCCTCGCCAACATAAAGACGCGCATACAGCCCAGACACCMAGCGCGCAGTCAGGCTGCTTGCCCGTCTGGCAAACCCAGCCAATACCTAGAGGCGCCGCCTCGAGTTCGTTTCGGCCAAGATTGCCAATCATCCGATATAGCCAACCTACACTTTGGCATCGTGTGGCCAATGCTTCCGTTCGATAGGCTCGCGCGCCGGCTTGGCGCATTCTCCCCGGCATTGGTCACGACCACTGCAAGAGCAATTTCTAAATCGGAAATCGGGAGACTGGACATGAAAATCGTTATTATCGGTGGCACAGGCCTTATCGGTTCAAAGACGGCGGAGCGGCTGCGCAAGAAGGGTCACGAAGTGATCGCTGCCTCGCCGAATACCGGGGTGAATACCATCACCGGAGAGGGATTGGCGGCAGCTCTTGCCGGCGCACAGGTCGTACTTGACCTGGCGAATTCGCCATCCTTCGAGGATAAGGCCGTCCTGGAGTTTTTCGAAACCTCCGGCCGAAACCTGCTTGCCGCGGAAAAAGCCGCCGGGGTGAAGCACCATATCGCGCTCTCGGTCGTCGGCACTGAGCGCCTGCCGAAAAGCGGCTATTTGCGCGCCAAGATGGCCCAAGAGAATTTGATCAGGGCTTCCAAGATCCCCTATACCATCGTTCACTCGACGCAGTTCTTCGAGTTCTTGGGCGGGATCGCTCAATCGGCAACGGTCGGCGACACCGTGCACCTGCCGGCCGTCAATTTTCAGCCCATCGCCTCGGACGATGTTGCTGATGTCATGGCGGATGTGGCGCTGGCCCCGCCGGTGAACGGTATCGTCTATATTGCCGGGCCTGAACGTGGGCGCTTCACCGACATTGTCGGGCGGTTCCTGAAAGCGAGCAACGATCAGCGCAAGGTCGTAGGGGATCCGCACGCGCTCTATTTCGGTACGGAGTTGGATGACGGTTCGCTCGTTCCTCGGGAAGGGGACAAGCCACGCATAGGCGCTGTCCGTTTCGACACTTGGTTCAGCCAATCTGCCCGCAAGAACTGACAATCAGGATTGCCGAGGCCTGGTTGGTCGCCAGGCCGTCCGCTCTCCTCCATTCTCAAATTGGAGATTTCACATGATCAGGATATTCCTTGGTGCGCTGGCGCTGGCCGCCGCTTCCGTGACCACAGCAAACGCCCATGGCGACTCGGCCAAACTCGTCTACGAGCATGCGCTGCCGAACGTTCCCGGCAAGAGTATCAAAGCCGTGCTCGTCGAATATGAACCGGGCGGCACTTCGCCTGCTCATACGCATCCAGCCTCCGCTTTCATCTACGCAACGGTCCTTGAGGGATCGATCCGAAGCAAGGTCAATGACGGACCGGTAAAGGTCTATCGTGCCGGCGAAAGCTTTTCAGAGTTCCCGGGCGATCATCACGGTATCAGCGAGAATGGTAGCAAGACGAAGCCTGCTCGCCTGCTTGCCGTGTTCGTTGTCGACACCAACGAGACCAACCTGACGACCTACGAGAAATGAGTTCGATCATCTCGCGGCAAGCCTCCCACTAACATTTGCCGCATCTCGAAGTGGCGTCGCGTCGCGGCGTCACTTCGATCGAGCTCTTCGGCTATGGGGATCGGCGGCCTGCGGCGAATGAGGGCAGGCATTGAATTCGGCAGCCGAAGCCGCGAGCGAAACATCTATTGCCCCGGCAGTCGGCCGTTGGGCACCGACAGGAGGCGATGATGCGCATCGAACGGCTCTACACAATGACATCGGCTCGCCTGATGGTGATCGATATCAACGCCACGCTGCAGGCTGCCGCTCTTTCGCTTTCCAATCCTGGGATAGGATTGGCCGTCGTCAGCGGCGAGAACGGGAAAGCAACCGGCGTGCTCAGCAAGTCCGACCTTATTCGCCACCTTACGGATCGAGAGCCGGAGGCCTCGGTGGTGACGCTCATGAGCAGGAATATCGTCTCCTGCGATCCCAATGATGAGCTCCTGGCTGTCTGGCAGATCATGGTGGTGCAGCGTCTTCAAAACATGCCGGTACTCGGTACGGATTCGAAGCCTCTTGGCGTTCTCGATATCCGCGATGCGATGAAGGTGCTCTTTGAACAGGAACAGCTCCAGGAGCATATGCTGGCGGATTACATAGCGGGAACGGGCTACAGGTAAGTGGCAACGGCCTGAGATCGGCCTCTCGATATTCAATCATTATCAATGTTGCCGCCGCCGAGAGATGATCATCATGCTGCAGGCATATCTTGACGGACTCGCGCGCGCTTCTCTGGCATGGCTGATCATTCTCGAGCTGGCTGGAATAGTCGTATGGCACTTGATCCCGCGTTGGCGGGCGAACCTCCGGCTTGTCGTAGAGATTGCCTTCTTTGCCGCGATGACCGCCGTTCTTGTCTACAGCGATATCTCGCCCAGCCGGTTTCAAGGTTACGGTCTTGAAGATGCTCATGCCTTTGTCGTCATCATGGCGAAGCTGCTGTGGTGGCTTCATCTCGCATGGGCCATCATCGGCTTCGTACGCATTTATCTGGTTCTCGAAGGCAAGCCACGCGAAGCTCACCTTCTGCAGGATATCGTCGTCGGGCTGGTCTACCTTTGTGTCACGTTGTCCGCTCTGGCCTTCGTGTTTGGCATTCCGATCGGAACGCTGGTCGCCACGTCCGGCGTGATTGCAATCGTCCTTGGTTTGGCACTCCAAAACACCCTGGGGGATGTTTTCTCGGGCATCGCTCTCACGCTCGGCCGCAGCTACTCCTTGGGCGACTGGATTCTGCTTGCGGACGGGACGGAAGGGCGTGTCATTGCCAGCACATGGCGGTCGACGCAGGTTCTGACCGGAGCGAACAATGTCGTCGCTCTGCCCAACAGCGTGCTTGCCAAGCTCGGACTGACGAATATCAGCCAGCCCGATGAAACGCATCTCCTCAAAATGACGGTGCGAGTCGCGCCGACGCGAATGCCCTCCATCGTCGAGGACGTTATGCACGCGGTCTTGGCCGGCTGTAACTCGATCGTTAGGGAGCCGCCCCCGCAGGTAGCGCTGAAGAACTTGGATGCCGTTGCCCTGGAAGTTGAGCTGCAGTTCTCGGTAAAGAACCCATCGCTGCGGACGAAAGCCCGAAATGAAGTGATGGACCTGTTTTATCGCCACTGCAAATCCGCCGGATTACTGCTGGCGATGCCACCATCAGCTATCGCGCTGATGACCGAACCGCCCACGGAAGAGCGCGCCAAGCCGCCCGAGATCACGCCGCTTGCCCTCATTGAAGCGATTCCCATTTTCGTTGGCCTGACGGGGTCCGAGAAGGAGCTCCTCGCCGGATCATGTGCGGTCCGCGAATATCAGAAGAATGATGTCATCGTTCATCAGGGAGAAATGCTGGCTTCCATGATGATCATCCGCGCCGGCATCGTCGCAATGCGTCATGGCGAGCAGGAACAGAGACGGCTGTCGCCAGGGGATTTCTTCGGCGAGAGCGGTTTGCTCGCGGGAATGGGCGAAGTCTGCACGCTGCAGGCGCTCACGCGCGTCACTGTCTACGAAATCGATCAGCAGAGTTTTGCGCCCCTGCTCGACGCGCGCCCGGCCATGGCGGAGGAAATAGCCGCAAGACTTTCCGCCCGCGCCGATCACGTTCGCCATCTGCCCCTCTCGACAAAGGGGGGAGAGGAACGGAGCGCCCGCGCCTTCCTGAAGGCGATGCGGACGATCTTCCGCAGCTAGCAATTATTGCGCCGCTATTGGCGACGGGGTGTGCAACGAAAAGTCGCCCTTGCAGGGCCACCGGCATGTGTGGCGGCTTCCTGGGCTGGCTTGGCTGTTCTCTCTATGCCCAGCCCTTATCGCGTGCCGGTCAATTTGGAGAATGGTGGAAGTCCGGCTCTTTTACCGAGACTCGGCTCTTTCCCTCTGAATCTGATGAGGATTTCCTCGCCGTCCACGGAGGCCCGTGTTCTCTCAAGATCTTCCCGTTCGGCGGCAGCCTGATTCCAATGTTCCTGATCGCGGCCGTCGGGACGGCCAGCTTCTTCCCACAAAGAATATGCACGTTTTTTGATCCACTCATGTGCCTGTTCAGTCGGCATTATGGTCTCCTCCAGATCAAGGAACGTTTTTAGGAAATTTTTGTCTCGATGAATGTGTGCCGGCGGACGCCAACATTTTGTGGGAATTTTCAGGCGCCCTCGACCACGGACGGAAAACCAACATTTGAAGGGAATGTTCCCGGCTTCTGATAAAAATTATAGGCGCCGCGGATCGGCGCATCAGAAACGCTCGCTAAGCTCCCTCGTGGGGACGATGACAAGCATGGTGGAGGCCTCGATCGGTGTCTTCACGCTGTTCGAATGCGCGAGGTTTCCGCGATCACTACCGCCAAGCTCTTGACGCTCGAAGGATGCTTCACAATTATCCATTTAGTTACTAGCGTCGCGCTTGGTTCGTGTCTCCAAGGGACATCGCGTTGGCGAAGCTGACATATTGATATCCCTGGAACCAAGCGGAGGAGGCGATGGTTACCGCCATTGATGTCAAAGCCGCAAGAATGTCGCTGGCATTTTCGACACTGGGCTGTGCGGAGTTGGAACTGGACGAGGTGCTCGCTCTGGCAGCACGCCACGGCCTCGACGCGATCGAAATTCGCGCGCTCGGCGGCATGATCGATCTGCCGTCCTATTTTGCCGAACGCTTCGGCACTCCGGCCGGCCTTGTCCATGCCCTGGAGCGTTCCCCGGTGGCCGTTTGCGCGCTGAACACATCGATGCGTCTCGTTGGCGCTACGCCGCAAGCGAAGGAAGAGTTCCTGCGCTATCTTCCATGGGCCGAAGCGGCCGGCATAAAGGCGCTGCGCGTTTTCGATGGCGGCAGCACCGGCGATACCGGCGAACTGTCCGAGGCACTGTCGACGCTGGAATGGTGGCGCGAGACCGCCAGCCGCGAGGGTTTTGCCGCCGATATCATGGTGGAGACACACGACTTTCTGGCGCACCCGGACGCGCTCGGCCGTTTTCTGGAAGCGGCACCCGATTGCGCCCTGCTCTGGGACACGCATCACACCTGGCGCAAAGGCGGACAAGATCCTGCGGAGACCTGGAAGCAAGTACGCCAGAACGTCAGGCATCTGCATGTGAAGGATAGCATCTCGAAGGCGAGCGGAAAGCTGCCATATACCTACGCGCTCCCGGGCGCCGGCGAGTTTCCTATGCCGGCGCTGCTCTCCGCATTGGCTGCCGATTGCTATGATGGCGTCATGAGTCTCGAATGGGAGCGGCTGTGGCATGCAGATCTTGCGCCGCTCGATCATGCCTTGCGGGAGGCAAGGCAAGCGAACTGGTGGCCGCAGCCCGATTAAAGCGGCCCCAGAGGTGATTCGCTGGTATTTGTTGCGGGCCCCGCCGGAAGAACTTACGTGCCCGACGCATCCCTCAATATAGCGCCCGATGGTTTGTGGCCGGAGATTGTTGCCGCTCGCTTCGGCAATAATTGAATTAGTAACTCAAAAAAATCGCATCAATTGAATGTTTGATGATACTAGTTTACATATTAGGAATATATTGATTCTAAATATGCTGTCGCCTTGACGCGACATATTCTGCTTGCGGAAGGGAAACTCTAGTTACCTTGAGTTAGAGGGCGTCTCACAGATGGAAAAGGCGGCTTTTGGGCACCAGAAATCCCATGCTCCCAGCCTGTTTGCGTCATTTTCACACGTCGGCCTTTCTTTCCAAATTTCGGTTTGCTGCTCATCTTGCAGCCGTTGGAGGCTTGATKAGCGGTAGAGGAAACCGGACTGACAAGGGGCATAATGCCCTGATTTTGAAGGCAATCGCCAAGGGCGGCCTGAGCTTTGTCGTACAGCCGATCCATGACGTCAAAAACATCGAAGAGATTCTTTATGCCGAGTGCCTGGCGCGCGTAACGGATGCCGAAGGCGTCGTTCACACAGCTGGCGCCTTCGTGCCGCAGTTGGAACGATTGGTCGGCCGCTTCGACCTCGATTTCCGTATGCTGGACATGATTCTGGCGGCCTTGACGGCGGATACGACACTGACACTCGGCTGCAATCTATCCGCAGCCACGTTGTCGGCGCCGGATCAATTTGCCGATATCTTCAGCCGAATCAGCCAACAGCCCGAACTCGCCTCCCGGCTTATCGTTGAAATTACCGAGACTTATCCGCCGGTCGGTGCCGCCATCGAACGATTGAAAATGATACGTGCACTCGGTTGCCGCATCGCGATCGACGATTTTGGCACCGGCTTTGCGACGCCAGCGCACCTGCTGCAGGTCTCGGCCGATATCATCAAAGTCGATGCGTCTTTTGTCCGCGATATCAGGCCAGGCCCGGATGGCCGCGACAGCCTCTATCATCTGGTCGGCTTTGCATCCTGCCTTGCTCCCATGGTCATTGTCGAGGGAATCGAAACCGAGGCGCAATTGGAGGCGGCGCGCACGAGCGGCGCGACGCATGTGCAAGGTTTTCTTCTGTCCAGGCCCGTGGCGCTTCAGCAGCTTCCACAGACCAAGGGCAAATTCGGCCTGCGGGAGGTTGGATGAATATTCCATCCCTCGTCCCACAAAACTGCGCGGCAAAACGAACCGACGGCTTGGAGTTCATCGGCGGGAAAAGCGGCTTGCCTGCCTTTCTTTCCGCCTCAATCGCGGAGGTGACGGTATGATCAAATATCCTTCCTTCCATCGGGATTATGATGTCTCCGCTGCCTCCACAGCACAGGATGTGCAGGCGCAAGTGCGGCTTAATCTGCTGTTCGAGGAGTTGCAGGGCCTGTTCCCCGGCGCTTCCTACATTGGTAGCGGATTGCCGTTCGCCCTTGTGGGCGGAGAGGACCCGCATATCGTCATTCGCAACGTGTTGGGAGATGTCTCCGGACGGGTCACGATCGACGCCGAAAACGGCCTTTATGTCTTTTGTGAACTCGACCGTGCCGCCGGCATCGTGCTGGCGACGGCGAGCGAAGAGCGGCTGATCGATGAGATCGTCGCACATCTCTCCGCCTGCGATGACAGCCTGGCGCCGCACACGGTGAACACCGCCGTCGGTGTTCTCGTCGGCCAGACCGTGGAGGATGTCGAGCGCAGGCTGATCCTTCAGACCCTGCGTCACTGCAACGGCAATCCAACCTATGCCGCCTTCATGCTCGGCATTCCCCTTATCGTCCTATGTACCAAGCTGGCCACCTATTTTGCCGATCCTGCAAAGGACTTTGCAGACGCCGCAGAGGATTTTGCAGATGCGGCCGGCCATGCCGAGCCCGTGGAGAAAGACCGACAATGAGCAGGCGTCCTCATCCAGGGATGCCGAAGATGCCGCAAACCAAAACCTGTGGAGTTTGAACCAATGCAAGATTCACGAATGGGTTTGTACATGAAGCAATCACGCGAGGCGGCTCACACCAGGCCACACGAGATCCGGGAAACGATGATGGACGCTTTCAGCAGCAGAAGAGACCAGCCCCAGCCGCAAATGCATGTTCTGTTTGATGGCTGTGTGAAGATTGTTTCGGCCTATGTCAGCCACAATCCCATTCTTGTCGGCAACCTTCCGAAGTTGATCGCGGATGTGCATGAAGCGTTGCAGGCTTTGGATGGATCCGCGCCTCCGCTGGAGCAAACCAGGCCGGTTCCCGCCGTCGATCTCAAGAAGTCGGTGACGAACGACTACATCATCTGCCTTGAAGATGGAAAACGCTTCAAGACGCTCAAACGGCACCTGCGCGTCCACTACGGCATGACGCCTGAGGAATATCGGGCAAAATGGGGTCTTGCTCCCAACTATCCGATGGTCGCCCAGAACTATGCGAACCGCCGTTCGGAACTCGCCAAACTCTCCGGCCTCGGCGCCAACGGTAACAAGCCGCAAGAATAATGGCGCCCTTGGGGAAGGGCGCCATCAACCTCCAGCGATATTTGCCGGCTAAACGACAGCCKGCTCGATAACTTGTGACGCCAGTTAGAAGACCTGGCGAAGCACGATGAAGAGCACGAAGGCAAGCGCGATCGAGGCCGGCAGGGTCAAGATCCAGGCCATCAGCATGTTGCGAACGGTGGACCATTGCAGGCCCGAACCGTTGGCGGCCATGGTGCCGGCGACGCCGGAGGATAGGACGTGCGTCGTCGAAACCGGCAGGCCGAGATGGTCGGCCGCACCGATCGTCAGCATGGCGACGACTTCGGCGGCTGCACCCTGGCCATACGTCAGGTGGGTCTTGCCGATCTTTTCGCCGACGGTGACGACGATGCGCTTCCAGCCGACCATGGTGCCAAGGCCGAGTGCCAGCGCCACGGCAACCTTCACCCAAAGCGGGATGAACTTGGTCGCGTGATCGACGGCGGCGTGATAGTTGGTCACGGCTTTCAGGTCGTCGGCGCTCATCGGCAGCAGCTTCTGCTTGTCGATCAGCTTCAGCGATTCACCGATCAGATAGATGTCGTTACGAACGTTGCCGACGAGGCCGTTCGGCAACTTTTCGACGCTCGGATAAGCGGCGATCTCGACGCTCGTGGCGTGGATATAGGCCTGCAGTGCCGGGGTGGTTGCGTCCGTCCAGGTCTTGCTCTTCACGGCATCGCTGACGACAGCCTTCGGGTCCGCAGGCGTGGCAACGCCGGGCTTCACATACTTGCCGAGGACAGTTTCGACCTGCGTCGAGGCTGCCTTGTAGGCATCGAGGTAGTTGATATCGGGTGTCCGGTTCAGCGCGAAAGCGGTCGGTACGAGGCCGATGAGGATGAGCATGATCAGACCCATGCCCTTCTGGCCGTCATTCGAACCGTGGGCGAAGCTGACGCCGGTGCAGGTGAAGATCAGCAGAACGCGAATCCACAGCGGAGGCGGCGCATTGCCCTTCGGCGCTTCATAGAGGTCCTTGTTGCGGATCAGAACTTTGGAAACCAGCAACAACAGCGCAGCGAGGCAGAAACCGATGATCGGCGACAGCAGCAGCGACAAGCCGACATTGCTTGCCTGCGACCAGTCGACACCGCTCGTGGCGGAACCGGCAGGGGCGAGGAACTGATTGGCAAGACCGACGCCGATGATGGAGCCGACGAGCGTGTGCGAGCTCGATGCCGGCAAGCCGAGATACCAGGTGCCGAGATTCCATACGATGGCGGCGGTCAACAGGGCGAAGACCATGGCGAGGCCGGAGCCGGAGCCGACCTGCAGGATCAGTTCGACGGGCAACAGCGCCAGGATGCCGAAGGCGACGGCACCGGAAGAGGTCAGCACGCCGAGGAAATTGAAGAAGCCCGACCAGATAACGGCAAACTCAGCCGGCAGCGAGCGGGTGTAGATGACGGTTGCGACCGCATTGGCGGTGTCATGGAAACCGTTGACGAATTCGAAGCCGAGCGCGATCAGCAGCGCCAATCCGAGCAGGATCCACGGAACCGCGGCAGCATTGGCAAGATCGCTGCCAAGGGCATAGCCAACATAGGCAAGGCCGCCAAGTACAACGATGCCGAAGATCGGCAGAAACCATTTAGCGGAACCGCCCGCGCCGTGAATAGGGTGATTGCTACCCTCAGTATTGCTTGAAACGACGTCGACCATCTCAAACTCCTTTATGACAAATAAAGTTGACCATTTAAGCGCGGTTGATGAACCTCTAATGACGCATAAAGAGATACTTATGCGGGTCATGGTTGTATCGTGCTTGCTCGCCGGCAGATGCGTTTCGCGTTAAGCGAAAGCTTATGGAAGGATCATCTCAACTTAACGTTCAACGTCTTGATTTCGCCGCGAAAATGCCTTTTTCGGTTCACCCGGCGTTCAGACGGCAGGGGTTTAAATCCGCTTGCAAGGGACTTGAAGAGAGGATCATCACGATGAGATTGTCCGTGATTGCCGTTGCTGCCGTCCTCGGCAGCCTTGTCGTATCTTCGGCAGAAGCGATGCCTATCGCTGCCGTTGGAACCGTAGCTAAAGCGCCGGTCGTAAACGTCGATTATGCCTGCGGCCGTGGCTGGCACTTGACGCCTCGCGGCGCATGCCGGCCGAACCGCTATGGACCGCCGCGCGGCTATGGCTGGGGATATTACAGAGCGCCACCGCCGCGCTGGGGTTGGTATGGCCATCGCCCCTATTATCGTGACGGCTGGGACGGTGGTTGGCGGGGCCGGCCGCGGGATTGGTGAAATCAGACACGTCGCCGTCCGGTGACGGCGGGTGCCGTCTACTAGAGCGGGGCAGCGATTCATGGAATCGCTTTTCCGCTCTATCTCTTTGTTTTTACGCATTCCAGACGGAAAACCGTTTCGCACGTTTCCTGGAATGCGCTAGTCGGCAACGACCGGCTTTATCCGCAGGAGCCGCGCGGTCCACCACAGCGCGGTCACTGCCGTCATCAGTGCCAGCATCGTCGCGGCAAGGCTTTTGCCGTGCAGAAAGATGCCGGCGAGCTGCGGCCGGACAAGGTCGGCCGTGTTGAAGCCCTCGCCACTGAAACGGCAGAGAACAAGCGATAGATTGTTGCGTACAAGCACGCCGTCGATTTCGGAGATGAGATCGCTGGCGGCCGCTTTTTCATCCTTCATCGTGCGCATCTGCAGCAGCGCCATCTTGGCCGCGGCGAGATAGGCATGCGAGCATTCGTTAAAGGGGCTGTCCTCATCCGCGACGCTTCCCGGCATGACGCCCCAAAGGCAATAGGCGCGCTGAATCTGTGCGAAGTTCAACACGCGACGGAACGCCTCGTCGGTGTCGGATGCCGATGAGGCAAGCGCAACGATACGCCCGTAGTAGGGGGCGATCACAGCCATCTCACCATGGCTCAGACTTGGTATAGGAATGCCCGCTTGGCTTCCCGACGAACCACCGGTATGCGCCTTCGCCTCTATTGGCAGGCTCAGGATGCAGATCAGGTAAAAGACCGACAATAGAATGGCTGGTTTCAGCAAGTGAGTCCCACGCATGAAGACATGCGGGGGACATATCAGGCTTGCCATTTCAGGCCCGGCGCATGGCCGTGCGGCCGTTGCGAACCTGCGGCAGATCGCGTTCGGCCCATGCCCCGAAGGCGAGGCCAAGCGTCGTCCATAGGATCGCGTGCATGCCGAGCGAAGAGATCCGGAATCGCCAGAGCACGACGGCGGAAAACTGCTCCGGCACCTCGTTGATCGCCGGCAGCAGGTATTGCACCAGGCCGATGAACACGATGTAGGCGATGCCGGCGAAGATCGCGCCGTTCCATGATCCGTAGCGCGCCGCCAACTGACGGGCGAGGGATACCGCGGCAACCATGGCGACGATGGAGGCCACGATCATCACGAAGAACAGCTCGGTCCTGGCGCCGATCGTATCCGGAGTGCCGATTGCCGGCGGATTGGCCGGATATTTGATGTCGGGAACCAACGAAATGGCGATAAAGGCGGCGATAGCCAGCAGGGCGGCAGTGCCGCGCGCGCCAAAGGGGCTGACACGGCCGTAGACATAGGCGAAGACCAGGGCAAAAAGCCCGCCGACCGCTGCGGCATAGATGATGATGCCGGTAAAGAGACCGAGGCCCGCCTGCGTGGCGCGGCTGACGATCTCCGGTTCCGGCATTTCACCTGCCGCCTGGGCAGCCTGCTCCTCAAACGCGATCGCTCGATCGACGAGCGGCTCGCCGAACGTATGCGCGAAGGCGAAAATGAGAATGCCAGCAAGCACTCCGACCAGCATGCCGCGGAGCAAAAGGCGTCCAACCATGAGCGTTACCCCTTAGTGGCAGGGGAAGCCGAGCAGGTGGCGCGCGTCATGCACGAATTCGTGCACGTAGGATCCGGAGAACAGCGCCGTCGCGCCTTCTTCTGCGCCGATGAAATAGATCGCCAGCATGAGGAGAAGCCCGGCAAAGATCGCCCAGGGCAGGATTTCGCCAGCCGGGATCGGAGTCGGGATTGCGGTCGGTGCGAATGTGGTGTCAGACATTGTATTCCCTTTTTTGAATAACGCGTTCCATTTGCGGAAGGGTTTTTTACGGGAAGGGTCTGGCTCTCTAGGGGCGGTATCCGCCCTTCGATTACAGTGGCGCGACCGCGCCGGGATTGCACCGGCTTCCACACCCGTAACACTAAGTTTATATCTGGCAGCAAAGATAGTTGTCAATCAAACGCCATCGCGATGCGAAATCGCGACAAGGATGGAGTTATCGAGCTGTATGAAAGGGCGTCTGAGCTGGATTTGTCACGGGCCGACCCGCGCCAATCGTGAGGGACGCTTTCCCGGCGACGAGCCGCTGGAGGCAAAAGCGCTCGAGCGTATTCAACTGCCGTCCGGGCTCGCAACGGTCGACCGGGCGTGGACGAGCCCGGCGCTGCGGGCTCGGCAGACGGCTGCGGCTTGCGGGCTCGACGTCAGGGAGGAGCTGTCTTTCCGGGAGTGCGACTACGGGCGCTGGCAGGGCAGGCCGATCACCGAACTGCATGAGAGCGATCCGGAAGCGCTGACGCAGTGGATGCTGGATTTCGATGCGGCGCCGCATGGTGGCGAGCCCTTGTCCGCCGTGCTCGCCCGCGTCGGAGATTGGATGAAGACCCACATCGGCGATGGCGGTCACACCGTCGTCGTTACGCATGCGACCATCATTCGCGCCGCCATTCTCCATGTGCTGCAAGCGCCGCCTGCGGCGTTCTGGACCATCGACATCGAGCCGCTCGGCATCGTGGAGATGACCAGCGATGGCCGCCGCTGGCAGCTTCGTTTTCCGAATGCTGCAAGATAGCGCTCTAGTGGCGCGCCTTCCCCCGCTGCCCCTCGAAATAGACGAGATAGGCGGCAAGGCCTGATGTCATCACGGCAAGCCCGTACCAGGTGATGGCGTAGACGAGATGATTGTTGGGGAAGACGATCTGCGTCAGGCCGCCGACCGGTAGGTCGTCTGGATTCTTCGTGTCGTCCGCATCGATGAAATAGGGTGCGACGTTCTGGAGGCCCCGCGCCGCGGCGATCGCCGTGACGTCGCGGGAATACCAGCGCTCTTCCGCCGGCACGTTGGAGCGCAGCAGCGTGCCCTTCGGCTCGTTGATCCGCAGCAGGCCGGTAACGGTCGTCTCGCCGGCCAGCTCGCCTGCGGGGCGGGTGTTCGGATTGCGCTTGTCACTCGGTACGAAACCGCGATTGACGATGATAATCGTACCATCGGCCTCTTTCATCGGCGTCAGCACCCAGTAACCCGCACCGAGCGCGGTCGAGGCATAGACCTGCGCTTCCTTGTCGTTGAGGAAGGTGCCGGTTGCCTGGACATGCTTGTATTCATAGCCGGCGGCATCGATCGTGGGCCATTCCGCCGGACCGGGGGCGGCGACGGGCGGCGCATGCACGCGGGCATCGACGCGGGCGATCAGATCCAGCTTCCAGGACAGCCGCTTCACCTGCCATGTGCCGAGCGCAATGAGCGCCGCAGTCAACAGCAGAAGCAGGATCACCCAGATGGCAAGCGTGAGCGCGGAGCGCGGCTTTTCGGAAAGGGAGGGGGGGGGGATGTCGGTCAAGGCGCAAAACTCCATCGGAGGCGCGGCGCAGTCGTCCGGCGAATATCTGGCGCCGGGAATGGCGGCGGGCATCCGTCGGGACGCCCGCCGCTCGATCGTTATGGCAGGTTGCGCATCATGTCGGGCGACATGGTCATCATGTTCGAATTCAGGTGGTGCATGACCCAGAGCGAGCCGGAGAGCGCAATGATCACCAGCACGATGGTGAAGATCAGCGCCATCATGTTCCAGCCGCCTTCCGACTTGGTGTTCATGTGCAGGAAGTAGATCATGTGCACGATGATCTGGATGGCGCCGAGGATCATGATCAACACCGCGGTGACGGCCGGATCGGAGAAGACCTTGGCCATGACCAGCCAGAAGGGAATGGCTGTCAGGATGACGGAGAGGATGAACCCCGTCATGTAGCTCTTGAATGTGCCGTGGCCGGCCTCGTGGCCGCCATGGCCGTGATCGTGACCATGACCGTGGGCGTCAGCGGAATGATGCGAAGGATTGGCGTTCGAGCTCATCCGAGAACTCCCATGAGGTAGACGAAGGAAAACACGCCGATCCAGACGACGTCGAGGAAGTGCCAGAACATCGACAGGCACATCAGACGGCGCTTGTTTTCGACGATCAGCCCCCGGCGGCTTGTCTGTATCATCAGCGTGATCAGCCAGACGATACCGGTGGTGACGTGCAGGCCGTGCGTGCCGACCAGCGTGAAGAAGGCGGAGAGGAAGGCGCTGCGCTGCGGGCCGGCGCCTTCCAGGATCAGGTGATAGAATTCGTTGAGTTCGAAATAGATGAAGGCAGCACCGAAGAGGCCGGTGATMGCCAGCCACAACAGCGTTCCCGACTTGTTGTCTTTTTCCATCATCAGCATGGCAAAGCCGTAGGTGATGGAGGAGAGCAGCAGCATCGTCGTGTTGAGAGCGACGACCGGCAGCTCGAACAGGTCAGCCGGCGACGGGCCGGCCGCATAGTTGCGGCCAAGCACGGCATAGGTCGCAAAGAGCACTGCGAAGATCAGGCAGTCGCTCATGATGTAGATCCAGAAGCCCAGCATCGTGCTGCCTTCGGGATGATGCTCTTCCTTCAGGTAGAAGGCGGGCGTTTCGCCGTCTTTCAGAGCTGGTGCGCTATGGGTCGTCATGGGTCTTATACCTGTCCTGCGAGCTGCTTCGTACGCTCGTTCTCGGTCTTCACGACCTGATCGGCGGGGATGTAGAAGTCGCGCTTATAGTTGAAGGTATGGCCGATCGTAATGGCGATCATTGCGACGAAGGTGATGGCGGCAAGCCACCACATGTACCAGATCATGCCGAATGCGAAGGCGATGGAGAGAACGCCGAGGATGACGCCCGTGCCGGTATTCTTCGGCATGTGGATCGGGATGAAACCCTCCGTCGGACGCTGATAGCCACGGTTCTTCATGTCCCACCACGCGTCGTGATCGTAGACGATCGGCGTGAAGGCGAAGTTGTAGGCCGGCGGCGGCGACGAGGTGGACCATTCCAGCGTACGGCCGCCCCAGGGGTCGCCGGTATGATCGCGAAGTTCTTCGCGCTTCATGAAGCTGACGCCGAGCTGGATGAGGAAGCAGGCGATGCCGATGGCGATCAGTCCGGCGCCGAAGGCCGCGATGATGAACCAGATCTGCAGCGACGGATCGTCGAACTGGCTTACGCGGCGGGTGACGCCCATCAGGCCGAGGATGTAGAGCGGCATGAAAGCGAACCAGAAGCCGATCTGCCAGAACCAGAAGCTCATCTTGCCCCAGAAGGGATCGAGCTTGAAGCCGAAGGCCTTCGGGAACCAGTAGTTGACACCCGCGAACATGCCGAAGAGCACGCCGCCGATGATCACGTTATGGAAGTGGGCGATCAGGAACAGCGAGTTGTGCAGCACGAAGTCGGCCGGCGGAACCGCAAGCATGACGCCGGTCATGCCGCCGATGGTGAAGGTCACCATGAAGCCGACGGTCCACAGCATCGGCGGCTCGTAGCGAATGCGGCCGTGGTACATCGTGAACAGCCAGTTGAAGAGCTTCGCACCCGTCGGGATCGAGATGATCATCGTGGTGATGCCGAAGAAGGAATTGACGCTGGCGCCCGAGCCCATCGTGAAGAAGTGGTGCAGCCAGACGAGGTAGGAGAGGATCATGATCACGCAGGTGGCGTAGACCATCGAGGCGTAGCCGAAGAGGCGCTTGCCGCAGAAGGTGGCCACGACTTCCGAGAAGACGCCGAAGGCCGGCAGGACCAGGATGTAGACTTCCGGGTGACCCCAGATCCAGATGAGGTTGACATACATCATCGGATTGCCGCCGAGGTCGTTCGTGAAGAAGTTCGTACCGGCGTAGCGATCGAGGGTAAGCAGAGCGAGCGTGGCGGTCAGGATCGGGAAGCTCGCAACGATCAGGATGTTGGTGCAGAGCGACGTCCAGGTGAAGACCGGCATTTTCATGAAGGTCATGCCCGGCGCGCGCATCTTGACGATAGTGGCGATCAGGTTGATGCCCGAAAGCGTCGTACCGATACCCGCGACCTGCAGGCCCCAGATGTAATAATCGACGCCGACGTCAGGACTGTAGGCGATGCCGGAGAGCGGCGGATAGGCCAGCCAGCCGGTCTTTGCGAATTCGCCGATGAAGAGCGAGATCATGATGACGATCGCGCCTGCCGTTGTCATCCAGAACGAGAAGTTGTTCAGGAACGGGAAGGAGACGTCGCGTGCGCCGATCTGCAGCGGCACGACGAGGTTCATCAGGCCGGTGACGAAGGGCATCGCCACGAAGAAGATCATGATGACGCCGTGGGCGGTGAAGATCTGGTCGTAGTGATGCGGCGGCAGGTAGCCCTCGGAACCGTTGAAGGCGATCGCCTGCTGCAAACGCATCAGCAGCGCGTCGGAAAAGCCGCGCAGCAGCATGATCAAAGCCAGCACCACATACATGATGCCGATCTTCTTGTGGTCGATGCTGGTGAACCATTCCTTCCAGAGGAAGCCCCAGAGGCGGAAATAGGTGAGCAGGCCGAGCACGGCGATGCCGCCGATGGCGACGCCGATGAAGGTCGCGACGAGGATCGGCTCGTGATAGGGGATCGAATCGAGCGTCAGCCGACCGAAGATGAATTTATAGAGGTCCGGGTTGGAAAACATGGATTGCCTCTGTCCTTATAAATGTCTTGTTACTGAGCGCACGGGATCAATTGCTCGGCTGCTGTGCCGGCGTTGACGAACCGGCGGTCGGTGTAGCGCTGGACGAACCGGCTGAAGCGCCGTTGCCCATCTGCATATTGCCCATGTCCATGCCCTGCATGGAGGCGTCGCCGTGCTGCATCTCGTGAGCTGTGGTGTCGCTTGCCTTTACCGGCGTGACCTCACCGGCATCCGCACCGCGGTTGTCGTAGATCAAGCGCTCGCGGTTTTCCTGGCTGTCCTTGCCGGCGCCGCCCTTGGCATCGATATGCATCATCTCGCCCATGCACATCTTGCTGGGATCGGCGCACATATTGAGGATGGCGTCATAGAGACCGTCGTCGACCGAATTGAAGTAGCGCACCGGCTCTCTTTCGCTCGGCTTGGCGAGCGCCAGATATTCCGTGCGGCCGAGGGCCGTGCCCTGGCTCTTCACCTTCTGGACCCATCGGTCGAAGTCGGCTTGGCTAAAGCCATGGAATTTGAAGCGCATATGCGAGAAGCCGGCGCCGCTGTAGTTGGCGGACAGACCCTGATATTCGCCGGGGTGGTTGATGACGGCATGCAGCTTCGTTTCCATGCCCGGCATGGCGTAGATCTGGCCCGCAAGTGCCGGGATGAAGAACGAGTTCATCACCGAGGAGGCCGTGATCTTGAAATTGATGGGTGCATCCACCGGCGCGGCCAGTTCGTTGACCGTGGCAATGCCGAGATCGGGGTAGAAGAACAGCCATTTCCAATCGAGCGCCACGACTTCGACATTCACGGCCCTCGTGGTGGTCGTTACGGGCTTGCCGGCGTTGACGCGATCGAGCGGCCGATAGGGATCGAGCTGATGGGTGCTGATCCAGGTCACCGCGCCGAGCGCAATGATGATGGCCAGCGGCGCCGACCAGATCACCAGTTCGAGGCGGGTCGAATGATGCCATTCCGGATCATAGACCGACGTCGCGTTCGACTGGCGATATCTCCAGGCAAACAACAGGGTAAGGAAAATCACCGGGACGATGATCAGCAGCATCAGGACGGTAGAGACGACGATAAGGTCGCGTTGCTGCACGGCGATGTCGCCGGAGGGAGCCATTACCACCATATTGCAGCCCGAGAGCAGCAGGGTGAGCGGCAGGACGGATAACAGGCTGAAAATCTTCGATAGTCTTGGCACGTCTCAAAGCTCTTTTTGTTATTGACCGTACCGCGACTAAAGGACGGCGGTCATGAACGGTATGAGGTGTTTCGTCGCACCGCAGCAAGCTTGGGTGCAATGCGGGATCGACTGCAAACGTCACCTATCGGGAAAATCCTGAGAAATCCAGAAGGTTTTCCAACGACCGGTTGCCTTTGTCGCGGCTAATATACCGAGATCGGCGGATATGGCTACCGGTGGCGGCACGCCAACCCGGCATTGTCTTGGCAAAAAGGTCCGAATTCGGCCGGATCCAATCGCTAATTCGCGAATTATTCCATGCACGATACTTGATAAGTTCGTAAGTTTGATAAAACATCTTATCTCGACGCGACTTCGTGGAGGAATTCGCGTCCGGAGAGGGAGGCTCCCGTATATGGTCAGCGCCACGCATGAATCATTAAATCCAACGTCCGCCGGTTTGGAACGCGATGCTCGCAATATGCATGCTCGCGGTACTGTCGACCCCGGCAGTATTGCCATCGGCGTGATCATCGGTCGCACGTCCGAGTTTTTCGATTTCTTCGTTTACGCCATCGCATCCGTCCTGGTCTTCCCGAAGCTGATCTTCCCCTTCGCGGATCCCCTGCACGGCACGCTGCTTTCCTTCCTGGTTTTTTCGCTCGCCTTCATCGCCCGCCCGGTCGGTTCGTTTATCTTCATGGCGATCGACCGCACCTATGGCCGCGGCGTCAAGCTGACGATCGCGATGATTCTGTTGGGCGGGTCCACGGCGTCGATGAGCTTCCTGCCTGGCTACCACGAAGTCGGCGTCTATGCGATCGTCCTGCTTGCCGCCTTGCGTATCGCTCAGGGCCTCGCGCTCGGTGGCGCCTGGGACGGTCTTGCCTCGCTGCTGGCGCTCAACGCGCCGGCCAACCGTCGTGGCTGGTATGCGATGATCCCGCAGCTCGGCGCGCCGACCGGCTTCATGCTGGCAAGCGCTCTGTTCGCATATTTCGTGGCAAACCTCTCGACGGTGGATTTCCTGGACTACGGCTGGCGCTACCCCTTCTTCTGCGCCTTCATGGTCAACGTCGTGGCGCTGTTCGCCCGGCTCCGTCTGGTTGCTACACCGGAATTCGGTGCGTTGCTGGAGCGCCATGAGCTGGAGCCGGTCAGGATGACGGAGCTTCTGCGTGTGCATGGCCGCGACGTGCTGATCGGCGCTTTCGTGCCGCTGGCAAGCTTCGCGACCTTCCATCTGGTCACGGTCTTCCCGCTTGGTTGGGTAACACTTTATAGCGCGCAAACCCCCGGTTCGTTCCTGTTGGTGGAGTTCCTCGGCGCGATCTGCGGTATCGCCGCAATCGTCAGTTCCGGCCTGCTCGCCGACCGTATCGGCCGCCGCAATCAGCTTGCCGTTGGTGCCGTGTTGATCGCGGCCTTTGCTTTCGTCGCACCCTGGCTGCTCGATGGCGGTGTCACCGGCCGCCATGTCTACGTGGTGGTCGGCTTCACGCTGCTCGGCCTCTCCTTCGGCCAGGCCGCCGGCGCCAGCGCCTCGCGTTTCAGCCGGAACTATCGCTATAGCGGTTCGGCATTGACCTCGGACCTCTCCTGGCTGATCGGTGCCGGCTTTGCGCCCTTCGTCGCGCTTGCCCTCTCCAGCCAGTTCGGTCTGGTCTATACCAGCCTCTACCTGCTCTCCGGCGTGGTTTGCACGCTGGTTGCGATCTTCTTTAGCAAAACGCTGGAAACGCGCGACAACTGATCGAACCTTTGGAACATTGAAAGCCGCGGCGTGAAAGCGCCGCGGCTTTTTCTTTTGATAAGACCGTGTGCATCGTCGATGCGATCGAAACCACCTACGTTCCGCGCCTGGCTGGACCTCGCCGACAAGCGATCCCTTAAATCTTGACTCCCTTTTCAAACTTTTGTGATAAAAAAGGACACACTGAAACTTGAAAACGATAGTCAAGAAAAATATAGGCTACCGCACCACCGTCACGGACGGGTTTCAAGCGAGAGGACGCCTATGACTTTTTCCTTTACCCATCTCACCAGCGCCTTAGCGCTTGCCGCAGGTCTTGCGGTTGCGCCGCTGATGGCCAATGCCGCCGAATCCGAAGGCATCGTCGTCTATAATGCGCAGCACGAGGCGTTGACGCAGGCTTGGGCAGATGGCTTCACCAAGGAAACCGGCATCAAGGTGACGATCCGCAATGGCAGCGACATGCAGTTCGCCAACCAGATCGTCGAGGAAGGTGCGGCATCTCCCGCCGACATATTCCTGACGGAAAATTCTCCCGGCATGGCACTGGTCGATGCCAGCAAGCTCTTTGCGCCCGTAGATGCCGATACGCTGGCGCAGGTGCCGGAAACCTTCAAGGCGGCGGATGGCGATTGGGTCGGCGTTGCCGCCCGTTCCACGGTTTTCGCCTACGACAAGACCAAGCTCAAGGAAAGCGATCTGCCGAAGTCGCTGCTCGACCTCGCCGATCCCGCCTGGAAGGGCCGTTGGGGTGCATCGCCGGCCGGTGCCGACTTCCAGGCGATCGTCAGTGCGCTTCTTGAACTGAAGGGCGAGGACGTCACCAAGTCCTGGCTGAAGGCTTTGAAGGCAAACGCGACTCCCTACAAGGGCAACAGCGTTGCCATGAAGGCCGTCAACGCTGGCKAAATCCAGGGCGCGGTCATCTATCACTATTACTGGTTCGGCGATCAGGCGAAGACGGGCGAAAACAGCAAGAACGTCACGCTGCATTACTTCAAGAACCAGGATCCGGGCGCCTTCGTCAGCATTTCCGGCGGCGGCGTTCTCGCCTCCAGCCAACACAAGAAGGAAGCTCAGGCGTTCCTGAAGTGGATCACCGGCAAGGGCGGTCAGGCCGTTCTGCGCGACGGCGATTCCTATGAATATGCCGTCGGCAATGGCGCTCAGTCGAACCCGAAGCTGGTGCCGCTCTCCGATCTGCAGGCGCCCAAGGTCGAGCCTTCCAAGCTGAACAGCAAGAAGGTCACCGAACTCATGACCGAAGCCGGTTTGATCTAAGTCCTTGCATCCGGTCCGCATGCCCTGCTAGGGGCATGCGGATGGCCATTCGGCCATTTCGATCCCGGCAATCGCCTTTGGTGGCGATTGCCTTCCTATTTCAGGGCGTGAAAGGCAGCTAAGGCTTGCTGCAGAAGAACACATATGCCGCGCCGGCCGCTCAGGCCGCTGCCATGCGATTGCCCCCGTTGACCGCTGCGTCCGGTGGCCGTGTTCCGCACGCTTCTGTCATCGCCCTTGCATCCGTCGTCGCGCTTTTGAGCCTTGTGCCGCTCGGCTTCATCGTCTGGGTCACGGTCGATACCGGCTGGAGCGAAGCCATCGCGCTCATTTTCCGCAGCCGCGTCGGTGAATTGCTGACCAATACGGTCCTTCTCGAAGTCTGT
Source organism: Rhizobium sp. BR 317 (assembly GCF_047445835.1). Lineage (NCBI taxonomy): Bacteria > Pseudomonadati > Pseudomonadota > Alphaproteobacteria > Hyphomicrobiales > Rhizobiaceae > Rhizobium > Rhizobium sp. BR 317. The sequence continues at coordinate 101,269 of NZ_JARWLB010000013.1, read as the reverse complement.
ACCATCCCGCTCTGCATCATGCTTGCCGTCACGCTCGCCTGGCTGACCGAGCGTACGAATATCCCGGGTGCCCGCATCTGGTCGTGGCTGGCGGTCGCGCCGCTTGCCGTGCCCGCTTTCGTGCACAGCTATGCCTGGGTCAGCCTGTTGCCGGGCATGCGTGGGCTCTGGAGCGGCGTGCTGGTATCGGTGCTTGCCTATTATCCCTTCCTCTATCTGCCGGTGGCTGCACAGTTGCGCCGTCTCGATCCGGCGATCGAGGATGCCGCCGCCTCGCTCGGCCTCGGTCCCTGGCGCGTCTTCTTCCGGGCGATCCTGCCGCAGCTTCGCCTTGCCATCTGCGGCGGCTCGCTGCTGATCGGCCTGCATCTGCTGGCGGAATACGGTCTCTATGTGATGATCCGCTTCGACACCTTTTCGACGGCGATCGTCGATCAGTTCCAATCCGCCTACAACAGCCCGGCCGCCAATATGCTCGGCGGGGTTCTCGTTTTCTGCTGCCTGCTGCTGCTCGGCATCGAGGTTTTGGTGCGCGGCAACGAGCGTTACGCCCGTGTCGGCTCCGGCGCAGCTCGCCCGGCGGACCGTCGCCGTCTCGGCTGGCTCGTCATCCCGGCCATCGCACTGCCGCTGGCAGCGGCCGTGCTGACGCTTGGCGTGCCGTTCGTGACGCTGGCGCGCTGGCTTTATCTTGGCGGCGCCGGCATCTGGCGGATGGATACGGTCGGCTCGGCCTTGCTGCAGACGATCGCGCTTGCCGTTGCCGGCGGCTTGCTGGCCACCATCGCCGCCGCTCCCATGGCCTGGCTCTCGGTGCGCGCGCCGAGCCGGCTGCAGCGCATTCTTGAAGCCTGCCACTATTATGTCGGCTCGCTGCCGGGCGTCGTGGTGGCGCTAGCGCTGGTGTCGATCACTGTGCGGCTGGTATTGCCGCTCTATCAGACCTTTGCGACACTGCTGCTCGCCTATGTCCTGCTGTTCCTGCCGCGCGCATTGGTGGGCTTGCGCTCCAGCATAGCTCAGGCACCGGTCGAGCTCGAACGCGCCGCCATGGCGTTGGGACGCACGCCAAGCCAGGCTGTGCGGCAAATCACCATGCGCCTTGCCGCGCCTGGTTTTGCGGCGAGCGTCGCCCTTGCCGCTCTCGGCATCACCAACGAATTGACGGCGACGCTAATGCTGTCGCCCAACGGCACGGAGACGTTGGCGACGAAATTCTGGTCGCTCACCAGCGAGATCGACTATGTCTCCGCCGCGCCCTATGCCTTCATGATGGTGGTGCTGTCGCTGCCGCTCACCCTTCTTCTCTATGCACAATCCAAGCGGACGGCCGGACAATGACCTTTCTGGCGATTAAAAACATCGGCAAGCACTATGGCCCGGTGCACGCGCTTGACGACATCGGCCTCACGGTCGCTGCAGGCAGCCGCACTGCAGTTGTCGGCCCTTCCGGTTCCGGCAAGACGACTCTGCTGCGCATCATCGCCGGCTTCGAGACCCCGGATACCGGCCAGGTGCTGCTGGAAGGACATCTGCTGGCGGATGGGCCGGCCGTCATACCCGCGCATCGCCGCGGCATCGGCATCGTTTCGCAGGACGGCGCGTTGTTTCCGCATTTGAGCGTGGCAGAGAATATCGGCTTCGGCATGGAGCGCGGACAAGCAAACCGCGCCGAGCAGATCAACGCGTTGATCGACATGGTGGAGCTCGATCGCGGCATGCTCGATCGCCGCCCGCACCAGCTCTCCGGCGGCCAGCAGCAGCGCGTGGCACTTGCCCGCGCGCTCGGCCGCAAGCCGAGGCTGATGTTGCTGGACGAACCGTTTTCTGCGCTCGACACGGGCTTGCGCGAAAACATGCGCAAGGCAGTTGCCCGCGTCCTACAGAATGCAGGCATCACCACGATCCTGGTAACGCACGATCAGGCGGAAGCGCTCTCCTTCGCCGATCAGGTGGCGGTGCTGCGCGAGGGGAAATTGGTGCAGGCTGGAACGCCGCAAACGCTCTATCTCAATCCCCGCGACCGCGAGACGGCCACCTTCCTCGGCGACGCCATCCTGTTGCCGGCCGAACTGGGCGATGGTTTCGCCGATTGCGCGCTTGGCCGCATCCAGACGGACGCAAACGGCCGGCGGGGACGGGCGGAAATCATGCTGCGCCCCGAGCAGTTGCGGTTCAGCATGATCGACGGCACTGCCTCCGATGCCGTATGTGCTGGCAATGTCATCGATGTCGAATTCGGCGGCGCGGTCTGCACGGTGACGCTTGCTCTTGCCAATGTCGCAGGCGTTTCACCGCTCACCATCAAAAGCTCGAGCGTCGGCCTGCCGGAGATCGGCAGCACCGTGCACGTCAGCGTGCTCGGCAAGGCGCATGTCTTCGATGCGGTAGGCTGAAAGCCTCTTTCCGGTTGAAACCGCTGGCCCCTTCGTAAAAACACCTTCGCCCCAGCGGGGAGAAGGCCGAGCGAAGCTCGGGTTGAGGGGCGTTGCACCGTTAGGGTTGCCCTTCGCAGGTCCTCGTCCCTCATCCACCCTCCTGAGCTTGTCGAAGGGCGGCACCTTCTACCCAAGGCGAGAAGGCAGCACCGGCGTCTCCAACACCCGCCCCGTCACTACATCCGCAATCCCGCGATCCGTCTGGTGCGGCCCGATGTTGCAAGCGAGCGTCGCGCCGAAGCAGGCTTTGAAGACGAGGTAAGGCGGCCGCCATTTGGTGATCTTTTCCATCGCCTTGCGGATGGCACGGAAGGCGAGGGCGGTTTCTTCGAGGGGCATTGCGGTCACCAGCCCGGATAGGGGTAGGGGCAGCAGCATGTCGACTTGACCATTCGAAACAACGGCCATTCCGCCGCCGGCGGCGATGACGGCGTTGGCGGCAACCGTCATGTCCCTGACATTGCCGCCGAAAACCGTGAGATTGTGGCTGTCGTGCGAGACCGTTGTGCAGAAGGCACCGCGCCATTCGCCCCAGCCGGTCAGAAAACCGACGCGCGGTCGTCCGTCCGCCTTGCCGTGACGATGAACGACGGCGATCATCGTGGTCCCCGCAGGCGGCACGACGAATCCGTCCACGACATCGGCCTCTGCCTCGCCCCATTGCGTGAAGCGCGGCTGGTCGATCGTTGCAAGACGCACCCGATCGCCGGCGGCCGATACACGAAAATCGTCTTCGCTGAGAGGCGCGAGTTTGACCGAATTCTGGAGCGGCGTGGTATCGAGATGAGCGATCCTGCCGATGATCTTGCCAGCCTCGGCAACGATCCTGCCGTTGGCAATCACCTGCTTCGCCTTGAAAGCGTGAAGGTCTTCGAAAATGGCGATGTCGGCGCGGCGGCCGGCGGCGATCAGACCGAGATCGTTGCGGCCAAGCCGCATGGCGGCGTTCAACGTCGCGGCCCTCAATGCCCATTCGGGCTTCAGCCCGTCGCGCACCAGACGCCGGACGACATCGTCCAAGCCGCCGTCAAAATGCAGTTCGTCCGGAAAAACGTCGTCGGTACAGAKGGTCACCGTCTGCGGCATGAAGCCGAGATTGTTGATGACCTGGACGAATTGCTTGAGCAGGTGGTCGTGCGAGCCGCGCAGCTCGATCGTCATGCCGGCGGAGAGCTTGGAGAGCAGATCGGCGCCGGAGGTCAGCTCATGGTCTGAGGTGACGCCTGCCGCCATGAAAGCATTGAGATCGGCGCCTTCCAGCCCGCGGGCATGGCCGCAGACGAGCTTGCCGGATTGCAGCCCGGCATTGACGATCGCGCTTGTGCGCAGATCGCCGTCTATGACGCCACGCATGGTCATGACCTCGGCAACGCCGGCGATTTCGGGCCAGGCCAGCATGCCGGCCATGGCGGAAGCATCGAAATCGGCGCCCGCCAGCTCCAGCCCGGGCGCGGAGGGCACACAGGAAGGGGCAAGCGGGATCACCCGGAGCGGCAGCGACCGTGTCGCCTCGATCGCCCAGCGCACGCCGCCGAGGCCATGCACATTGCCGAACTCATGCGGGTCCCAGACGACACTCGTCACCCCATGCGGCAACACGGCTTCGGCATAGGCCGCCGGCGTCACCATCGAGCTTTCGATATGCATGTGCGTGTCGATCAGGCCGGGAGAGAGAAAGGCACCGCTGGCGTCGATCGTCCTGATGGCGTCCGTGCGGCCGCCCGGCGCATGCACGCTCGCGATCAGCGCGCCGACGATGCCGATATCGGCGGCCCGGATTTGGCCGGTCACCATGTCGACGAGCTGGCCGCCTGTTATCAGCAGGTCGAAAGGCGTATCGCCACGAGCGACCTCGACGGCACGAAGCCGCAGCTCATGTGCATTGAGATCGGCGGGCTCGCTTGGAGAATGTCGGATCATCGGCGTGCCTCGTTGATCAGCGCGCCGAAAATGATGACGCGCGCCATGTCGGCGTCGATCTCGGCGGCAAAATAAGCATTGAACTCCGCATGTGACGCGCGTGTCTCGACGACGGTGCGCCCGCGGGTGTGCCGCCCCTGCAGCTCGACGTCGATCCGGGCATGCTGAAGCGTGGCGATGTCGGGAGCGACGAAAATAGCGGCAGCGGTCGGATCATAGATCGCCATGGCGGGACGGCCGCGGCTGATGCCGATATTGACGTAGCCGCCCAGGAGATCGCCAAGCAACTCGGCGTTCTTGCCGGCGGCCTGGCGCACAAGGTCGACATCGTCAGGCCGCGCCAGCACCTTGCGGCAGACGTCGAGATCGATCATTCGCAGCGGCAGGTGATGGGCTAGCACGATGGCAAGCGCTTCAGGATCGGCATAGGCATTGAATTCGGCGGAGGCCGTGTGGTTACCGKAGGTCACGCCGCCGCCCATCCAGGTGAGTTCGTCGATGCGGGCGGCAAGATCGGGCCGGGCGAGCGCCAAGGCAGCGATATTGGTGAGCGGCCCGAGCGCCAAAATTCGTTTCGGCTCCGTGTCGCGCTCCAGCCAGCCACAGAGGGCGGCGAAGGCATCGCTTACCGGCAATTCATTCGCCGGCGGCAAGCTTTTGCCCATGGTCGGCATGCCGCTTTGTCCGAGAATGCGTTGCGCTGTTTCCAGCTTGCAAAGCACCGGCAATTTGCGGCCCGTGTGGATCGGAAATTCCCAGCCGAAAGCTGCGGCGGCACTGGCGGCGTTGTGGCGCACCTGCGCTAGCGGCGCATTGCCGCTCACCAGCGAAACGCCGTCGATCACGAGGCTCGAATGCGCCACCACCAGAATGGCGGCGATATCGTCGAACCCCATATCGGTATCGATCCAGATCCCCATGGCCCTATCCGTGTTTTGCAAGCGAAGCTGCTGCTGCGACCGGCAGGTCGAAGGCGAGCTCGCTGCCCATGGCGTGAACGGCCGCGGCCGCGTCCACTTCGGCTTTGATAGGCCCGAGCGGCGTATCGAGCAGATATTCGCGGCTGTCGCCGGCGAAAGACGTGCCGCGCACGGTGCCCCTGAAAGGACCTGAGCCCAGGGTTACCGCACGCGGCCGCCAGGCCAGGCCCGCCGCAGACGATGGCGCGGGGGACGAAAGCGTAACGGCGCCGTTCGCCGTCTTCAGCCTGCCGTTCTCCAGCGCAAAGACATTCTCGAAGCCGACGAAATCGGCAACGAAGGCCGAAACCGGCCGGTTATAGATATCCTCCGGCGAGCCGATCTGCTCGATGGCGCCGTTCAGCATKACGACGATGCGGTCGGCGAGCGCCAGCGCCTCCACCTGATCGTGGGTGACGAAAATCATCGTCACGCCGGTTTCCTTCTGCACCCGTTGCAGCTCGGTGCGCATTTCCAGGCGCAGGCGGGCGTCGAGATTCGACAGCGGCTCGTCGAGCAGCAGCACCTTCGGCTCCATCACCATCGATCGCGCCAGTGCCACGCGCTGCTGCTGGCCGCCGGACAATTGGCCGGGCTTGCGGCCGGAGAAGCTGGTAAGACCCACGGATTTCAAACCGGCACCGACACGGGCGTCGAGATCATTGCCGCGCATACCCTTGAGACGTAGGCCGAAGGCGACGTTTTCATAGACGGTGAGATGCGGAAACAGCGCGTAGGATTGAAAGACCAATCCGACGGCGCGCCTATTGGCGGAGACGCGGGTGATATCGGCGCCATCGAGCTTGATCTTGCCGGACACGGGCGCGAGCAACCCGGCAATTGCCCGCATCGTCGTCGTCTTGCCGCAGCCGGAGGGGCCGAGCAGGGCCACAAGTTCGCCTTTGCCGATCGACAGGGTGAGGTCATTGACCGCGACCGTGTCGCCATAGGCGAGCGTCAGCCTGTCCAGCGTAAGGTAGGAGGGGTCAGACATAGCGGGAAAATCCTAGGAAGCGCTCGGCAAGGAAGACGATGCCGATGGAAAGGAAGGCAAGCAGCGCCGACAAGGCCGCGACGGAAGGGTCGTAGGTCGTTTCCATATAGCCCAGCATGTCGATCGGCAGCGTCTGTATGCCTGGCTTGGCGAGAAACAGCGATACCGGCACCTGATTGAAGCTGGTGACGAAGCCGAGGATGAAGGCGGCGAGCACGCCGCTGCGAATATTCGGCAGCACCACGCGAAAGAAGGCGCCGAGCCGCGACGAACCGAGGAGCACCGCCGCCTCTTCCATATCGGAGCGCAGATTGTTGAGGCTGGCCGAGACCACACGCACGGCATAGGGAAGCACCAGTGCCGTATGCGCGAAGAATAGCGCCAGCGTGATATCGAAGGAGAAGGGCACGACGAGGTAGCGCAGGATCGCCAGACCTACGATGATCCCCGGCACGATGATCGGCAGGGAGACCATCGTGCGGATCGTCTCGCCGCCCGGCAGCCTGTATCGCGACAGTGCGTAAGCCGCCGGAATGCCGAGGATCAGCGCGAAAAGCGTGCCGCCGATCGCCAGAAACATCGACATGGCGAAGCTTTCGCGGAAACTGTCGATGGTGAAGACCTTTGCCACCCAACGCAGCGACAGGCCCTGCGGCGGAAAGGCCAGCGTTTCGCCGCCGGAAAGAGATGCCGCCACGATGATGACAAAGGGGCCGATGAGGAAGATCAGCAGCAAGAAGAGGACGAGCGGAGAAAACAGACGCCGCATCATGCCCGGTTCCTCGCGGTGGCGAGCCGCTTCAGCACCAGATTGGCGCCGAAACTCATGACGATGAGGATGAAGGCGATAACGCTGGCCGAAACATAGTCGTTGGAGACCGAGATGCGCTGATAGAGCAGCGTCTCCAGCATCAGCACTTTCGAGCCGCCAAGAATAGCCGGCGTGATATAGGCCGTCAGCGAGCCGGTGAAGACCAGCGTGCCGCCAATCACCAATCCCTCGCGCGTCAGCGGCAGCACCACTTTCCAGAACACCTGGAACCAGTTGGCGCCAAGGACGCGCGCGGCCGGAATGGCATCCTTCGGCATGTTCTCGAGCGCGCTGATCAGCGACAGGATCATCAACGGCAGGAAGAGCTGCAGAAGGCCGATGAAGACGGCGGTCTCGCTGAACAGCAGGCGCAGCGGCTCATCGCTCAAGCCGAGGCCCTGAACGGCCCGGTTGACGATGCCGGTACGCCCGAGAATGACGATCCAGGCATAGGTGCGCGCCACCGGCGAGATCATCAGCGGCAAGACGACGAGACCAACCAGACGGCCCTTGCCCTTCGGCGGCAGGTTGACGATAGCGAAGGCGCTGGCATAACCGATGACGGCGGAAACAGCCGTGACCTCGACGCCGAGCCGGAGCGTGCGCAGGAAGACCGTCTGGTTCAGCGCCTCCGAAAAGAAGCCGGTATAGGCCGAAAGAGTCCAGCCGCTGGTGGGGATATGAAAGCCTTCCGAGAGCAGAATCAGCACCGGCGCGAGGAAAACCACTGCGACGAAGACCGCCGCAGGCAGGGCAAGCGCCAGAGCTTCGGCCCTATTCTGGAACATTAAGGCTAACCTTCATGAAAATGGGGAAGACGGATATCCCGATGCTGCATTCGGGATATCGTTTCGACATGGCCTTATTGGCCAACCCTGTTATTCCATTCCTTGACCCAGTCATCGCGCTGGTCGAGAGCGACCGCTGACGGGATCAGCTTCAGGCTTTTTGCCGTGTCTTCACCATAGGTCAGGTTTTTGGCGACATCGTCGGGTAGCTTCACGTCCTTGTTCGCCGGGCTGTCGATGAGTTTCGTGGCGAGCGCCGTCTGCACCTCCGTCGAGATCCAGAAATCCATGAACTGCAAAGCGAGATCCCGGTTCTCCGAGCCCTTGGTGACGACCATGACATTCATGCCGCCGGTCTGGCCTTCCTTCGGCGTTGCCCAGGCGACGGGCACGTCGAGCTTGGTGAAGCCCGCCCAGGAGAAGCGTCCGATCGGCGCGGCCCAGATTTCTTCCTGCTGCATCAGTTGCACGAGCTGCGAGGATTTTTCGTAGAAGGTGACGATATCGCTCTTGTGTTCGCCGATGGCGGCGATTGGGGCAGCGAGGTCGGGCGTATCCTTGCCAAGCGCGAGGCCCAGCATGTAGAGCGCCGGCGGACCCTGGTTGGTCGTAACGTTCGGCCATGCGACATGGCCGACATAGTCCGGCTTCAGAAGATCGGCCCAGGAATCGATCTTCATCTTGTCCAAGCGATAGGCGATCGAGGTGGCATAGAACGTATAGCCGACGCTCATGCCGTCGCCGTTCGGGTCTTTGGCGAGGTCGTAGAGCTTGTTGAAGTTGCTGAGCTTCGAGGTATCGATCTTGTCGATCAGGCCGGCACGGGACGCCTGCAGCGCGTCCGCCATGGAGATTACGGCCATGTCGACAACCGGATTGGCCTTGTTTTCCTGCATCTTCGCCAGGCGCTCGACGCTGTTTCCGGTCTCGACCACCAGCTTGCAGTCGCATTTGGCTTCGAAGGGATCGTAGACGAGCTTCTTGTAGTCGTCCTGGGCGAAGGCATAGACGGAAATGGTGAGCGTGCGTTCCTGTGCCTGTACGCCGAGCGATGAAAGAGCAAGCAAGGTGGTGGCCGAAGCCAGGAGCAATCGTTTCATGTCAGGAGCTCTCCCGCTGAAAGGTTTGTGCTTGCCAGCCCGAGCGGACCGGAAGATTGACGGACGACAAGCTGCATTGGCACGCGGGATTTCTCCGCCGTGACAAGCCGGTTGACGTGCAGCGGCTCGTCCGCGGACGCTTCGCGCGGTCTCCCCTTTTTGATCGGTTCGCCATTTTGGATGGCGCTGACCAGTGCGGTGATCGCGATCTCGGCAATCGCCGCGATGTCCATGCGTATCGTGGTGAGCGCGGGTGTCACGACCGGCGACCAGATGAGATCGTCGAAGCCGGTGACGCTGGCGCTGTCCGGAACGGCGATGCCGGCCCGTTGCAGTTCGGTGAGCGCGCGCAAGGCATGCAGGTCGGAAACGGCGGCAAAGGCCGTAAAGCCCTGCTGCACCTTGTCCGCCAATCCCAGCAGGCAGCCAGGCCCGTCCTGTTCCTCCAGCTTTTCGATCCAGAGGACCTCGGTCTTTATCGTGGCGTCGAGGGCGGATTTGAAGCCGCCGATGCGGTCGTTCTGTACGCTGGAGGCGCTGCTTCCGCCGATCAACAGAATCTTGCGGTGCCCGAGATTGCGCAGATGACTGGCGATTTCACGACCGCCCTGCCAGTGGTCGGCGGAAACCGTGTTGCCCGGCGTCGAGGGCGTATCGATGACGGCCACGGGACAGCCGGCATCGGCAATGCGGGTGCCGCGCCGCGGCACGATCACCATGCCGTCGACGCCGCGTTMCACCAGCCGGTGGATCGCCTCGGTCTGCGTGCCGACGTCACCGCGCGAATCGGCAATCAGCACACCATAGCCGGCGATGGCGGCGGCATGTTCGATTGCCTGGGCGATCTGCGGAAAGAGTGGATTGGAGATATCGGGCAGAACCAGCCCAAGAACGCCGCTGCGCCCGGTCCTCAGCGCCCGGCCAGCCTGGCTTGGCACATAACCGAGCGTGGCCGCCGTGGCGCGGATGCGCTCCACCAGTTCAGCCGAGACTCGCCCCTTGCCGGAAAGGGCATTGGACACCGTGGCAACGGAGACGCCGAGCGAGGCGGCGATCCTGCTGAGATTGGGGCCGGGGCGCGCGGTTGCCATCTGGTCGGTGCACCATGGGGACGTCGGGTGATTAATCGTTTAATCAAACGCCTATAGAAATTGGCGGCTTTTGTCGAATCCAAATTGAGGCGGGTAGGTTGCAATCTTATTGCCGGCCACGGTGGCGGCACGCTGCGACGGAAGGCGAAAATGAAGGGGAGGACGCGCGATCTCGCTCGCGCGTCCTCGTTTGAAACTCAAGCGGCGAGCGCGTCGAGGATGCGGACCCAGGAGCGGATGCCCTTGTGATAGGATTTCAGCTCGTATTTCTCGTTCGGCGAATGGATGCGATCGTCGGCGAGGCCGAAACCGACCAGCAGGGATTCCATGCCAAGCATCTTCTGGAAGTCTCCGACGATCGGGATCGATCCGCCCATGCCGATAACGATAGCCGGCTTCGGCCACTCGCTGGAAAGAGCGTTCTTTGCTTTGGTCAGTACCGGCGAATCGTAGGACAGTTGGATTGCCGGCGAGGCGCCATGGGCATGGAACTCCACCGAGCAATCGGCTGGAACCTTCGAGCGGACGTAAGCGCGGAAACTATCGCGGATTGCATCTGGGTTCTGCTGCCCTACGAGGCGGAACGATACCTTCGCCGACGCCTTGGCGGCGATCACGGTCTTGAAGCCGGCGCCGGTATAGCCGCCCGTGATGCCGTTGACCTCAGCCGTCGGTCGCGCCCAGGTGAGTTCCATCACCGAACGGCCTTTTTCGCCGGAGGGTATGGAGAGGCCGACTTCGCCGAGGAATTTTTCCGTCGTCATGCCGAGCGTTTCCCAGGAGGCCTTGATGTTGCCCGGCGTCTCTTCGACGCCGTCATAGAAGCCGTCGAGCGTGATGCGGCCGGTCTCGTCATGCAGGCCGGCGAGAATGTCGGTGAGGATGTGGATCGGGTTGGCGGCCGCGCCGCCGAACATGCCGGAATGCAGGTCGCGATCGGCGGCATTGATGATGATTTCTTCGCCGACGAGGCCGCGCAGGCCTGCCGAGATCGCCGGCGTATCGCCATCCCACATGCCGGTGTCGCAGACCAGCGCATAGTCCGCCTTCAGCTCGGCGGCGTTCTCTTCGAGGAACGGCTTCAGCGACGGGGAGCCGGATTCCTCTTCGCCTTCGAACAGGATGGTGATGCGGACCGGAAGCGCACCCTTGATTTCCTTGTAAGCGCGGACGGCTTCGACAAAGGTCATCAACTGGCCCTTGTCATCAGAGGTGCCGCGGCCAGTCAGGATCTTGCGGCCTTCGCCCATATCCTTGACGGCAGGCGCGAAGGGATCGCTCTCCCAAAGCTCGATCGGATCGACCGGCTGCACGTCATAGTGACCGTAGAACAGCACATGCGGCGCATCGGCGCTCGCTGCATCATGATGGGCAACGACCATCGGATGACCCGGCGTGTCGCGCACGGAGGCGGTGAAGCCGAGCGAGGTCAGGTAGGCGACCAGCCATTCCGCCGCCTTGTGGCACTCCGCCTTGAAGGCCGGATCGGTCGAGATGGATTTGATACGCAGCAGTTCGAACAGATTGTCGAGACTGGACGGAAGGTTCTGATCCGCACGGTCGAGAACGGGCGATACATCGGTCATATCCGACTCCTTACGTGAAAATTGGCCGGACGATAGACCAAAGCCAGTTCGGTTTCGAGGCAGGAAAATCGAAAATTTCCGAATGCACGGTCAGTTGAACGAGACGCGCGGTGCTAGAGATGCTTGGCGTTTTCCAGGATGCGCCTGATATATTCGAGCAGCAGTTCGCGCTCGAAGGTGCGGAAGCCTCGAAACAGCTCCTTGTCCGCAGCCATAGCGGCTTGCACGGCTTCCGTCTGCATGGCGGCAGCTTTGCCGGTCAGGAACACCAGTTGCGCGCGTTTGTCGGATGGATGCGGCCGGCGCTCCACCAGCCCATCGCGTTCCATGCGCGACAGGGTATTGGCCATCGTCGCCTGCTCGATGTCGACGCGCTCCAGCAATTGCTTCTGGGTCAGCCCGTCTTCGGACCACAATTCCAGCAGGATCGGAAATTGGCCGGGGGAAAAACCAAGCCCCGCCGCCCGTTGTTGCAACGAGCGGGCAAATCCCTTCGCCATCTGATTGGCAAGGTAGGCCGCAGAGTCCATGCGATTAAATCCCATGATTGCAAGTATGCCCGTATTTTGGAGCAAAACAATCATCAAATCTTGGGTGAAATGTGTCTGATGCAGGCCAAATTCTGGTGATATTTGGCGGGTTGTTTTACTGACTATGTGAATGAAATCTAATAGAAAAGCCGCCATGGTCTGGAGGTGGGACCATGGCGGCTTCAAAGGGGGGACAAAGGCCCGGAGAGGGGGATAGGCCTTTGTCCAAGTCTGACATGGCGGGGGACAGGCCGGTTGCCAGACCCTCGGCGTAATCAATCGCCGGTGAGTATGAAATGAGGCTCTAAATATGGTTTTTCAAGGGAATCCGCAGATTAGATTGATTAAAAATTGGTAACGTTTGAGTGAGAAATTTAGCCTGTCCGCAGACCGCTTGATTGGAACTTTATATGGACGTTGGAGGTGCGCCACGCTATCCATGCTTCCATGAAAAAAGGTGATCATCTCTTCCTCGTCGACGGCTCCGGTTTCATTTTCCGGGCCTTTCATGCCCTGCCGCCGCTGACGCGCAAATCCGATGGATTACCGGTCGGCGCCGTCTCCGGTTTCTGCAATATGCTGTGGAAGCTGCTGACCTCGGCGCGCGATACCTCGGTCGGCGTTACGCCGACACACTTTGCCGTCATCTTTGACTATTCCTCGAAGACATTCCGCAAGGATATCTACGACGCCTACAAGGCAAACCGCTCGGCACCGCCGGAGGAGCTGATCCCGCAGTTCGGGCTCATCCGCCAGGCGACGCGCGCCTTCAACCTGCCTTGCATCGAGACCGACGGCTTCGAGGCGGACGACATCATCGCCACCTACGCCCGCCAAGCCGAGGCGGCCGGCGCCGACGTCACCATCATTTCCTCCGACAAGGATCTGATGCAGCTCGTCACCCCCATGGTCCACATGTATGACAGCATGAAGGACAAGCAGATCGGCATCCCCGATGTCATCGAGAAGTGGGGCGTGCCGCCGGAAAAGATGATCGACCTGCAGGCCATGACCGGCGATTCCGTCGACAACGTGCCCGGCATTCCCGGCATCGGCCCGAAGACGGCGGCGCAGCTTCTGGAAGAGTTCGGCGATCTCGACACGCTGCTTGCCCGCGCCGGCGAAATCAAGCAGCAGAAGCGCCGTGAAAACATCGTCGCCAATGCCGAGCTGGCCCGAATTTCCCGGCAGTTGGTGACGCTCAGGACCGATGTGCCGCTGGAGCTGCCGCTCGATGATTTGGTGCTGGAATCCCAGGACGGCCCGAAACTGATCGGCTTCCTGAAGGCGATGGAGTTCACCTCGCTCACGCGCCGTGTCGCCGATGCCTGCGATTGCGATGCGGCTGCGATCGAACCATCCGAGGTCAAGGTCGAGCGGGGCGACACTGCCCATGGCCCCGACCTCGATGTCGCTAAAAATGTCGATCTTGTTGCTGGCGGCGAGGTGGCTGCCGAAGGTGCCTCCGTGCCGGCGCCGGTGGTCAAGGCGCGTATGGCGTCTGAAAGTGCCTCAGAGCCCCGCGAACTCGCCAAGGCACGGGCGGCAAGCTTTGCCACCGCGCCGATCGATCATTCCACCTATGTCACCATCCGCGACGTCGCTACTCTGGACCAGTGGATAGCGAACGCGCGCGAAACCGGCATCGTCGCCTTCGATACGGAGACGACGTCGCTCGACGCCATGCAGGCCGAAATCGTCGGTTTTTCGCTGGCGATCGCCGATAATCGCAACGATCCTTCCGGTACGGTCATCCGCGCCGCTTACGTGCCGCTCGGCCACAAGAACGGCGTCGGCGATCTGCTCGGCGGCGGATTGGTGGATAATCAGATCTCGTTGCGCGATGCGCTTCCGCGGCTGAAGAATCTGCTTGAAGACACCTCCGTCCTCAAGATCGCGCAGAACCTGAAATACGACTACCTGCTGATGAAGCGCTATGGCATCGAGCTCAAGGCCTTCGACGACACGATGCTTCTGTCCTACGTGCTCGATGGTGGCGCCAATGCCACGCATGGCATGGATAGCCTGTCGGAGCGCTGGCTCGGCCACAAGCCGATCGCCTACAAGGATGTCACCGGCAGCGGCAGATCCAACATCACCTTCGATCTCGTCGATATCGACCGGGCCACGGCCTACGCCGCAGAAGATGCCGATGTGACGCTGCGGCTCTGGCTGGTGCTGAAGCCGCGGCTGTCCGCCGAAAAGCTCACCAGCGTCTATGAGCGTCTGGAACGGCCGCTGGTGCCGGTTCTCGCCCATATGGAGGAGCGCGGCATGACCATCGACCGGCAAATCCTGTCGCGCCTTTCCGGCGAGCTGGCGCAGGGTGCCGCCGCCCTCGAGGATGAGATTTACACGTTGGCCGGCGAGCGCTTCAACATCGGTTCGCCGAAACAGCTCGGCGACATTCTCTTCGGCAAGATGGGCCTAGCCGGCGGCAACAAAACCAAGACCGGGCAATGGTCGACCTCGGCGCAAGTGCTGGAAGACATGGCGGCCGCCGGCTTCGAACTGCCGCGCAAGATCGTCGACTGGCGCCAGCTCACCAAGCTGAAATCCACCTATACCGACGCGCTGCCGGGCTATGTCCATCCCGAGACCAAACGGGTCCATACCTCCTATTCGCTGGCCTCGACCACGACCGGGCGCTTGTCCTCCTCCGAGCCGAACCTGCAGAATATTCCGGTTCGCACGGCCGAAGGTCGCAAGATCCGCACGGCTTTCATTTCGACGCCAGGTCACAAGCTGATCTCGGCCGACTATAGTCAGATCGAACTGCGCGTGCTGGCGCATGTCGCCAATATCCCGCAACTCGAACAGGCCTTCGCCGACGGCGTCGATATTCACGCCATGACGGCCTCGGAAATGTTCAGCGTGCCGATCGAGGGCATGCCGAGCGAAGTGCGCCGCCGCGCCAAGGCGATCAATTTCGGCATCATCTACGGCATTTCCGCCTTCGGCCTCGCCAACCAATTGTCGATCGAACGTTCGGAAGCCGGCGATTACATCAAGCGGTATTTCGAACGCTTCCCCGGCATCCGCGATTATATGGAAAGCACCAAGGCGGCAGCGCGCGACAAGGGCTATGTCGAGACCATCTTCGGCCGCCGCGTGCATTTTCCGGAAATCCGCTCCTCCAATCCGTCCGTGCGCGCCTTCAACGAACGCGCCTCGATCAATGCGCCGATCCAGGGTTCAGCGGCCGACGTCATCCGCCGCGCCATGATCAAGATGGAGCCGGCACTTGCGGCCGCCGGCCTCGACGATCGCGTGCGCATGCTGCTGCAGGTGCATGACGAACTGATCTTCGAAGTCGAAGACGCCGATGTCGAGCGTTCGACGCCGATCATCGTCTCGGTCATGGAAAATGCCGCCATGCCGGCGGTCGATATGTCCGTGCCGTTGAAGGTCGACGCGCGCGCGGCTCACAATTGGGACGAAGCGCATTGAGCGGTGGGTTGGAAACGGTCTATCCCGCCCCTTCGACAAGCTCAGGAGGGCGAGATAGGCCCTTTGCGTATGCCTCGTCTTCTTCGGCTCCGGCCGCTTACTTCCCAATCAGCGCTTCCAGCACCGAAATGATAGCACGCTCGGCCTCTTCGAGCGTGCTGCTATTATCGATATCGGCTATGTCATAGCTGCCCTGAACGGTCAGCGAGCTTCTTTCCAGCCGCTTCAGCACATCCTCACGGCTCTCGCGGCCTCGTGCCATCAGCCGCTCGGCCAATACCTCGCGCCGCGCCGTGACGTTGATGACCTTAAGCCGTGGAAAGGCGGTCTGGAAACGGTCGAGTACGGAGCGCGAACCATTGGCGATGACGAGATGGCCGAGGGCTAGCTCATCGCGGACCGCTGCCGGAATACCATATTTCAAGCCGTGCGCTTCCCAGGAGATGGCGAACGCGCCGGCGCGCTGCATGGCGTCGAAATCGGCATCCGAGACGCTTTTGTGATCCTCGTTGCCAGCATCGCCTTCGCGGGTGATGACGCGGCGGACGAAATGGACATCCGGCCGGCCGGCGAAATACCGGGCGGCGAGATTCATCAGCGTATCCTTGCCGGCACCGCTCGGCCCGACGACGACGGCGAGCGTGCCCGCGGTCGCATAGGCCAGGCCAAGATTAGCCGGCTTTATGTTGGCCTCGACCGTCATGCGACACGTCGTCCTTCTCGCCAGACCGAGCGCGTCACCGGCACGCCATGATCGCGGCGGACACGCACGAGATCGGCGCGCAGGCCTTCGGCGATGCGGCCACGGTCGTTCAGGCTGACAGTCTTTGCCGGGGTGGCGGTCACCATGGCGATCGCTTGCGGCAGCGAAATGCTCTCKATCTCGTCGGCAAGGATGAAGGGAGCATGCAGCAGGCTGAGCGGCACATAATCGGACGACAGTACGTCGAGCACGCCGAGTTCGGCGAGATCGCGGGCGGCGATATTGCCGGAATGCGACTTGCCGCGAACGATGTTCGGCGCGCCCATCAGCACGCTCATGCCGGCACCATGCGACGCCTTGGCGGCGTCAACGCTGGTCGGGAACTCAGCCAGGCGAACGCCGTAATTGATGGCTTCGTCGACATGGGCGAGTGTCGCGTCGTCATGGCTGGCGATGGTGATACCGCGCTCGGCGCAAACCTTGGAGATGACATCGCGATGCGGCGTTGCGTATTTGGCCGATTCTTCCTGGCGCTTGGCAACGAAACGGGCAAAGGCCTCGTCGCTCAAGCCGCGCTTCTTCTGATAGTAGAAGATGTATTGGTCCATGGTCTGGAACTGGCGCTGGCCCGGCGCGTGGTCCATCAGCGAAACCAGACGGACATAGGGGTCCTTCTCGAAATCCTGGAAATGATCGAGGACGTTGTCGGCGGAGACTTCGCAGCGCAGATGGATCAGGTGTTCGGCGCGCAGCCGGTCCTCGCGCTCTGCCGCCTGAATGGCATCGGCCATGTCGCGCATCTCGCCGCGCTCGAAACCGCCGTCTTCATCTGAGCCCATGCGCAGGCAGTCGAATACTGTCGTGATGCCGGAGGTGACGATCTGGGCGTCATGCGCCTGGATGGCCGCTGTCTTGTTCCAGCGCACGCCGGGGCGCGGCGAATAATGGGCCTCCAGATGGTCCGTATGCAGCTCGACCAGGCCCGGGATCAGATAGTCGCCCTCGAAATCCTCGCCGATAGCAGACTTGCCCTCGGAAATGCCGGCAATGCGACCGTCACGGATCAGCACGGAGCCTTCGACGATTTTGTCTTCGAGGACGATGCGGGCGTTGGAAAGGACGGTTTCTTTGGTCATGTCAGGTCTTTCGCTATTAGGCGCCGGAAAGCGGCAGCCAGGAACGGACGGTAAAGGGGGCGCCGCGCTCTTCTTCGATGAAGACGGCGAGGCCGGAAACGGCGAGTGCCTTGCCTATATAGTCGGCGAAGCGCTCGCGCAGGACTTCTTGCATGTCGGCTTGACGTTCGGTTGGGACGCGCCCGGTCAACGTCATATGGAAACGGAATTCGTCATTGACGTAGGGATAGCCCCAGCGCAGCAGATTGGCGCGCTGCGGTTCTGTCAGGCCTTCCGGCTTGCGCCGGGCGATGTCGTGATCCGAAAGCGGTGCGCGGAATGGTTCGAAAGTCTTGACCACACGCGAGGCAAAATCCTGCAGCGGCTGGTAAAGCGAGCCGGGCACGAGCGCGAAGAAATGACCGAGCTGGCCGAGCACCAGTTCCGGAATGGTGAAAGCCTTGGTGCGCGCGGCGAACTCGGCGGCGACATCGAGAAGATCGCACTCGGTCACCGAGCCGGCAAGCTCGAATGGCGCTTTCAGCGTGGCGTGAAAGCCGTAGCGGCGCGGATCGGCGGTCAGTTCGGCATGGCCTTCCGGCACGGGACCCATGGCCTTGTCGGAAAAGATGTCATCGGAAAATGCATCGCGGCCCAGCCAGAGAGCGGCAAGCGCGGTCAACGGATCGTCTTTGGGCGGCGTGAAATAGAGAGCATAGCGCAAGGCTGCGTTCCTTGGAAAAATCGGCTGCGCACGACACTGTTGGGTGATTTGCGACAAACCGCAAGAGCAGCAAGGCAGCAGCGGCTCGAATCCGGCTAAAGCGAACTCAAGCAATGTTGTCTTGCCGACCTGCGCTACCGGATTCCCGTGACAAAATGATGATGCGCTGCGATTTTTCCGAAGGCTTTCTACCTGCCGTTTTGCGTGCCCATCAGGCGCGAGCGTAGCGCATTGGAAGCGGCGTCGAACAGGAAGACGACGATGAGGATCAAGAGCACCATATAGGCAACGTTTTCCCAATTGGCATTGGTGCGCATGGCCTCCCAAAGCTTCAGGCCGATGCCGCCGGCACCCACTGCGCCGATGATCGTGGCGCCGCGCACATTAGATTCCCATTGGTACAGAGTCTGGCTGACGATGACGGGAACGATCTGCGGCATGATCCCGTAGCGATGCACGAGAACCGTCGAGGAGCCCGTCGATTTGACGCCTTCGCGCGGCTTGTTGTCGATGTTCTCCAGCCCTTCGGAATAGAGCTTGCCGAGGGTGCCGGTCTCCGTCAGGAAGATCGCGCCGCTGCCGGCGAGCGGGCCGGGGCCGAAGGCGCGGGTCAGGAAAAGCGCCCAGATCAGCATGTCGACCGAACGCAGGAAATCGAAGAAGCGCTTCAATATCTGATTGACCAGCCGGTTCGGCGTGATGTTGCGCGCCGCCATGAAGGCCAGCGGGAAAGCGGCGAGCGAACCGAGCAGCGTGCCGAGGAAGGCCATGACGATCGTCTGGAACAACTTGGTCCAGACATCGCCATGCTGCCATGCGCCATTGTTCCAGATATTGTCGAATGCCAGCGAGAGATTGGACTGGTCCGGCTCCAGTCGCGGCCCGGAAACGATCAGGCTGATGACTTCGCTCGCCGGCTTATCGAAGAAGGGCGAGTGCGTATCGAAGACAAAATTTGCCCAGCCGATGAAGCGCTTGCGGATCTTCACGCGGTCGGTGGAAATGCTGACGTCGCCGGCAAAGCCCATATTGGCGAGGATATTGTCGTCATAAACCGTGATCCATGACGGCAGTGGCTCCGAGCCGAGGACCTTCGGCGCAGCGCCGGTGAAGTCGATCGGAACAGTGACGCCATGTGCGGTCAGGATCGCTTGCGTCTTGGTAACCGTCACGCTGCGGCTGCTGCCGCTGACGGAGACGGTCAGGCTGCCGTCAGGATTGTTCGTCACCCAATCCGGATGTGGATCGTCGCCGAGCGGCGAAAAACGCGGATATTTGACGCTGATCTTGTCACCGGAAACGCGGAACTCCGGCTGCACGTCGTAGCTGACCCATTCACTCAGATAGATACCGACGCGTTCCCAATGTGCTTCCGCGACGATCTTCGGCAGGTCGAAGAACCAGACGGCGTAGATGCCGTAAAGGATCACGCCGAGAAAGATCATCAGCGCGCCGAAACGCTGGCGGAACGATCGGTGCAGGATTTCCGGATAGCGGGCTTCGATTTCCTGCATGCGGCCGGCGTCGATGACGGACATAGGCAACCTCAGTGTTGCAGAAGGAAGGCATGTTCGCCGACGAGACGGCGACGGAGCCATGCGGAAAATTGGTCGACGGCGATGATCGTGACGAAAAGCAGCAGCACGAGTGCCACCGTCTTGGCGCCAAAACCGCGCGAGATCGAAAGCTTCAGCTCCTCGCCGATACCGCCGCCGCCGACGGCGCCGATGATGGTGGAAGCGCGAACGTTGATCTCCAGGCGCAGCAGCACGTAGGACATAAAATTCGGCAGAACCTGCGGCAGCGCGGCGAAGCGAACGCGCTCCGTCCAACTCGCGCCGACCGCCTTCATGCCCTCGTCCGGCTTCATGTCGATATTCTCKATCACCTCATAGAAGAGCTTGCCGAGCGCGCCGATCGTATGCAGGCCGACGGCGATGATGGCAGCGATCGGGCCGATCGACAGGATCGCCGAAAACAGGCCGGCGATGACGATCTCGGGAAAGGCGCGCAGCAATTCCATGAAGCGTTTGGTCACCAGACGAACCGGATGCGACGGCGACATGTTGCGCGCAGCAAAGAAGCTGAGGGGCAGGGCGACGACAAAGCCGATGAGGGTGGAAACCAGCGCCACGTTGATCGTGATGATCATCAGCTCGAAATATTCAGGGATATAGAAATCGCCCCAGACATAGACGCGGCCTAGCGGGAAATTGAATTCCTCGCCGCCGACGCCGTTTGCGCCGTTGGGGCTCGGCAGGTCGAAGAGCGCACGATAGACGTCGGACCAATCCTTGGGGATGAGCCAGCTCAGGAAATCGAAAAGATGCGGCAGGCGGTCGAAGAAATGGCCGGCATTGCTCTCGTCGGCAAAGCGGACGGAGCTCACGAAGGCGGTGATCAGGATCAGCAGGCCAATGCCGGTATAGAGGCGGCGGCGAGCCACCATCCTGCTCCAGGCGTCGCCGATGTCCTTGGCGCTCTGAGGCGCACCTTGCATCTGTAGCTGAGTATCGGCAACCGTCATGAAATCCTGCCCTTGTGATAGGAAAAGGGCGGCCGTCGCCGGCCGCCCCGCAGTCTGGATAGGGATCAGCCGCCGATGGCAGCCTTACGAACTTCGACAACGGCCTTGTAGAAGTCCGGGTTGACCTTGACGTAACCCTTGAAGTCGCCGCCTTCGATTGCCGAGAAGCACTTGGCGTCGGTGGTCGGGAGCTTCAGGAAGAAGTCGGTCAGCTTGGCCTGCCATTCGGTGCCGAGAGCGTTGCGAACGACGAGCGGGCCGTTCGGGATTAGCGGCGAGCGCCAGACTTCGACGAGCTTGTTCGGATCGACGGCGCCCTTGTCGACTTCCTTGCGGAAGGTACCGGAGGTGTAGCCGTCCTTGAAATCGCCGAGGCCCGAAGAGTCGTCAACGGCAACGTCGACCTTGCCGTCATAGGCGGCGAGCAGGTTGTTCTCGTGACCGCCGTTGAACTGGGTGGAAGCGAAGAACTTGTCGTTCGGCATGCCGGTGGTCTTCGGAATCTGCGTCAGCGGAACGAGGTAGCCCGAGGTGGAGTCCGGGTCGGCGTAGCCGAGCTTCTTGCCCTTGGCGTCGGCGATCGTCTTGATGCCGGAGGACTTCAGGGCGAGACCGATCGAGTAATAGCCGGTCGAGCCGTCCGTCTGCTGCGTGGTCAGGATCGGGGTAACGGCCTTCGGGTCCTTGATGTAGGTGGCTGCATAGCCGGAAGCACCAAGTTCAGCGAAGTCGAGCGTGCCGCCGAGCAGGCCCTGGATGACGCCGTCATAGTCGGCAGCCGGGAACAGCGATACCTTCTCGAAACCGAACTCCTTCTTCAGGTGGTCGGAGAGGCAGGCATAGTTGCGCAGGCGGTCGGCTTCGTTTTCGCCACCGAGAATACCAACGCGGAATTCCTTGATGTCCTGAGCGGCAGCGCCGCCAGCGAGCGCGAGAAGCGCCGTGGCTGCGAGAAGGGTCTTCTTCAACATGGGTTCGTCTCCTGATTAACCGGTGTCCCCGGATGTCTTCGGTCTAGAAGAAATGCGCCCTTGACGTGGGCCTTCGATCGCGGCCGGCTCCCTCAGAGACCGGCCAGTGCCAGCGGTTGCGGGCCGGCAGATGCATTTGCCGCGCCTTGCGCGGGCTGATCGGAAAGATTGATGGCGGTCGACGTCATCGTCTCGTCGACACCGGCGCCATCTTTGTCGGTGCCGTAGATTTCCTTGACGGCGGCGGCCGTCAGATCGGCCGGCTTGCCGTCGAACACCACGCGGCCGGCCGCCATGCCGACGATGCGTTCGCAGTAGTTGCGCGCGGTATCCAGCGTGTGCAGGTTGGTGATGACGGTGATACCCTCGCGCTCATTGATATCGCGCAGCGCATCCATGACGATCTTGGCGTTCAGCGGATCAAGCGAGGCGATCGGCTCGTCGGCAAGCATCATTTTCGGCTGCTGCATCAGGGCGCGGGCGATGGCGACGCGCTGCTGCTGGCCACCCGACAGCGTGCCGGCCATCTGCAACGCGGTCTGTTCGATGCCGAGGCGTTCAAGCGCCGCGATGGCTTCGATACGCTCTTCGCGGCTGAAGATGGACAACAGGCTGAGCGTCGTCGAGCGCTGGTTCAGGCGGCCGAGCATGACGTTGGTAAGCACGTCGAGGCGGGGAACCAGGTTGAACTGCTGGAAGATCATGGCGCAATCGCGCTGCCAGTTGCGCAACGCCCGGCCGCGCAGCTTGGAAACTTCGATGCCGGCGAAATGAATGGAGCCCGAGCTCGGATCGGCAAGGCGGTTGATCATGCGCAGCAGCGTGGACTTGCCGGCGCCTGAGCGGCCGATGATGCCGACCATCTGTCCTTGCGGAATGTCCAGCGTCACGGAATCGACAGCGAGCTTGTTTCCGAACCGGCGCGAAACATTCTTCAGCTCAAACATGAGGCCTTCCCTTTCGCGGCTGTCCGGCTCCGCAACAAACGTTGACGTTGGCGCAGCGGAAACCTGTTGGACGAGCGCATGGGCTTTCGCTTCGAAAAGCCTCGAGACCGCCATACGCTGAGCATAGGCAACGCATTAGTCCCCGTTCGTGAAGCTCCAATGTCAGATTTGTGTAACTGCTGTTACAATCCCCGCCGTTTGCGCCCTCCCGTAACGGCATGCAAAAGCCCGAAAACCGCAGGGTTTTCGGGCTTCGGAGAGGATTCTAGCAAGGATTGTGCCGCGGGCGTCAGGCGCCGTAGCGGATCAGGAAGTCCTCGGCCGCAAGGGCGCGGAAATCGTCAAGCGCAGTACGCAATGTGGTGTGATCCCAGTCCCACCAGGCAAGCTTGTCCATGCGCTCGCCGACAGCTTCGGTGAAGCGCTGGCGGATGAGCTTGGCCGGCACGCCGCCGACGATCGTATAGGGCGCAACATCCTTGGAGACGACCGCACCGGCGCCAATGACCGCACCGTTACCGACGGTGACGCCCGGCAGGATGGTGGCGCCATGGCCGATCCAGACGTCATGGCCGATGGTTACGCGGTTGTCGCGCCGCCAGGTGAAGAAATCCGTCTCCATATCGGCATCCGGCCAATAGTCGGCGGCGCGATAGGTGAAGTGATGCAACGTCGCCCGCCAGGTCGGATGGTTGGTGGCGTTGATGCGCACAGCCGCGGCAATGTTGACGAACTTGCCGATCGTCGCACACCAGACCGCGCCGTCCTGCATGATGTAGGAATAGTCGCCGATCTCGGTTTCATCGATGCGGCAGCGGTCGGAGACTTCGGTGTAGCGGCCGAGCGTCGAATTGCTGACGCTGGCCGAGGGGCTGATGAAGGGCGTTTCGCCCAATTGGCGGCTCATGCGGCGGACTTTCTGGGCGAAAATTGCGACACATCGAGAACGCGGCTGCCAACGGCCTCGCGCACTTCCTCGTCATGGAAGATGCCGAGGAGGGCGACGCCGGCCTTTTTCTTCTTTTCGATCATGTCGACGACGGCAGCACGGTTTCTCGCGTCGAGAGAGGCGGTCGGCTCATCGAGCAGCAGAATGGCATGATCGGTGATGAAGCCACGGGCGATATTGACGCGCTGCTGTTCGCCGCCGGAGAAGGTGGCGGGCGGCAATTGCCAAAGCTCTTCCGGCAGGTTGAGCTGCGCCAGCAGGCTGCCTGCTCTTTCGCGGGCGGTCTCGGCACTTGCGCCACGCGCCAGCAGCGGCTCGGCAACCACGTCGATGGCAGCAACGCGCGGTACGGTGCGCAGGAACTGGCTGACATAGCCCATGGTATGGCGGCGGACTTCCAGCACGGTGCGCGGATCGGCGGCGGCGAGATCGACGATCCTTTCCTTATGCATCACCAGGATCTGGCCGCTATCGACGGCGTAGTTGCCGTAGATCATTTTCAGCAGCGAGCTCTTGCCGATGCCGGAAGGGCCGCCGAGAACCACGCATTCGCCCGATGCGACCGAGAAGGAGACGTCGGCGACGACCGGCAGGCGGATGCCGTCGCGCAGGTGCATGGTAAAGCTCTTGAAGACTTCGGAAACGACGAGGGGAGTGGCCATGGCTTTAAACCTGCAGGATCGAGGAGACGAGCAGTTGCGTATAGGGCTCGCGCGGATCGTCGAGCACGCGGTCGGTAAGACCATGCTCGATCACCACCCCGTCCTTCATCACGATCATGCGGTGCGACAGCAGGCGGGCAACGGCGAGGTCGTGCGTGACGATGATGGCCGACAGGCCGAGATCGTTGACGAGGCCGCGTACGAGATCGAGCAGGCGGGCCTGAACCGATACGTCGAGGCCACCGGTCGGCTCGTCCATGAACACCAGCCGCGGGCCGGTCACCAGGTTGCGGGCGATCTGCAAGCGCTGGCGCATGCCGCCCGAGAAGGCGCGCGGTTGATCGTCGATACGGTCAGCGTCGATTTCCACGCGTTCCAGCCAGTCGATGGCCGTATTGCGGATATTGCTGTAGTGCCGGTTACCGATCGCCATCAGCCGCTCGCCGACATTGGCGCCGGCCGAAACGGTCATGCGCAGGCCGTCGGCCGGGTTCTGGTGCACGAAGCCCCAGTCGGTGCGCATCAGGAAGCGCCGTTCGGCCTCGTTCATGCGGAAGAGTTCGCGATAGGTCTCGTCGCGCATATGGTACTCGACGCTGCCGGTGGTCGGCAGCAGCCGGGTCGAAATGCAGTTGAGCAGCGTCGTCTTGCCGGAGCCGGATTCGCCGACGATCGCCAGCACTTCACCGGGCCAGAGATCGAAGGATACATTGCGGCAACCGATGCGGCTGCCATAGAATTTCGAGATATCCTTGACCTTGAGGAGTGGCGTGTCGCTCATTCGGCGGCCTCCTGGTTGGGTGCCAGCATGGTGCCGATATGGCCATGGGCGCGGCGGTCTTCGCAGAAATCGGTGTCGGAGCAGACAAACATCCGCCCGCCCTTGTCGTCGAGGATCACTTCGTCGAGATAGACCTGCTCGGCACCGCAGAGAGCACAGGGCTTATCGAAACGCTGCACTTCGAAGGGATGATCCTCGAAATCGAGGCTGACGACTTCGGTATAGGGCGGCACGGCATAGATACGCTTTTCGCGGCCGGCGCCGAAGAGCTGCAGCGCATCCGACATGTGCATCTTCGGATTGTCGAATTTCGGCGTCGGCGAGGGGTCCATCACGTAACGGCCGGCCACCTTCACCGGGTAGGCATAGGTGGTGGCGATGCGGCCGTTGCGGGCGATGTCTTCGTAGAGCTTCACATGCATGAGGCCGTATTCCTCGAGCGCATGCATCTTACGGGTCTCGGTCTCGCGCGGCTCCAGGAAACGCAGCGGTTCGGGGATCGGCACCTGATAGACCAGCACCTGGTTGGGTCCAAGCTTGCCTTCCGGGATACGGTGGCGCGTCTGGATGATGGTTGCCTCGTCCGTGCGGGTGGTGACGGCGACGTCAGCCACCTTCTGGAAGAAGGCGCGGATAGAGACGGCGTTGGTCGTGTCGTCGGCGCCTTGGTCGATGACCTTGAGCACATCGTCCGGCCCGATGATCGCGGCGGTCAATTGCACGCCGCCCGTGCCCCAGCCATAGGGCATCGGCATTTCGCGCGAGGCGAACGGCACCTGATAACCGGGAATGGCGATCGCCTTCAGGATGGCGCGGCGGATCATCCGCTTGGTCTGTTCGTCGAGATAGGCGAAGTTATAGGTGGCGAGTTCGGTCATTCGGCAGCCTCCGTCATCGGGTCCTTGCCTGCATTCTGTGCATTCTCGAAGTCGCGGCGCATGCGGCGCACCAGGTCGAGTTCGGCCTGGAAGTCGACATAGTGCGGCAGCTTCAGATGTTCGACGAAGCCGGTCGCCTGCACGTTGTCGGAATGGGAGATGACGAATTCCTCGTCCTGGGCCGGTGCGACGATATCCTCGCCGAGTTCATCGGCGCGGAGCGCCCGGTCGACCAGCGACATCGCCATGGCCTTGCGTTCGCTTTGGCCAAAAACCAGGCCATAGCCGCGGGTAAACTGCGGCGGTGCCTTGGCCGAACCCTTGAACTGGTTGACCATCTGGCATTCGGTCACCTGAATGCTACCCAATGACACGGCAAAACCGAGTTCCGGCACATCCAATTCGACCTCCACTTCGCCGATGCGGATTTCGCCGGTGAAGGGGTGGGTGCGGCCATAGCCGCGCTGGGTCGAATAGCCGAGCGCCAATAGGAAGCCTTCATCGCCGCGGGCGAGCGCCTGCAGGCGCAGATCGCGGGTCATCGGGAATTCCATCGGTTCGCGCGTCAGGTCGCCGGTTTCGTGGTCGATCGGCATGTCGCCGTCGCCTTCGATCAGCCCTTCCTGGCTCAGAATTTCCGAGACGCGCATCACGCGGCCTTCTTCCGCCGGCCGCTGCATCGGCTCGTCCACCGGCATATCCGTGAGCAGGCTCGGGTCGAGCAGGCGGTGCGTATAGTCGAAAGTGGKACCGAGAAGCTGGCCGCCGGGCAGGTCCTTGTAGGTGGCGGAGATGCGGCGTTCGATCTTCATCGCCGAGGTATCCAGCGGCTTGGAATAGCCGAAGCGCGGCAGCGTGGTGCGGTAGGCGCGCAGCAGGAAAATCGCTTCGATCATGTCGCCGCGCGCCTGGCGAACGGCAAGGGCGGCGAGCGTGCGGTCGTAAAGCGAGGCTTCGGCCATGACGCGGTCGACGGCGAGCGCCAGTTGCGCGACGATCTGGTCGATGCCGATGGCAGGCAGCGAACGATCGCCGCGGCGACGATCGGCGAGCAGCCGGTGAGCATTGGCGATGGCGGCTTCGCCGCCTTTAACGGCAACATACATGCGTCACATCTCCGTCGCGATGATCTTGGTGGTGCGCGGCAGGCAAAGGAATTGCCGTTCCGCCGTCAGAACGAGATCGACGCCGCGCGGGAAAAGCGCGCGATTGTCGTTCCAGATGCGCGGAAAAGTATCGGGCAGGCCGATCGGAGCGATCATGCGGATACCGGCGATGCCGGGGCCTGAGAGCGCCAGTTCCTTGCCGCCCTCAAGGGCTGCGATTTCTAAAACCAGTGTCGTCGAACGGTCGGGATATTCCTGCGTGCCGACGGCGAACTGGTTGAAGGAGGCGAGCGCCATGCCGGCCTCGACGAAGGCAAAGCGTGCCTCGATCTTTTCCGGTGTCACCGGCGTGCCGGTGTGGAAGCTGAGCCAGGCGGGCATGGCCGATTTGGCAAGACCGCTCGACAGCCAGACCGGCGTGTCATGGTCGCACAGCGCCAGGCTGATCGCGCCGGCTGCAATGCCGAGCTGGGCGGGCGGAGCGATGTCGGAGGTAACGGTCTGGATGATGCCCGGCCGTGCCATGGCATCCATCATCATCTTGAAGACGCTCTGCGCGTCGAACACCGGATCGGTAAAACCGCCGGTCAGCGCCTCGTTGCCGGCGATCATGGAGGTGGTGGAAGGGCTCATTTGTCTTCTCCGCGGACCATGGTGAAGAAATCGACGCGGGTGGCGGCCGTTTCCTCGGCACGTTTGCGGTCATATTCGGCAATCCGATCGGTAACCGGCAGCAGGATCGCCTTCTCCACGAATTCCTTGGTGGCGGGCTGATGCCAGAGTGCATCGAAGATTGCTGCAAGCCGCACCTTGTCGCGGTCGGTGCCGAGAGCATGCGCGTGGCCGATCGCACCGGAGCCGAGCTTGACGGTGGCGCGCGTCACGGTAACCTCGCCGAGATTAAAGGGTGAACCGCCGCCACCGATGCGCCCGCGCACCATGACGAGCCCGGTTTCCGGACCTCGTACAGGCTGGACCACCGGTTTGTCGGGCAGTGCCTCCCAGGCCGCGTCAAGCTCGTCGCGTTCGGCCCGCGCCAACAGATCGGCGGCGCGCTTGCGTTCCCGCCGCTCCTGCGCCGCCGCCTCTTGTCTCTGTGCTGAATTCATCGCGTCATCCTCAAAATGTCTATTGATATAGACAACCATACAAGGTAGTTTTATATTTATTGGCGAGACGTGACAAGCGTGTGACATTAGCAGCAGGCGACATGGCGGGGCAGAAGGTACAAAGACAGACGGGCGTAGCGCTCTGGCGGCAGATTGCTGACCGGATTCGCACTTCGATCAATCACGGCGATTTCGATGAAGCAGGCATGGTGCCGCCGGAAACGGCGCTGGCGCTGCAGTTCGGGGTCAACCGCCACACGATACGAAGCGCACTTGCGGCACTGGCGCAGGAAGGGATCGTCAGGGCCGTGCAGGGGCGCGGCACACTGATCGAGCGCAAGGAGCGCCTGAGCTTCCCGATTTCGAGGCGGACGCGATTTTCACAAGGGATTGGCGATCAGGTGCGCGAGACCCGCAGCGTCCTTCTTGCGACCAGCGAAGAGCCTGCGAGTACGGAATTGGCGCGGCAGCTCAAGATCAAGATCGGCACCCGGCTGGTGCGCCTGGAAACGCTCGGTCAGGCGGATCATCGTCCGGTTTCGCGCGCCACAAGCTGGTTTCCGGCGGATCGCTTCGGCGCCATTGCCGAGATTTATCGGACGACCGGATCGATCACCAAGGCGTTTCGCGAGCTTGGCGTACCGGATTATGTGCGTGTCGTCACCGAGATCACCGCGACCCATGCCGACGAAGGCGATCTGGCCGACCTGCAACTATCCCCGGGCGCCATCGTGCTGGTCGCCCAGGCGCTCAATGCGGATCTCGACAATATCCCTGTGCAATATTCGATCTCCCGCTTCGCCGCCGACAGAGTGCGGTTCACCGTTGAGAATTGAGGGTGGGCTAGCCCCTCATTCGACCTGTCGGCCCCCTTCTCCCCGCAAGCGGGGAGAAGGGGATGGGCGCGCGCCCCACAGCCTTCCCTCTACTAACCTGTCGAGACGAGGGTACAAAGGTCGTCCCCTTTCCCCGTAAAACGGGGAGAGGGCTAGGGTGAGGGGCTTTCAGGCGTTATTTGGTTACGCTCAATGCGCGCCGGACATGTCGCCGAGCACTTCCTTGGAAGCGACGGTGGAGTCGGCGTTGAGCTTGTAGACCATCGGCACGCCGGTCGCGAGGTTGAGCGACAGGATCTGTTCCTTGCTGAGCCGGTCGAGGACCATCACCAGCGAACGCAGCGAGTTGCCGTGGGCGGCGACCAGTACCTTTTGGCCGGCGAGCACGCGCGGCAGGATTTCCGTGAGGTAATAGGGCCAGACACGGGCGCCGGTGTCGCGCAGGCTTTCGCCGCCGGGCGGCGGGACGTCGTAGGAGCGGCGCCAGACATGCACCTGCTCTTCGCCCCACTTGGCGCGGGCATCGTCCTTGTTCAGGCCCGAAAGATCGCCGTAGTCGCGCTCGTTCAGCGCCTGATCCTTGATGGTTTCGAGACCGGGCTGGCCGACTTCATCGAGGATGATCTTCAGCGTGTGCTGGGCACGCGTCAGCGCCGAGGTGAAGGCGACATCGTACTTGATGCCGTAATCGGCGAGCGCCTTGCCACCGGTCCTGGCTTCTTGGATGCCGAGTTCGGTGAGGTCGGGGTCCTTCCAGCCGGTAAAAAGATTCTTCAAATTCCAGTCGCTCTGCCCATGGCGAACGAGGACGAGAGTACCGCTCATGAAATATTCCTCCTTGATAGAGCAATTCCAGGAAAAGTGCGTGGCGGTTTTCCGTGCGGAATTGCGTGAGAACAAAAGGCTGGAGCGGTTCACCACTCCAGGATGGGATCAGCGTGTGGAAAGCCCGAGGACGTCGAGCATGGAATAAAGGCCGGGTTTCTTGTCGCGCGCCCAGAGCGCGGCCTGAAGCGCGCCGCGGGCAAACAGCGAGCGGTCACCGGCGCTGTGGGACAATGTCAGGCGTTCGCCTTCGCCGGCGAAGATGACGGAATGGTCGCCGATGACGGCGCCGCCGCGCAGCGTGGCGAAACCGATGGTGCCGACTGGCCGCGGACCGGTATGGCCGTCGCGCACGCGCACGGAATGATCGTCGAGATCGATGCCGCGGCCCTTCGCCGCCGCCTGGCCGAGCAGCAACGCGGTGCCGGAGGGGGCGTCGACCTTGTGCTTGTGATGCATCTCCAGCACTTCGATGTCCCAATCTGCCGGCGGAAGCGCTCGCGCCGCCTGCTCGACAAGGACGCTCAAGAGGTTGATGCCGAGGCCCATATTGCCCGATTTGACGATGCGAGCGTGGCGGGAAGCAGCCTTGAACTTGGCTTCGTCTTCCGCCGAGCAGCCGGTCGTGCCGATGATGTGGACGACGCGCGCCTGGGCGGCGAGGCCTGCGAAGGTGACGCTGGTGGCCGGTGTGGTGAAGTCGATCACGCCTTCGGCATGCAGGAAGGCTGAAAGCGGATCGTCGGTGACGGGAATGCCGATCGGCCCCAGCCCGGCAATTTCGCCGGCATCCTTGCCGATGAAGGCGGAACCGGGACGGGCGACCGCGGCGTGCAGGGTAACACCTTCCGTGGCGTGGATGAGGCGGATCAGGGCTTGGCCCATACGTCCGGCTGCGCCCACCACCACCAGCTTCATCGCATCATCGGTCATGTCTTCTCAATCGTCTTATTTGCGGGAAGTGCCGGAAACGGCCGGCCGCTGGAGGTTGTTGAGGCGAGCGTAAAGGCCATTGTCGGCGGTCGCAAGCGTCTCGTGGTTGCCCTCTTCGACGACGCGCCCGTTCTGCATGACAATGATCTTTTCCGCCCGCACGACCGTCGACAGGCGATGGGCGATGACGACGACGGTGCGGCCGCTCATGGCTTCGTCCAGCGCCTTCTGCACGGCTGCTTCCGATTCGGTATCGAGCGCGGAGGTTGCTTCGTCCAAAAGCAGGATCGGCGCGTTGCGTACCAGCGCGCGGGCGATCGACAGGCGCTGGCGCTGGCCGCCGGAAAGCGTCACGCCATTCTCGCCGACCGGCGTGTCATAGCCTTGCGGCTGGGCCAGGATGAAATCATGGGCATAGGCGAGCCGGGCTGCTTCCTCGACTTCGGCATTCGTCGCCTCCGGACGGCCATAACGGATGTTGTCGCGGATCGTGCCTTCGAAAAGGTAGGGCTGCTGCGAGACATAGGCGGTCTGCTCGCGCAATGATTGCTTCGTGACATGGGCGATGTCCTGCCCATCGATGAAGATGCTGCCGGCCTTGGGATCGTAGAAGCGCGGGATGAGATTGATGACGGTGGACTTGCCGGCGCCGGAGGGGCCGACCAATGCCGTCGTCTCGCCGCCCTCGGCAACGAAACTCACGCCGTTCAGAACCGCCTCGTCACCATAGGCGAAGTCAACGTCACGAAACTCGATACGGGCCTGGGTGACAGTGAGTGGCTTGGCGTCGATCAGGTCGCGCTGGCGCGGCTCCATGTCGAGCAATTCGTAGATCATGCGCGCATTGACGACGGCCCGCTCTAGCTGCACCTGCAATTTGGCTAGACGGCGGGCCGGATCATAGGCGAGCAGCAGCGACACGATGAACGAAAACACCGCACCTGGCGGGACGTTTTCATAGATCGAACGATAGGCGGCATAGGCAAACACACCGGCCACGGCAAAGCCGGCGACCGTTTCGATCAGCGGGCCGTTACGCTCGGAAATACGGGCAATGCGGTTTTGTCGGTTTTCAGCCGCCGTAATCAGCTTATCGACTTTGCGTTCGAGTTCGCGCTCCATCGTGAAGGCTTTGACGATGGAAACCCCTTGAATAGTCTCCTGCATCGCGCCGAGCACACGGCTGTTGAGAATGACCGCCTCGCGCGTAACGGCGCGCAGGCGTCTTGAGATGTGGCGCAAGGCCAGAAACACAGGCGGCGCAATGACGAAGAACAGGAGGCTGAGTAGCGGGTCCTGATAGACCATATTGGCCAGCAGAAAGACAAATGACAAAAAGTCACGCGCGGTCGATGTGATGATAAGGTTCATCACATCGCGGATACCGGAAACGTTCTGACTCACTCGCGCCGCAATCTGAGCCGAACGGGCTTCGCTGAAGAAGCCAACCGACAATGTCATCAAATGTGCATAGAGGCGCCTTTGATAACGGGCAATGATGTCATTGCCAATTTTAGACAGAATGACCGATTGAAAATAACCAGCAAAACCACGGGCCACAAACGCGGCCAATATCGCAAAGCAAATCAGCCACATAACCTCGGCGCGGCGCTCGTAAAAAGCTCCGTTCACGATCGGTCTCATGACGGCGGCCATCGTCGCCGTAGACGCTGCGACGACAACGAGGCAAAATATTGCGATCGAGTAGCCCCAGATATGGTCGCGACCGTTTTCAGCAATGATACGCTTCAGCACAGCGGCGATCGTCTCACTGTCGATATCGGTTTTTTTGGTGTCAGGTGACTTCAAATATCGGCTTCCTGTCTCAAACCAAGCGAGCCGCATATGGCACGAGCTTTCGCGGGTCTATAAAGAGTTGGGACGACTTTGGCTAGATATGGCCTGTTGCACTGGTTAAAGCGGGTCATGGAGCCAAGCTCATTATAAGGGAAGGCAGCGCCTTCAAAAAGGCGTCGCGTGGTCGTGAGCGATCCCCTCGACGACCGCCGCCGAAGCCCACTTGATCAACGCCGCCAGCGGCGGCCGTCCGTCGCCAGGCCGAAATTGGCCGGCATGCGGGCGTAGGCCGAAAGGCCGGCGAGTGCGGCCAGTGGATGGGTGACCACATGCGTCGGGATCGTTTTCAGCAGCGCGGAATGCGGCGCCTTATCCTCGAAGGCGGCGCGGAATTCCGGCTTCTGCAGCGCCGGCAGGATCTTTTGCGAGATGCCGCCGGAAAGGTAGACGCCACCGCGCGCCATGAAGACCAGCGCGATATCGCCCGCGACACGACCGAGATAGGTGACGAACAGCGTCACGGTTTCTTCAGCCTGGGCGTTGGTGCCGGCAAGCGCATGGGTGGTGATATCAGCCGGTTGCGTCAGCACGGGCTCGATGCCGTCTGCCTTGCAGATCGCGTTGTAAAGATATTGCAGGCCGCGGCCGCAGAGGACCTGCTCGGCGGAGATACGGCCCTCGATGGGCTCCAGGTGCGGCCAGATCTGAAGATCGCGCGCGTTGCGCGGCCCGAGATCGATATGGCCGCCTTCGCCGGGCACCGGGATCCAGGCATGTTGGGCATGTATAAGCCCGGCAACGCCAAGGCCGGTGCCAGGCCCGAGTACGGCACGCGAGGCGATCATGCCTTCGGAGGTTTCGCCGATGGTCTCGCGATGCTCCTCGGAGACACCGGCTATCGCCAGAGCCTGTGCCTCGAAATCATTGATGATCAGCACATCCTCGAGACCGAGATTGGCGATCATCGTCTTCGGCCGGATCACCCAGTCGCAATTGGTCAGCGGAATTTCGTCGCCACGAACCGGCGCCGCAACGGCAAGGATCGCCGAACGCGGCTGCACCGCCGTCTTGTCGAGGACGCCCTGCTGGATCGCCTCGTCGATTGTTTTGAAATCGGCGGTATGCACGTTCGGGAAATGCTTCGGCTCGGCATAGACATCGACGAGGATCGAAAAGCGTGCGTTGGTTCCCCCGATATCGCCGATCAGAATAGGAAAGGGCAGGGGGGCTTCGCTGTGATTGAGCTTGGGCATGGCCAGGTCCGTGGTCTGCCGCCGAGGCGGATTAATGGTTCAGTGTTTTGATCAGTCGTTCTGCGGTGGCTTCGTTGAGAGCCATGGGAATGTCGTAGAGAACGGCAAGCCGCGTCAACGCTTTCACGTCGACATCATGCGGCACAGGGGTCAGCGGGTMGATGAAGAAAACAAGCAGATCGATATCGCCGGTGGCGATCATGGCGCCGATCTGCTGATCGCCGCCGAGCGGACCGCTCTTCATGCGGGTGACCGTAAGGCCAGGGCAGGCATCGAGCACCCGGCCGCCGGTCGTGCCCGTGGCAACGATATGCCAATTGGAAAGCGCATCCTGATTGCGGCGGGCAAATTCCGCCATTGCATCCTTCTTCTGATCATGCGCGATCAGCGCGATGCATTTGCCGGCCATGAAGCTCCCGTTCCGCTCAGGACCTAGTGCCCAAGACTTTTAATCGATTTATCTGCCTTCTATACCAAGAGACAAGCCTTTGAAAGACGGGTCGAACCGGTCGAAACCGGTTCAGCCGCTTTACTGCTGCGGGACGCTGCCGGGCGGGGTGTTGCCCGTATCGGCGCTGGAAACCGGCATCGCACCGGTCGTGGCGCTGGCCGCAGCAGCCTTGGTGCCGAAGGTAGCGGCGCGGGCCGAGGCGACGGAAGGTGCATCCAGCACGGCCCGGCAGGACTTTGGCAGATCGGAAACCATGACTTCGCGCGGCTTTGCCGGCGGCTTCTCGGTGGGCTTCGGCTTTGCCCAGGGCGCCGGTGTGAACCACCAGGCGAGCGACTTGTCGCAGCCGTCGCCAGCCGCCACAGGTGCCTGCGGCTTGCAGTTGGCCGAGCCTGCGGGGCAGCGGATGCGGATATGGAAATGCGAGTCATGGCCATATTCGGGGCGCAGCTTGCCGAGATAGGTTCGGTCGCCGGTCCACGTGTCGCACATCTTCTTCTTGATCGCCGGATTGACGAAGATGCGTTCGACTTCGGGGTAGCTCGCGGCGCGCATCAGGAGGCGGGCATGCTCCGGTGTCCAGACCTTGTCGTTGATCGTCAGGAACTTGTCCTTCGCCAGCATGCTGGTGAAGGGCAAGGTTTCGCGCTCGGCCGCTGTCAGCGTGTGCGACGGCATTGGCGTCAGCCAGACGTCGGCATCGAGGCCGATCTGATGCGAGGCATGACCGTTGAACATCGGGCCGCCGCGTGGCTGCGAGATATCGCCCACCAGAATGCCCGGCCATCCGTCATATTTGGCGGCGTCGCGCGACAGGCGCTCGAGGAGTGTGATCATTTCCGGTCGGCCCCAGCGGCGGTTGCGCGACGGGCGCATCGCCTCCCAGGTCGGCCCGTCGGTCGGCAGCGCCACGGCGCCGGAAAGGCAGCCCTTGGCATAAAAGCCGATCGATTGCGGCGGTCCCTGCGTCGGCAGCGTTACGGCGCCGAAGATCGCCTTGGCGCTGCCGGGCGTCGGGGTTGCCTGTTGCGCCAGCGCATCGCCGCTGATGAGGCCCGCGCCGATCGTGGCGGCGAGGGAAAGTTTGCTGACCAAATTGAAGGTCCGAACCAGGACAGAAATCATGTGGTTCCCTAAGAAGCTGCCGGCAATGGCCGAGGTGATTTGCGCGCGAATCTACCTTGAAAAGCAATTTTGGTGAATCCGTGTTTTATCGCTCGAGCCTAATGAGCGGCCGCAAATTGCCCGCTCGGACCGCTAAGTACATGATCAGCCAGCCAGAATTTCCGCCGTCTTGCGGATGCGCGATAGCCGCGGCAAGACCTTGGTGCAGGCGAAATCCTGCATTTCCTGCGAAAGGGTCGTCACCGCATCTTCGGCGACGATGATGGAATAATTGGCCGCATAGCCGTCGCGAACGGTGGATTCGACGCCGAAATTGGTGGCGACGCCGGTAAGGATCAGTGTTTTGATGCCGCGGCGGCGCAGTTGCAGATCGAGTTCGGTGCCGTAAAAGGCGCTCCAGTGGCGCTTGACGATGGCGATGTCGGGTGTCAGCGCTGCGATCTCGGCGGGTACGGCGAGAGCTGCGGGCGGTAAACCTCCCTCTGGAAAGCTGAAGGTTTCATCCACGGGCTGGTTGACAGCATCGACATAGTTTGCGGAAAATCCAACGGTCACAAAGACTGTGGTGCCGCCGTCGGCTTTCAATTTTTTGGCGATGGCGGCGGTATTCTCGACGACCTGTTGCGCAGAGTGGGGTGCGAGCGGGCGGCTGAGAACTAGGCCCTGCAGATCGATGGAGACAAGTGCGGTGGTTTGGGGATCGTAAAGAGGCATCAGGGGGCTCCGGGGAAATATGAGGTTATCCTCACAATGACAAATATGAGGGAATCCTCGCAAAAATCAAGCGCGGAACCGCAAACGCGTATTCCGAAGCGCCGCCGCGGCCATGATCGCGTTGCCGTGCTTCTGGAAGCGGCCGCAAAAATCTTCGTTCAAAAGGGCTATGATGCTGCGACGATGACGGAGATCGCCGCAGAAGCGCACTCGTCGATCGGCTCGCTCTATCAGTTCTTCCCGACCAAGCCGCTGCTTGCCGAAGCGCTGCATATCGATCGGCTGGAGCGGCTGAAGGCGGTGCTTCAGGACATCGCGGAAAAGAGCGGCGGCCTTTCGGCGGCCGATAGCGGGGAGGCAATCTTCGACAGGCTGGGCGCTTTCATCGAGGAGTTTCCGGAATTTCCGGTGGTTGCCGCCCGCCGCGACGTGCCGAAGGACCGAAAGATGCGTTCGCGGGCGGAGCTGAAGGAGCTGATTTCCGCCATCCTGCGGCGAGCCGAGCCGCCGATCACGGATGATGTCGCCTTGATGTCGGCGATCGTTCTCGAACTGCTGCGCATCGCCGTCGTCGCCGCCAACGAGCCGGAAACGGCAGGCGACCGGCGTCTCGTCCACGAGTTTCGCCTGATGCTGCGCAAACGCCTTGAAGAAGCTGCGGCAAAAGCCTGATTTCGCGGAATGGCAGTCGGCGGGTTTGTKAACAGATGAGCAATTCCGTCCTGCTTTTCGCCCTCATTTGGCCTATGCTTGATTCCCATCAAATCATCAGAGGATCATGAATGGCATTGTCGCGGTTGAAAGCAGGCTTGGTTGCTTCTCTTTTCTGCCTGCTAGTCTTGCCGGCGCCCTCCAACGCCGACGAGTTACAGTTCCGTATTGGCACCGCCATTCTCGGTGATCTGAAATACCAGCCCGGCTTCAAGCATTTCGACTATGTCAATCCGGACGCACCGAAGGGCGGCGAGCTGAAGCTTTCGAGCAACGGTACGTTCGATACGCTCAATCCCGTTTTGCTGAAGGGTAACCCCGCAGCGGGGCTCAGCCTGGTATTTGATACCCTGATGAAGTCGGCCGACGACGAAGTCTTCTCTTCGTATGGATTGCTTGCAGAAGGCGTGTCCTATCCGGAAGATGTCTCGAGCGCCACGTTCCGTCTGCGGGCTGAGGCCAAATGGGCCGACGGGACACCGGTCACCCCCGACGATGTCGTCTTCAGCTTCGAAAAATCGAAGGAACTCAATCCGTTCCTGACGAGCTACTATTCACATGTGACGCGTGCCGAAAAAACCGGCGACCGTGACATCACCTTCTCTTTCGACCAGAAGAACAACCGCGAACTGCCCTCCATTCTCGGACAGCTTCTGATCGTGCCGAAACATTGGTGGGAAGCAACGGGTCCCGATGGCAAGCCACGCGACATCACGCGTACGACGCTGGAGCCGCTCATGGGCTCCGGGCCATATAAGATCGTGTCGGTGTCGCCGGGATCTACCATCCGCTATGAACTCCGTGACGACTATTGGGGCAAGAACCTCTCCGTCAATGTTGGCGAGAACAACTTCGGAGCCATCTCGTATGCCTACTACGGCGACGACGATGTGGAATTTGAGGGTTTTCGTGGCGGCAATGTCGATTTCTGGCAGGATAACAGCGCCAGCCGTTGGGTAACGGGCTATGACTTCCCGGCCGCCAAGGATGGCCGCATCAAGCGGGAAGATTTGCCCAATCCGCTGCGCGCGACCGGCGTGATGCAGGCGCTGGTTCCGAACATGCGCCGCGATCAGTTCAAGGACCAGCGGGTACGCGAAGCGCTCAACTACGCCTTTGATTTCGAGGAGATCAACCGCACGGTCGCTTATGGTGTATATCACCGTGACGACAGCTATTTCTTCGGCACCAAACTCGCTTCCTCCGGTCTGCCCCAGGGGGAAGAGCTGAATATTCTGAACGAGATCAAGGACAAGGTGCCGCCCGAGGTCTTTACGACACCCTACAGCAATCCCGTAGGTGGCGATCAGCAGAAGTCTCGCGACAATCTTCGTAAGGCAATCGCGCTTCTCAAGGATGCCGGCTATGTGATCAAGGGCAACCAGATGGTCAATGCCAAGACCGGGCAGCCCTTTTCCATCGAGATC
The DNA here is from genome assembly GCF_047445835.1 of Rhizobium sp. BR 317. NCBI lineage: Bacteria > Pseudomonadati > Pseudomonadota > Alphaproteobacteria > Hyphomicrobiales > Rhizobiaceae > Rhizobium > Rhizobium sp. BR 317. The sequence continues at coordinate 63,058 of NZ_JARWLB010000013.1, read as the reverse complement.
CTTCTCGGCAGCCCATTTGTTGAAAAATGGGTGCTGCCCTATACGCAGAACCTCAAGAAGATTGGCATCGACGCGCGCGTACGCACCGTCGATTCCTCGCAATACATCAATCGTGTCCGCAGTTTCGACTATGACATGATCTGGAATGTGTGGGCCCAGACCCTCAATCCCGGAAACGAGCAGACGGATTTCTGGGGTTCTGCCTCAGTTAACCGTCCAGGTTCTCGAAATTATGCGGGCATAGCCGATCCCGGTGTCGATGCACTGATCACCAAGGCCATCTTTGCCAAGGATGTCGCCGAAAAGGAGGCGTCGGCGAGGGCGCTCGACCGTGTTCTGCTCGCCCATCACTACGTCGTTCCGCTGTTCTATGCCACCAGCTTCCACATCGCCTATTGGGACAAGTTCGAACATCCGGCCAATCTGCCGGAATATTCGATGGGCTTTCCCGAGACATGGTGGTCGAAGAACGCCGGCAAATGAGCGGCTCTTGCAATGACGGGCATGCTGGCTCCAAATGCCCCATGCCGATTCGGCAATTTCAGCCTGAAATGACTGCGCCGGCTCTATTCGGCGGAAGGGAACAAACGACTTGAACGACGGATGGATTGAGGCGGGAGCAGGCATATTCCTCGATGAGGGAGTGACGGGCTGATGGGTGCCTATATCCTCAGACGTCTGCTGCTGATGATCCCGACCATCATCGGCATCATGGCGATCTCGTTTACCATCGTGCAGTTCGCGCCCGGCGGTCCTGTCGAGCAGGTGATCGCGCAGTTGACCGGCCAGGGCGACAACGCCAATGGCCGTCTTTCCGGCGGTACCGATCTGCTCGGCCAGCAGAACGTCGACGACAGCAGCTCGAAATATCGCGGCGCGCAGGGGCTCGATCCGGAGCTGATCGCCAAGCTCGACAAGCAGTTCGGCTTCGACAAGCCGCCGCTTACGCGCTTCGGGCAGATGATGTGGAATTATATCCGCTTCGATTTCGGCGAAAGCTTCTTCCGCAATACCACGGTGATCGATCTCATCGGCCAGAAGCTTCCCGTGTCGATTTCGCTCGGCATCTGGATCCTGATCTTCTCCTACGCCATCTCCATCCCGCTCGGCATCCGCAAGGCGATACAGGATGGATCGACCTTCGATGTCTGGACGTCCGGTGTCATCATCATCGGCTATGCAGTTCCGAGTTTCCTCTTCGGCATCATGCTGATCGTGCTTTTCGCCGGTGGCTCCTTCTTCGATTGGTTTCCGCTGCGTGGCCTCGTCTCCGATAATTTCGCCGATCTTACGTGGTGGCAGAAGATCATCGATTATCTCTGGCACCTCGTGCTGCCATTGATCTCGCTGTCGCTCGCCGCCTTCGCCACGACGACGCTTCTCACCAAGAATTCCTTCATCGAGGAGATCAAGAAGCAATATGTCATCACGGCCCGCGCCAAAGGGCTGAGCGAGCGGCGGGTGCTCTATGGCCATGTCTTCCGCAATGCCATGCTCATCGTCATCGCCGGTTTCCCCGGTGCCTTCATTTCCGCCTTCTTCACCGGTTCGCTGTTGATCGAGAATATCTTCTCGCTCGATGGCCTCGGCCGCCTCAGCTATCTCTCCGTCGTCCAGCGTGACTATCCGATCGTGTTCGCAACGCTCTATATCTTCTCGCTGCTTGGCTTGTTCGTCGGCCTGATCTCGGACCTGATCTATACTTGGATCGACCCCCGCATCGATTTCGAGCGGAGGGATGTCTGATGGACGCAGCGACCAACTCGACGGCCCCGGCAGTAGTAAAGCCGCCGCGCAAGGGCCTCTTTTCCCCGACCAACGTTCGCCGCTGGCAGAATTTCAAGGCGAACCGCCGTGGCTACTGGTCTCTCTGGCTGTTCCTGATCCTGTTCGTTGTCAGTCTCGGAGCGGAATTCATCGCCAACGACCGGCCGATCCTCATTTCCTATAAGGGCGAGATCCTGACGCCTGTCTTCGTCGATTACCCCGAGGAAAAATTCGGCGGCTTCCTCGCGCAGACCGACTATCGCGCAGAGGATATCAGGCAGGAGATCAACGCCAATGGCTGGATGATCTGGCCGCCGATCCATTATTCCTACCAGACCGCCAATTCGAACCTTCCGAAGGGAACCTCAGCTCCGACCGCTCCCTTCTGGCTGATGAGCAAGGAACAGCGCTGCTCCGGCTATGAAAAGGGCGTTGATGATCCGAATTGCACCCTGAGCAATCTCAACTGGCTCGGCACGGACGACCAGGCACGCGATGTGCTGGCGCGCATGATCTACGGCTTCCGCATCTCGGTGCTGTTCGGCCTGGCGCTGACCATCTGCTCGGCGGTCGTCGGCGTTGCCGCCGGTGCCATCCAGGGCTATTTCGGCGGCTGGACCGACCTTCTCCTGCAGCGTTTCATCGAGATCTGGTCATCGATGCCGGTACTCTACATCCTGCTGATCATCGCCTCGGTCCTGCCGCCCGGTTTCTTCATCCTTCTCGGCATCCTGCTTCTGTTTTCCTGGGTGGGCCTCGTCGGCGTCGTGCGTGCCGAATTCCTGCGGGCGCGCAATTTCGAATATGTCCGCGCCGCCCGCGCGCTCGGCGTCAACAACATTACCATTATGTACCGCCACCTGCTGCCGAACGCCATGGTCGCGACCCTGACCTTCGTGCCCTTCATTCTCTCCGGCTCGATCACGACGCTGACCTCGCTGGATTTCTTAGGCTTCGGCATGCCCCCCGGCTCGCCTTCGCTTGGCGAAATGATCGCCCAGGGCAAGTCCAACCTTCAGGCCCCCTGGCTCGGCCTTTCCGCCTTCTTCACGATGTCGATCATGCTGTCGCTTCTGATCTTCATCGGTGAAGCCGTCCGCGATGCATTCGATCCGAGGAAGACGTTCCGATGAGCGCAGACACCCCATTGCTTTCAGTCCGAAATCTATCCGTCGCCTTTCACCAGGGCGGCCAAACCTCGACTGCGGTCGACGGCGTCTCTTTCGATATCGCCAAGGGCGAAGTCTTGGCGCTGGTCGGCGAATCCGGGTCGGGCAAATCGGTGTCGGCCAACTCGATCCTGAAGCTGCTGCCCTATCCGACTGCCAGCCATCCCTCGGGAGAAATCCTGTTCAAAGGCAAGGACCTGCTGAAGGCGTCTGACAATGAGCTGCGTGCCGTCCGCGGCAACGACATTACCATGATCTTCCAGGAGCCGATGACCTCGCTCAATCCGCTCCATACGATCGAAAAGCAGATCGGCGAAATCCTGGCGCTGCACCAGGGCGTGGTCGGCCAGCAGGCGCGTGCCCGCATACTGGATCTCCTGAATCAGGTCGGCATCCGCGAGCCGGAAAAACGGCTCAAGGCCTATCCGCACGAGCTGTCCGGCGGCCAGCGTCAGCGCGTGATGATTGCCATGGCGCTCGCCAACCGGCCGGAGCTTCTGATTGCCGACGAGCCGACGACGGCGCTCGATGTGACGGTGCAGGCGCAGATCCTCGAATTGCTGCGCGAGCTCAAGGGTGCACACGGCATGTCGATGCTGTTCATCACCCACGATCTCGGCATCGTCCGCAAATTCGCCGATCGCGTCTGCGTCATGACCAAGGGCCATATCGTCGAGACCGGCACGGTCGAGGAGGTCTTCACCCATCCGCAGCATGAGTATACCCGGCATCTGCTGGCTGCCGAGCCGCGCGGCGAGCCGCCGGTGGGCGACACCAGCAAGCCCGTGGTCATGGAAGGCTCCGACATCAAAGTCTGGTTCCCGATCAAGGCCGGGCTGATGCGCAAGGTGGTCGACTATGTGAAAGCAGTCGACGGCATTGATCTCAGGCTAAGAGCCGGCCAGACGCTCGGCGTCGTTGGTGAATCCGGCTCCGGCAAGACGACGCTCGGCCTGGCGCTTGCTCGGCTGATCTCCTCCAGAGGCCGCATCAGCTTTGTCGGCAAGGACATTGCGGACTATTCCTTCAAGGAGATGCGGCCGCTGCGCAACCAGCTTCAGGTCGTCTTCCAGGACCCCTACGGATCGCTGAGCCCGCGTATGTCGGTCGGCGAAATCATTGCCGAAGGGCTGAAGGTGCATGAGCAATCTCTATCGGCGGAAGAGCGCGATCGGCGCGTCTGCTGGGCGCTGGAAGAGGTGGGTCTCGATCCCTCGACCCGCTGGCGCTTCCCGCATGAATTTTCCGGCGGCCAGCGCCAGCGCATCGCCATTGCCCGCGCCATGGTGCTGAAGCCGCGTTTCGTCATGCTGGACGAGCCGACCTCAGCGCTCGACATGAGCGTACAGGCGCAGGTGGTCGATCTGCTGCGCGACCTGCAGCGGCGCCATGACCTTGCCTACCTCTTCATCAGCCATGATCTGAAAGTCGTGAAGGCGCTTGCGAACGACCTGATCGTCATGCGCTTCGGCAAGGTCGTGGAGCAGGGTGTGTCGGCGGAGATTTTCCGTGCGCCCAAAGAGGATTACACTAGGGCGCTTCTCGCAGCCGCCTTCAACATCGAGGCGGTCCCCACCGCCGCCGTCCAGCAATAAAAGACAATCGCCATGCCGGTCAAAAGCCCTGTTCTCGTCGATCTCAAATTCACGCCTGAAGCCATCGCCGCGGCCCTTAAAACCGCTTTCACCGATCGTGGCAGCATCAACCTCGCCGATCCCGCCAATAAAGGCGCGGATCTGAGCCAGGTCGATTATGCCCTTCTGTGGAAGCCGGATGCCGATCTCTTTCAGCGCGCGCCCAACCTCAAGGTMATCTTTTCCGGCGGCGCCGGCGTCGATTCCATGTTGAATATCGAGGGTCTCCCCGACATTCCCATCGTCCGCTTCGTCGACCGCAGCTTGACGGTGCGCATGACGGAATGGGTCGTGCTGCAATGCCTCATGCATCTGCGCGACGTCTTCGGTCACTTCAGGCACCAGCGCAAGCGCGTCTGGGGCCATCTTTCGGCGCCCGAAGCACGCGAAGTCACGGTCGGTGTCATGGGCCTCGGCATTCTCGGCCTCGATGCCGCCACCAAACTCAAGGTCATGGGCTTCGACGTCATCGGCTGGTCGCGACAGAAAAAGCACATCGACGGCATGGAAACGTTCGACGCCGGCGAGCTAGATGCCTTTCTCGCGCGGACTGATATTCTCGTCGGTCTGCTACCGCTGACGCCGGAGACGACGGGGTTTTACAACAGCGCGCTCTTTTCCAGGCTTCGCCGCGGCGGTGCCCTGGGCAAGCCGGTATTCATCAATGCTGGACGCGGCAAGAGCCAGGTCCAGGCCGATATCGTCTCGGCGATCGAAACCGGCGTACTCGGTGGCGCGTCGCTCGATGTCTTCGATGTCGAGCCGCTGCCGATGGACGCCCCGCTCTGGGGCATGGAGAATGTCGTCATCACCCCGCACGATGCGGCGGTCTCCGAGGAATATTCGCTGATGCGCCATATCGAAGAACAGATCGCCCGCTTCGAGCGCGGCGAGCCTCTGCAATACCTCGTGGATCGCAGCCGGGGCTACTAAGCGCCTTCGGAACCTTCCAGACCCGCCTCCGTTTTCCAAATGACGTCGCCGCAAGGCGAATTTGGAAGGAGGCTGTCATGCCACGGAAGCTGGAAACCCATACGCGCTGGGAGGATTCTGATCACCGTCTGCATGAGGAAAAGGAGTTGCCGGCGACCGAGGCCAAACAGGGGCATATGGGACGGCGTGTATTGGCGGTGCTTCTTGTCGCACTTGCGCTGACAGCGATCGTCTGGGCGCTGGCGGAACTATGGGGCGGCAAGCCCACGCAGACGACGCCAGTGACGACGACCCCGGTGACGACCCAAGATCAGACGGCGACACCGAAACCGCCGGCTCAAGGCAATTCCCAGCCGCAATGAATTCGGCCATCAGCCACGATCTAAGCCAATGCAGCGGATGTCTGTATCAGCGCGTTTATTTCAGTATCAATTTTCTTTCAGTGACTGGACTTTCGCTCAACATTTTTTGATAAGAGGAGCATTATACCCGCCGCCAGCGAGCTGGAGGCGCGAAGCATGACGTCCGGGGCGTAGGGAGACGGGCAGGAACGAGATGACGAAAACGGATATCGCCACCCGTGTCTATAACCATACCTGGAAGCTCGATCCGATCATCCGCAGTCTGATCGATACGGATTTCTATAAGCTTCTGATGCTGCAGATGATCTGGAAGCTTTATCCGGACGTCAATGCCACCTTCTCCTTGATCAACCGCACGAAAAGCGTCCGGCTCGCCGAAGTGATCGACGAGAAGGAGTTGCGCGAACAACTCGATCATGCGCGTACGCTCAGGCTTGCCAAGAAGGAGATGATCTGGCTAGCGGGTAACAGCTTCTACGGTCGTGCCCAGATCTTCGAGCCGGAATTCCTGGGCTGGCTGTCGAATTTCCAGCTTCCGGAATATGAGCTGTCCAAGCGTGACGGGCAGTATATTCTCGACTTCCACGGGTCGTGGAAGGAAACCACCATGTGGGAGATTCCGGCCCTCGCCATCATCAACGAGCTCCGCTCGCGTGCGGCGCTGAAGGCGTTGGGTCCTTTCACGCTCGATGTCCTCTATGCGCGAGCCAAGGCGAAGATGTGGGAAAAGGTCGAGCGGCTGAGTGAGCTGCCGAATCTGCGCATTTCCGATTTCGGCACCCGGCGACGCCATAGTTTCCTCTGGCAGCGTTGGTGCGTGGAAGCGCTGAAGGAAGGTGTCAGCCATGCTTTCACCGGCACCAGCAACGTCCTTCTCGCCATGGATTCCGATCTTGAGGCCGTCGGCACCAATGCGCACGAGCTGCCGATGGTGGCGGCGGCGCTGGCCGAGACCGATGAGGCGCTTGGAAAGGCGCCCTACAAGGTATTGCGCGACTGGAATCGCCTTTACGGCGGCAACCTGTTGGTGGTTCTGCCCGACGCCTTCGGCACGGCCTCTTTCCTGCGCAATGCGCCGGAATGGGTGGCCGACTGGACCGGCTTCCGCCCCGACAGCGCGCCTCCGATCGAAGGCGGCGAGAAGATCATCGAATGGTGGAAGAAGATGGGCCGCGACCCGCGCCAGAAACTTCTGATCTTCTCCGACGGTCTGGATGTCGACGCCATCATCGCCACCTACAAGCATTTCGAGGGCCGGGTCCGCATGGGCTTCGGTTGGGGCACCAACCTCACCAATGATTTTGCAGGCTGCGCGCCCACCGAAATCCATGGCCTCAACCCGATCTCGATCGTCTGCAAGGTGATCGAAGCCAATGGCCGCCCGGCCGTCAAACTCTCGGACAATCCGCAGAAGGCAACGGGCGAACCCGCCGAGGTCGAGCGCTATTTGAAGTTCTTCGGCGCCGAGGATCGGGTGGATCAAGAGGTGCTGGTGTAATCATCTTGTTTTCGATAGAGCATGTGACGGCTCTACCGATTGTTGTAAAGCTAGGACCCCACTACCGTTTCGACTCAAGGATCAGCCGTGGTACGAAATCATTATGGCTACGGATTGTTATTGTGCCTTGTCCTCTCGCAACCCGCTTACGCGCAAACGGATGACGGAACAGCCGCATTCGCAAAGCGTGACTATAGATCGGCACTGCTGAATTGGCAGCCACGGGCGGATCAGGGTGACGCAACGGCTCAGTACGGCCTGGGGCGCCTTTATTTCTTTGGACTAGGTGTACCGCCAGACTCTAAGCAAGGCATTTTCTGGTTCCGCAAGGCGGCCGATCAAAACAATCCCTACGCTGAACGTCGCTTGGGTCTCGTTTATTCGGTTGGCGAAGACGATGTAGCTCCGGACCCTGAACAGGCGAATATCTGGTTTCAGAAGGCAGTAGCTGGCTTGAGCAAGGTAGCCGAGGACGGCGATGTCATGGCTCAATATTTGCTTGGCGGTATGTATTCTGACGGCGAAGGCGCGGAGCCAGATGCCGCGAAGGCGAACTTCTGGTTTCAGAAGGCGATGGGTAGTTTCCGCGAGCAGGCAGAGCAGGGAACAACCTCGGCCCAATACTGGCTCGGCCAAATGTATCTTAACGGTCAAGGTGTAAGCCGAGACGTAGATCAGGCAATTATCTGGCTCTCAAAGGCTGCGGAGCAAGGCGATCTAGGCGCCCAACTCTGCCTTGGCGAGATCTACACTTATGCGCAATACGATCGCAAGGATAGCGACATGGCGATTAAGTGGCTTACGAAGGCTGCGGAACAAGGCGACCCAGGGGCGCAAAAGCGTCTTAGTGCCGTCTATGCGGAGCGTGCACATCCCGCTGATGCGTCGGCGTCGGCTTACTGGTATCGCAGGGCGACGGATACAGAAGCGTCATCTGCAGCTAAGGACAGCCCTTCCGAAGCGGTCAAGCCAATCAACCTACCATTTTCTTCCAAAAATTGAATCTGGTGTGGAGGCATTCGTACAAGTGGGCGTCTGTTGACGCTGGTCGGTATTTGTTCGCCCCAGGGGGCAAATCACATGCTACTGCACACTCCGCCCCACCCGTTTGAACAGCGACCACTTGCCGCCCTCCCAGCGATATTGATCCGGCGAGATCACATAGGGCACGTCGCTGAGATCGGCGCTGATCAGTTCGAGGAGTTGCAGTCCTTGAACGTCGTTTTCGTGAGTGAAGAAGACCTTGTCCCGTGACAGGAAGGCCGCGATCGGTGCTGCACCGCCGGATTGGTCCTGTATCTGGGCCCAGAATTTTGGCAGGAAGGCGACGCTGGATTCAAACTGGCCGTCGATCTCGACATATTGAAACCGACTGCGTTTGGCGACCTGTACGCCGGTCTTAGTGAGAAATTTATGGAGATTGGCCTGCGCCGTCTCCGCCAGTTCGCCGACGTCGATGCCCCAGTCGTCCAATGCGTTGGTCATCACATAGCTGACCGCGGTCTCGCCATTGACGACAAAAAGCCTGACAAGATTCTCGGCTTCATCGAGATAGACGAATTGCGGCGGATCGGGTTCGTCCTTKACTGCCTGTATCATCTGCCGCCGTGCGACGTCGACGAAGCTGCGCGATTTCAGCACCGGCAGCACCTTGTCGAGCTCATCGCCGCCTTCCAGGGCTTCGGTCATGTTCAGATAGTTGAGCAGAGCCTGAGCACGCGCTTGTCCCTTCTTTTCACGCAGCGCCAATAGCGCGTTGCTCAAGAATTTCGTCATTGTGTCGCCGTTGCGGCTATGCAGCGTCAGGCTGCCGGCGCCGGGATCATAGTCGACTTTGACCACTTCGCCGAAAAATGGCAGGCGCTCTTGCAGGTAGGCGGCAAAGCGGGCCTCGTCTTGCAGCGCTTCGTCTGGGATGTTGAGATCGAGGCTCTTGATCGCCGACGTCCCGGCGGGCTGTGGGGCTGGCGGCTCAATCTGCGCGTCCGGTCGTTTGGCTCCGCCGAAGAGCTTTTTCAGGAAGTTGAACACGCGAACATCCCCAAACGGTATCGCTGCAAGCCTAGCGTGCCCCCGGCTCATGCGCAATGCCAGCATCTAATTGATTGCATGACTTGCGTAAGCGACTGCTTTTCCGCACTAAAATGGCGTATAGTTTGCAAAAACGGGCCGATTGCGAGAGGGGCAGCGCATATGAGTATTGTCGGGGGTGGCAGACGGTCGATTGGCGCGCTGCTTCTATGTCTTATTGCTTTTTCAGTACCGGCCGTGGTCCACGCGCAAAGCGCGGCTGAGCCATCGGTTGCCGCGCCGCCCCCGGAAAAGGTCCGAGAACTCATTCAGTTGATGAATGAGCCTGACGTCAAGCAGTGGCTTACGTCGCAGCTCAATGCCAAGCCTGCTTCCGCGGACAAGCCTGCCTCCGGCGGCGGTCAGATGTCGGAATTGTCGGATACCCTTGGCCATACGCGGCGGCACTTGGAGCTAGTGTCTGGTGCAGCGATGACGTTGCCTTCCGAGGTGATGACGGCCACTATGAAGCTTGAAAACGAAGGTGAGGCGGCCGGCCGGCTGCGCATCGGCATCCAGGCACTGGTGCTGTTTTTCTTCGGTCTGGTGGCCGAACTGGTGGTGGCGCGCCTGATCAACGCCAAGCATATGCAGCTTACCGAAAGGGCGGCTGGGGTCGAGACCGAATTGCAGGCGGCGCGCTTTCAGTTCATGGGCGGCGTGGTGCCGGCCATCGTCCACGGCGTGGCTATGCTGGTTCCGCTGCTCATCTTCGACTGGCCGCCGATCATCGAAAGTTTTGCGATCGCCTGCGTGATCGCGATTGTCTCCATGCGGCTGGCGGTTTCGCTCGGTAGATTGTTGATGGAGTTGATCGCGATGCGTCGGGCGAGCGATGTTCTCGACGAGGATGGCGGCGCCGCGCGTATCGCCGAGCGGCGGCGGGTTGCGAAATACTGGTATAGGCGAGGCACGCTGTTCGTCATCTATTTTGCCTGCGGCTGGGCGGTGATCCAGGCCATGCTGCCGCTTGGCTTCTCCGATGGCGCCCGCGCTCTTGTCGGCTATACGCTTGGCATCGGCCTGTTCCTGATTGCCGTCGAGGCAGTCTGGGCGCGCCCTGCGCATCCTGGAGCGAACGGCAGAAAGGTCATCTCATGGCTGTTGACGATCTATTTCGCCGCGCTTTGGTGCCTGTGGGTGACCGGCTTTAATGGCCTGCTCTGGCTTGGCATCTACGCCATTCTGCTGCCGCGCGCGCTCTCTGTGTCCTCGCGGGCGGTGGAGGCGCTGCATGATGCGGCCAGCGGCGTTCTTGGTGCCGGCAAGCTTGCGACGGTGATGCTGGACCGCGGCGTCCGTGCGGTCATCATCGCGCTTGCCGCCCTCTGGCTCGGACACATGCTCGGTGTCGAGGCAGCCATGATGATGAGGCAGCCTGAATCCACGATCGACCGCGTGGCCCGCGGCATCCTCGGCGGCATCGTCATTCTGCTGGCCGCCGATTTGCTCTGGCATCTATCGAAAACCTACATCAACGGCAAACTGTCGGCATCCGCGCCGCTCGTCAACGACAGCGAGGAGATGAGGGCCCGGCGCGCCCGGCTGCACACGCTGCTGCCGATCTTCCGCAATATCCTTGCCGTTGTCATCGGCATCATCGCCATCATGATGGTGCTGTCGGGTCTCGGCATCGAGATCGGGCCGCTGATCGCCGGTGCCGGCGTGGTTGGCGTCGCTGTCGGTTTCGGCGCGCAGACCATTGTCAAGGATGTCATCAGCGGCATCTTCTATCTCTGGGACGATGCCTTCCGCATCGGCGAATATATCGAAAGCGGCAATCACAAGGGCGTGGTGGAATCCTTCAGTCTTCGCTCCGTGAAACTTCGCCATCAGCGCGGTCCGCTGGCGACGGTTCCCTTCGGTGCGCTCGGAGCGGTCAACAACATGAACCGCGACTGGGCGATCGACAAGATCATCCTGAAGGTCACCTACGACACCGATCTCGCGAAGACCAAGCGCATCATCAAGGAGATCGGCCAGCGGTTGCTCGACGATCCGGAACTGGCACCCAACATCATCCAGACACTGAAGATGAAGGGCGTCGAGCAGTTCGGCGATTTCGCGATCGAGATCAGGCTGGCGATCACCACCAAGCCCGGCGAAGTTTCCGTCATCCGCCGCAACGCCCTGGCGATGATCAAGCAGGCCTTCGATGAAAACGACATCCATTTTGCGTTCCCGACTGTGCAGGTTGCAAGCGAGAAGGATGCGGCCGCCGCGGCTGCCCGCCAGGTGATCGAGATGCGGACCGCAGGCATCGAAGGCGAACAACAGGCGGGCTAGAGCAATTCCAGGAAAAGAGAGCGGGCAAGCGATTTCGTGAAACGCTAGCCCGCTCTAGCAGTCGGCCTCAGAAGGTCTCCTTATAGGGGCGCAGGTCGATCTCCTGCGTCCAGGCGGAGGGATGCTGGCGGTGGATATGCCAGTAGGTCTCAGCGATGGCATCGATGTTGAGCAGCGTGTCGGCCTGCACGTCCGGCCGCCTTGATCGCAATCTTTCGCCGTCGATGCCGCCATCGATGATGGTGTGGGCGACATGCAGGCCGAGCGGCCCGAATTCCCGTGCCATGCTCTGGCTGATCATCCTCAAGCCTGCCTTGGCGGCGGCGAACTGCGCAAATCCGGCCTTGCCGCGCAGGCTCGCCGAGGCGCCGGTAAAGATCACCGTGCCGCGTCCGAGGGGGACGAGATGCCGGGCCGCCTCGCGCCCGACGAGGAAGCCGCCGAAGCAGCAGATGCGCCAGAATTCCTCGAACTCGGCGGCGGTGACACCGCGAAAGCCGATGTGGCGGTTAATGCCGGCGTTGAAAACGATGAAGTCGGGCGGATCAATGTCGTCCTGCGGCGCAAAGGCATGCTCGAACAGCCGCTTTACTGCCGCCTCGTCGGTCGCATCGGTTTCTATGGCTTCGGCGCTGCCGCCGGAGGCGTTGATGGCGTCGGCGATCTTGGTGATCTTTTCCAGCGTCCGGCTGGCGATGAAGACGTGGTAGCCTTTGTCGGCGAGCAGCCGGCAGAGGGCGGCACCGAGACCTTGTTCCGCTCCCACTCCAACGATGATGGCGCTTGGCGTGCTCATTCCGCTGCCTCCCTGGCGTCCAGTGTCKGATAATCCGTATAGCCCTCCGTGCCGCCGCCGTAAAAGGTCGGGCGGTGATAGGAGTTGAGGCCCGCGCCGCGGCGAATGCGTTCCGGCAGATCGGGATTGGCTATGAACAGGCGGCCGAAGGCGATGGCATCGGCATGGCCGGCGGCAAGGGCCGCCTCGGCGGTTTCGGGCTTGAAATTGCCGGCGGCGATCAAGGTTCCCGACCAGGCGGGGCGGAAGAGCTCGGCTGCCGACGGTACGTTCTTGTGGTCGACTTCGGCTTGGCCTGCACCGCTGGCGCGCGGCTCGATCAGATGCAGATAGGCAAGATGCAGACGGTCGAGCTCTCGAATGACATGACCGTAGAGCCGCAGTGGATCGTCCTCGCCGCTGTCGTTGGCAATGCCGAAGGGAGAGAGGCGGACACCGACGCGATCCGAACCCCAGAGCCTGGATACTTCTTCGATCACTTCGAGCAGCAGGCGTGTCCGGTTCTCGATCGATCCGCCATATTGGTCGGTGCGGTGGTTCGAACGGGCCTGCAGGAATTGTTCGATTAGATAGCCGTTGGCGCCATGGATTTCGACGCCGTCGAAACCGGCCTCCTTCGCATTGGCCGCGGCCTGGCCATAGACGTCGATCAGTAGCGGCATCAGATCGGTATCGATCGCCTGCGGTGTCTCAAAGGGCACGCGTTCGAATGATGCCGTGAAAGCATTTCCGGAAGCCGCGATCGCCGAGGGGGCGCATGGCGGAAGGCCACCGGGCTGATGCGAGGAATGGGAAATGCGGCCGACATGCCAGAGCTGGAGGAATATTCGGCCGCGCTTGGCATGAACCGCATCGGTGACCGCTTTCCAGCCGGCGATCTGCTCCGGCGTATGGATGCCCGGCGTTGCCGGCATGCCCTGTCCGCTCGGCGAAATCTGCGAGCCTTCGGAAATGATCAACCCACCAGGCGAGGCGCGCTGCGCATAATATTCGGCGTTCATGGCGGAAGGCACATTGCCCGGCTGGCTTGCCCGCATGCGCGTCAACGGCGCCATGACGACGCGATGCGCCAGTTCGTAAGGACCGACGGCGAGCGGCGAAAATAAGGTAGCTGTCATGAAATCTCCTGCCTGGAGCGGATTTTGCTCCCTGGGCGGACGGGCCGATCAGCGGCGGTTCGGTCGGGGGAACATTCGAAATATGATGATCATCATTTATCCGAACAATCGGACGCGCGCAACCAAATCCCGCGCAAACAAGACTCGATGGTGACGAACGCTGCCGGAGGCTACGCCGCAATCTTGCGAAGGAAAGCCAATATCGTATCGTTGAACTGTGCCGGCCGCTGCAGCGGCGCGAAATGGCTGACGCCGGAAAGCAGGATGAACTCGGCACCGGGGATGCTGCGGGCGAGATGGTCGGCATGCTCGCGCTTGATGAATTCGTCGTGTTCGCTGTGGACGATTGCGACGGGTACGTCGATCTCCGCGAGATCGGAGGCGGAATAGTTCGGCTCCGTCCGCTGCATCAGGCCGACCGCCTGAACGAAGGCGTCGAACTGATCCGGCGTCGCCGACAAGGCGGCATAATCCTTCACATGCCGGGAAAAGCAGCGGTCGATGATCGGCGTTGGCACGAATCCCTTCGTGCCGCTGGGGTCCATGTTGCATGCGAAATAGAAAACGCCGGCAATGCGCGCCGGATTGGTCCTCGCGAGGATCAAACCGGTGCACGCCCCATCGCTCCATCCGACGACGGCTGCCTTTTCGATGCGCAGCCTGTCCATCACCGCCAAGACGTCCGACGCCATCAGTTCATAGCTATAGGGCCGCACATCGCGCGTGCTGCGCCCATGGCCGCGGCTGTCGATGACGACTGCCCGGTAGCCGGCTTCGATCAAGGCCGGAACCTGGTACCCCCAATTGCCGCTGTTCCCGAGACCGCCATGCAGCAGGATCACCGGCATGCCCGCGCCATAGGCCGCATACCAGATGCGGGCGCCGTCGTGTTCGACATAACCCTGGACATCCGCGGCCGGCAGCGCCGCCGCGCCATCTGCGGCAAATTTTTCGAGATCGTCGTCCTGGAATTCCATGCTGATCCGCCTCCCTGACACCGCCCTTATATCGCATGACGCCGTGAACTCGAAACCCGGAAGAGCGGCTTTGCCGGCCGATGTTGCGCTAGAAGAACGGGCGCAGGGCCAGCTCCGCACCGAGCAGGATGAGGGCTATCAGGAACCATCGGCGAAACGTTGCGGGGCTGACCCTCCGCCGGATCGCCTGTCCCAGCCACATTCCGAGCAGCGCCGGCGCGACAGCGAGAGAGGACATCGCCAGATTGTCGAGCTGAAAAGCACCGCGCGAGGCCAAGCCGATCGCAAGCGCGATGGTCGAAACCGTGAAGGAAAGCCCGAGAGCCTGGATCAGATCGTCCTTGCCCAATCCGAGAGCCTGCAGATAGGGAACGGCGGGAATGACGAGGACACCGGTGCCCCCGGTGACAGCGCCGGTCATCAGCCCGATCAGGGGCGATAGCCAGGGCTCCGCCCGCTTCGGCACGGCCAATTGCCGGGCAAATAGGGTATAGCCGGCATAGATCATCAGGGCGGTCCCGAGCGCCATCGTGGTCCAGCGAGTATTACCGCTCGCCAGAAGCGAGGAGGTGGCAACCGTGCTGATCAGGATACCGAGCAGCATGGCCCAAAGCCTGCCGGCGAGTGCAGCAAAACGCGGTCCGGCGAATAATTGCCAGATATTGGAGACGAAGGACGGCACGATCAGCAGGGCCGCTGCCGCAACCGGCGGCATGATGGTGCCAAGCAACCCCATGGCAACCGTCGGCAAGCCCATGCCGGTGACGCCCTTGACGATGCCGGCGAGAAAAAAGGTCAAGGCGGTGGCGAGGATCAGCCAGGAGGAATGATCGAACATGCCGCCAGTTGTGCCAAGTCTGCAGGCCGCACGCAATGCGGAATGGGTCCCTAATTGAGAATACCACTTGACCTCGATCGAAGATCGTATACGTTATTCACATAAGGATATCGTATACGATATCGATAGTTGACGCCCGGGGGGAACGAAAAGAATGCCCTGCGCCCATCGCGCTACAGGCACTCGTTCCCCACGAAATCAAATGAACACTCAAGCACAGGGATCGGTCGATATGGGGTTCAAAAGAACAATTCACGCTGTTGATACGCACGCCGGCACGCCAATGCGCGTTGTCACTGGGGGCATTCCGCACATCCCTGGGAACTCGGTCTACGAGAAGATGAAATGGCTTGAAAGCAACGACGATCAGCTACGCAAGCTGCTATTGCGTGAGCCGCGCGGCTATTCGGCGCATTGCTGCAATATCATCGTGCCGCCCTCCCATCCTGAAGCGGATGCTGGCTATGTGATCATGGAGCAGATCGAATATCCCGTGATGTCTGGCGGCAATACCATTTCGGTGGTGACCGTATTGCTGGAAATGGGCATGCTTCCCATGAAAGAGCCCGTCACCGAGCTGGTTCTCGAGGCTCCCGCCGGACTGATCCGCGTCAAGGCGGAATGCAAAGACGGCAAGGTCAAGAACGTCACGTTCAAGAATGTTCCGGCATTTGCAGCCCACCTCGACGCTGTAATCGATGTGCCACATCTCGGTAAGGTCACTGTCGATGTTGGCTGGGGCGGGATGTTCTATGCCATCGCGGATGTCCGCCAGTTCCCTGGTCTTGAATTGATACCGGAGTACGGCAGAGAGATTGCGCGCGTTTCATCGATGATCAGGCAGGCAGCCATCGAACAGTTGCCGGTCATGCATCCGGACTATCCGGGCGTGGGCATCACGATCTCGCAGCTTTCCGGGCCGACAGACGACCCGAATGCCGACTGGAAAAATGCGGTGACGATGGCCTCGGGAGATTTTTCCTGGGACAATCCCGCCACCTGGACCGGAGCACTTGATCGCTGCCCCTGTGGCACTGGCACCTGCGCAAAAATGGCCGTGCTGCATGCAAAAGGTGAATTGCCGCTTAATCAGGCGTTTCGACATCAAGGCATTCTGGGCAACATTTATACCGGTCGCCTTGTCGAAGAGGCAACAATCGGGGACAAGCGCGCCGTCGTCCCGACCGTCTCCGGTACGAGCTGGATCTACGGATTGAATACAATTGTATTGGACAATGATGATCCGTTCACCGAGGGTTTCACAGTCGGAGATACCTGGGCCTAGTCTCCAGGCTGGAAGCTGATATTTCATTCTATCCGAACTGGATGCCAGCGCACCAAATGGGGTGCTGGCACAACGCCAAGGCTGCTACAGATTCTAGCCAGCCGGACAAAACGGAATTGGATATTTGACATGAATGAAGAGGTAGAACTCACTCAAGCGGAAGCCGAAGAGCTGGCGACACGAGCATGTCTCGCAGCCGGTGCCGACCCATCAAGTACCCGCTCGCTTGTGAACGCGACATTGTCCGCCGCACTCTACGGTCCAGCCACGCTCGGTTTTCCGCATATGGTGGACTACCTCAACAGCTTTCGTGAAGGGCGCATCAAGTGCGATCCAACGCCCACCCTAACGCGTCCCTTCCCTGCATTCTTTGTCTCCGACGCCGACAAGGGCATAGCGCAACTCGGCTTCGACCTCGCATTCCAGGGTTTAATCGAAGCGGCGCGAAATTTTGGAATTGCCGTCTTCACCCAAACCAATAGCTACACGGCGGGAGAACTAGGTTATTACGTCCGCAGGCTTGCCGAAGAGGGGATCGTTGGGCTCGCGGCGACGAATGCAAACGCTATGGTGGTTGCAAAGGCGGGTGGCCCGGCCGTCTACAGCACAAATCCGATGGCGTTTGGATTTCCGCTGGGGGATCGATCGCTGCCATTGATCATCGACCAGGCTTCGAGCGCGACGGCTTACGTCAACATCGTCGCTGCGGCTAACGAGGGCCGGCCGATCCCGGAAGGATGGGCGGTGGACGAAAATGGAATGGATACCCGCGATCCCGCCAAGGCACTGACCGGAGCCCTATTGCCTTTCGGCGGCCGCAAAGGCGCGAATGTAGCATTGCTGGTGGAAATGCTCTCCGCGGGCCTTTCGGGAGGGCCGTGGTCGTTGGACACGCCAGACTTCAGGTCGGGCGACGCATCTCCGGCAGTAGGATTGACGGTCATTGCCGTCATGCCAGGCCCTGATGGTGATGATCGCGTTGGCCGCGCGCATAAGCAAGCCCTCCGCCTGCAGGATCACGGCGTGTTCATTCCGGGTGTGGACGGCATTCCATACCCTCCGCCGTCGTCACAGGGGCTGAAGATGCCTCGCAGCGTATTCGAGGCGATTTGCGGCTTTTTCTCAGCGTAGGGGTCTCCCCCTACGGTCGACTGTCGCCTTGGCTTAGTCGTACTCCGCTATCACCTCGACAGCGGAGGTTTACGATTTATCGGTCGCTTTGGGTCGATGCGCCAGCAGAGATTCGCAGGCCCGCATGATGTGGGCATGAACCAGCGCAGCCGCCTCATCGACGTTACGTTTGCGGCATAGGTCCAGAATCTGCCTGTGCTCTCGGTCCGCAGTTTCCTGTCCGCTTGAGAGGGAAAGCTGGACCCTCAGATACCGCTCGATCCGGTCATTCACGGATCTGATCATGCTTAGTAGATATGGGCGATCGGCATCCTCGTAGAGGCAGGAATGGAATTGCCAGTTGAGTTCGGCCCACCTTGCGACGTTGGTTTCCAGCGCGAAGGCATCGCAGTAGGCTTGCGCTCGCTCGAACGTAGCCTCGGTCATATTCGGGATCGAAAACCGGATTGCGCTGGATTCCAATATTGCGCGGACCTCGAAAATCTGAACGATTTCGGGTTCGGAAACAGACGTTACAACGGCGCCCTTGTTCCGCTGGAATGCGACGAGCCCTTCCGCTTCAAGCCGCTTCAAAGCCTCCCGCACCGGAATTTTCGAGACGTTKAACATCCGCGCGACGTCATCTTGGCGGATGGGCTCGCCCTCGTCCAAAGTGCCGTCGATAATCGACTCGCGAATGAACTTAAGGATGATGTCGGACGCCGTCGGTGCGGCTCCGAGATTTGGAATAACCTCTGATTTTAGCGGCATTCGAACCCATTTCCACGGCTACGGCACAAGTCCACGAATATCGTAGACGATGTTGGATCTCAAGATATTGGCTTGGAGCATTTATCCTAGATCGTATCCCTTGGCTTGGATGGGTGGTCTATACGGCAATTTGCCAGGAACTGCCTTTAGCAAAATGCCTCTTGGCTCCTTACCGCAGCTCGGAGCGGGTATACGCAGGAATTGCTCCCTATCTTTGAAGTTGAAAATTTCTCGATATCAGTACGTGGATATATGAGTTGGCCGCGACTGCACGCCTATTGTTTGAGATGTACGACAGCCTAGGCGAGTTCCATGAGTCGTCGGCAACAAAATCGCTGCGTCTCCGTCGGAAATCAAGTATAACTTGATCGCTTCTTACTTAGGTTCGCCCTAAAGTTTCAGCCCAAGGTCGCCATTTTAAGCAATGCGATTTCCGACCGGGTAAGGACGGTGGAGTCACTAAACTGGAGTTCCGAGAGTGATCAACCATGTCCTGCAATCCTACGTCGTTCCCGTCTGCCTCTACGCTGAAGAGGGCAGAAAGGCCGGTCTGCGGAGGCTGGTCGGTAGTGCTTTCTTTTGTGGTTCAAAGGGATGTTTTTTAACCGCGCGACACGTAATGGATCAGGCCACCGCCGAAGCCGAAAAAGAAGGTTGGCTAATTGGTTTGTGCGCAAAAGCGGATAACGGGCAATCTGTCGATAGCGTTATCTACCCTCTTTCACTCTGGGAGTTCGCTGCCCATCCCTATGACATCGCGATAGGTCGTTTGGACTACTTTCCGGGCACGCCTTTGTTCGCGAAAAGCGCACATGTTGGTATCTTCGAGGAAGTCCGATCCCTAGGGTATCCTTCATCTGTGCATGTAAAGGACGGTGATGCCCTCTGGCTCAATTTGAGGGGGCAAAATGGACAGGTTCAACGTCTCACTCTTCCTCGGGACATGATCTCATCTCATCCTGACGGTTTCGAACTTAGCTTTCTGTTAAGTCCGGGCATGAGTGGCTGCCCTGTTTATACACTCGATGGAAATGTTATCGGAGTGGGCGTTGGCTCGTTCGGTTCCCGGATCGTAGAGCATGAGCTTTCTGAAGTAGATGACAACGGACACAAATTCACCGAGCAGCGGCTTCGGATCGAAGAATTTGGCTTTGCTCACGATCTTCGGGGGCTCCTTGATTGGACACCCGAATTGCTTGGAGGAATGAAACTCTCCGAGGCACTCGGTTCGTAGGGGCGGTTTCGACACCTACACCAAAGACAAATACATAGAGGAACGGCCCATGGCCCTTAAAGGGGGTGCGCTAAGCGCTGTTATAATCATAGCGTTACTTGTCGGCGCAAATTTTCTCTTCAAGGAGGACCCTACGCCCTCCCAGCAGAAGCTGTCAGCTAGCGAACAACTTTGCGTCAACGCCGCCGCCGAGATATTCAAGCAGACGATTGCTGCCGATGCGCAGCGCGCCAACGAGAGTGTTAACGTCTTAGAAAAATTGCCAAGTAGCACTCAAAATCCAGCGGAGTTCGCAAGTATTATTGCTTCGATGAATGCCCGCGATGTTCAGGCGGAAATTAATGAGGATGCGGCTTATTGCGAAAAACTAGCCTCGTGCTTCTCACAAGTTGACCACCAGAAGCGATTCAACGCTTGTTTTGGTGAAGCACAGAGGCAGCGAGCTTCCGATAAGAACTGACTTCGACCGGTTGTCTGCTTGGTCACAATGGATCGCTTGTTAAACCCGAGCGCTTCTTTTCGAGCGGGTGCAAAGCAGCGAAGTCACGGAATTAATTCCGTAATGAAGGTGAGCTTTGGCACGCATGGAGATTTTGACCGGCCAGGAACGCCAACGCGTTTGGTCTGACGAGCAGAGGCTGGGGATTTTGAGGAACGTTTCGGCGGGCATTGCCGCGGCCGCCGACATCGCTGTCAGCATGAAATCTGTCCAACCAAAGCGGGAAAGTTGCACAAACGAAAGGACAATAAGATGAAAAATCAACCGCTTGTTGATTTGATGGCGGACAGGGAGGGATTCGAACCCTCGGTACGCTTTCACGTACACACGCGTTCCAGGCGTGCGCCTTAAACCACTCGGCCACCTGTCCTTTGGCGTTTCGCAACCGGTCAGGAGGCAAATCGTCGGAACGGCCGCGATATATACCGATGAATTTCTTAGGATCAACCCGAATCTGACAGATTTTTGACTTCCCGACAGAAAACTCCAGACCTTTGGTCCATTGCGCTTGTCTGGCTCTCAACTTATCTAAGAAGAAGGATGGCGCAGAGTGCGGTCGGCCAGTCGTTTATGGCCGATGGAGTAATGAGTATGCGGAGGATACGATGCGCTTTTTGTTGCGTTTTGCCAGCCTTGTCGCGCTGGTCGTTGCGGTGATCGCCGGAACTATCGATTCCATTCAATCGGTTGCTGCCTCCGCCGTCGTGGTGACGCCGATGGAGGACGCTTGGAACGATGTCAGCCCATCCTCGCTTGCAACCGTCCAATCGCTGATTTCCTATTACATCCATCCGCGCCTTTATGATCTGGCCGTGCAGTGGCTGTTGTTCCAGCCGACGTTCGCGGTGTTCCTGGTGATCTCGCTGCTTCTGTGGATGATCGCCTACAAGAAGCCGCCTGTCGCAGGCCGCTTCAGCGTCTGAGACTTCGCTGACGCGTTGAATTCAGTCAACCAGGCGCCGGAGAGGGGAGAAGGAACTTGCTTGACCACGACCTCGGCCCCTTCGGCATAAAGGCAGAGCGCCGGAATTTCACTGCCGGCCTTACATACTTGCCCGCGACACCGTTTCATCGGCTTGGAATTCATATGGGAGCGCCGGTCAACTGTATGACGCCCACAATGCCGGGCGGATCGATGTCGAGCCAGGGGTTGGAGACGTAAGACGAGGCCGAACCAGCCTGCAAGAGGTTCTGGCTTCGATGACGAAAAATCTCTGATCTGGGAATTGGGATCTCGACACGACGGCCGAAGATCGAGCGATCGAGTCATGTTTCAGGCAATCGCGCTGATATAGATCGCGAGGGTATCAAGACAACTGATCGCGAGCGTGGTAAACCTTCGAGGTCGTTCCTGCGACATCTGTTGTCGGCCCTCGCTTGACTAATAAAATTGCAGTTTGAGGGCGAAAATGTTCAGAAATCAGCTCCTTTGAGCGGGTTTTTGGCAATTCCCACAAATCTTTACCAACTGAAAAATTTCTCGTGAATTTTTCCTGCAGCCATGCAAGGATGCGCGCCAGCTTGGCCTCGGGGGAGGCCGGCGGTTCCGCAGACATGTCCGGTCAACGGGCTTGCGGGAGGACCCAACAAGATAGCAACAATAGGGCTGCAACTCATGAAAAAATCCCTTTTGACCCTTTTCGCCTTGGCTGCCATGTCGGCAACGGCGCTTGCGGCCGACATCAAGCCGGCGATCGTTTATGGCACCGGCGGCAAGTTCGACAAGTCCTTCAACGAAGCTGCCTATAACGGCGCCGAAAGGTTCAAGAAGGAAACCGGCGTCGCCTATCGCGACTTCGAGCCGACGGGCGACACCCAGGGCGAACAGGCACTGCGCAACTTCGCCAGCAAGGGCTTCAATCCAGTTATCGCCGTCTCCTTCGCCTGGACGTCCGCTCTGCAGAAGGTTGCCGCTGAATATCCGAAGACCCAGTTCGTTCTGATCGACGACAGCCTCGATCTGCCGAACGTTCGCTCCGTCAAGTTCAAGGAAAACGAAGGTTCCTACCTGGCTGGCGTCATGGCTGCCATGGCTTCGAAGTCCGGCAAGATCGGCTTCGTCGGCGGCATGGACATTCCGCTGATCCGCAAGTTCGAATGTGGCTATGAGCAGGGCGCCCGCGCTGCCAATCCGAAGATCGAAGTCTTCCAGAACATGACCGGCACGACCGGTGCTGCCTGGAACGACCCRGTTCGCGGCGGCGAGCTCACCAAGAACCAGATCGACCAGGGTGCCGACGTTGTTTACGCGGCTGCCGGCGCGACCGGCCTCGGCGTGCTGCAGACGGCCGCCGACAACAAGAAGCTCTCGGTCGGCGTCGATAGCAACCAGAACTATCTGCATCCGGGTTCGGTCCTGACTTCCGTCGTCAAGCGCGTCGACCTCGCCGTCTATAACGCCTTCACCGACTCCAAGAACGGCAAGTTCACCGCCGGCACGCAGGAGCTCGGCCTCAAGGAAGAGGGCGTCGGCGCGGCCATGGACGACAACAACAAGCCGCTCGTCACGCCGGAAATGAAGGCTGCCGTCGACAAGGCGACCGCCGATATCATTGCCGGCAAGATCAAGGTCCACGACTACACGACCGACAACGCCTGCCCGAAGAGCTGATATGAAATAAGGGCGTATGACGTATCCAAAACGTCATACGCCCTTTTCTTATCCGGAAGTCTGATTTCTGGAGCTGCGTAGTGAGCCAAACGCCTGCCATCGAACTCGTGGGCATCGACAAGAAGTTCGGTGCTGTTCATGCCAACAAAGATATCAACCTGACCGTCGCCAAGGGCTCGATCCACGGGATCATCGGTGAGAACGGTGCCGGGAAGTCGACTCTGATGTCGATCATCTACGGCTTCTATCATGCCGACAGTGGCGAGATTCGCATCAACGGCAATCCTATCGCCATCCGCGACAGCCAGACGGCGATTGCCGCTGGGATCGGCATGGTGCACCAGCATTTCATGCTGGTCGACAATTTCTCCGTGCTGGAAAACGTCATGCTCGGCGCCGAGGGCGGCGCCTTGTTGGCGAAGGGTGTCACGGCCGCCCGCGCCGAACTGAGGCGCCTGGAGACGGATTACGGCCTCGATGTCGATCCGGACGCCTTGATCGAGGAGCTTCCCGTCGGTCAGCAGCAGCGCGTCGAGATCCTGAAGGCCATGTATCGTGGCGCCGAGATCCTGATCCTGGACGAGCCGACCGGCGTTTTGACGCCAGCCGAAGCCGACAATCTGTTCCGAATCCTCCGCGTGTTGCGCGACCAGGGCAAGACCATCATCCTCATCACCCATAAGCTGCGCGAAATCATGGCGATCACCGATACGGTATCGGTCATGCGCCGCGGCGAAATGGTCGCCACGCGCAAGACGGCGGAAACCACCGTCGAAGAGCTCGCCGAGCTGATGGTCGGCCGTCGCGTGTTGCTGCGCGTCGAAAAAGGCTCCGCCCATCCCGGAGAGGTCGTGCTTTCCGTTCGCAACCTGACCGTCAAGGATGGCCGTGGCGTGACCATGGTCGACAATGTTTCCTTCGATGTCCGAGCCGGCGAGATCGTCGGTATCGCCGGCGTTGCCGGCAACGGCCAGTCGGAACTGTTGGAGGCGATCGCCGGCATCCGTAAGCCGGCGTCCGGCGAAATCTACCTGCATGGCGAGCCGATCGGTATCGCCGACCCGGCAGCGCTGCGTGAGCTTGGCCTTGCCCATATCCCGGAAGACCGCCATCACATGGGCCTCGTCCTCAAGTTTGAGGAATATGAAAATTCCATTCTCGGCTATCACCGCGACACCAAATATGGGCGCGGCGGCATGCTCGATCTCGACGCCATGCGCAAGGATGCGCTGGAGAAGATCGAGAAATACGACATTCGCCCGCCGAACGCCCGGCTGAAAACAGCCAATTTTTCGGGCGGCAACCAGCAGAAGATCGTCGTTGCCCGCGAGATCKAGCGCGATCCGAAGGCCCTGCTGATCGGCCAACCGACACGCGGCGTCGATATCGGCGCCATCGAATTCATCCATCGCCGCATCATCGAAATGCGCGATGCCGGCAAGGCGATCCTGCTGGTATCGGTGGAGCTGGATGAGATCCGCGCGCTTTCGGACCGCATCCTCGTCATGTTCGCCGGCCACATCGTCGGCGAGAAAACGGCTGACGCCGGTGAACAGACACTCGGCCTGATGATGGCCGGCATTGCCGCATGAGGCCTTGATGAGCACTGCTTCCGTTCCGCTTCCCAATTGGATCAATTATGGCCTGATCCCGGTCATCAACCTCATTATCGCCTTCCTGATTTCCGGCCTCGTGGTCTGGTTCATCGGTGAAAGCCCGCTGGATGCGCTGAACCTGCTGCTGCAGGGCGCGCTCGGGAGCGGCGAGGGCATCGGCTTCACGCTGTTCTATGCCACGAGTTTCATTTTCACCGGTCTGTCGGTGGCCGTGGCCATCCATGCCGGCCTGTTCAACATCGGCTCCGAAGGTCAGGCCTATGTCGGCGGCCTCGGCTGCGCGCTGGTGGCGCTGACGCTCGATAAGTATGTGCCCTGGTACGTGACGATGCCTTTCGCGGTCATCGGTTCAGCCATTTTCGGCGCGCTCTGGGCTCTTATTCCCGCCTGGCTCCAAGCCAAGCGCGGCAGCCATGTGGTCATCACCACCATCATGTTCAACTTCATCGCCTCGGCGATGATGAATTTCATCCTGGTGCATGTGCTGATCGTGCCCGGCAAGATGGCGCCGGAAACCCGCACTTTCCTCGCGGGCGGCCAGCTTCCGAAGCTGGACTGGCTGATGGGCATCTTCGGTTCGACGATCGGTGCGGCGCCCCTTAACGTTTCCTTCCTGATCGCGCTGGTCATGTGCTTCCTCGTCTGGTTGCTCGTCTGGCGTACCAAGCTCGGCTATGAAATGCGCACGCTGGGCTTGAGCCCAACGGCTGCCGTCTATGCCGGCATTCCCTATGCCCGCACGGTCATCATCGCCATGCTGCTCTCGGGCGGTTTGGCCGGCATGATGGCGCTCAATCCGGTGATGGGCGCTTCGGCGCGCCTGCAGGTCGAGTTCGTGCTCGGCGCCGGTTTCGTCGGCATCGCCGTCTCGCTGATGGGCCGCAACCATCCGGTCGGCATCATCCTGGCGGCGATCCTGTTCGGCATTCTCTATCAGGGTGGCGATGCGCTTTCCTTCGACATGCCCAACATTACGCGCGACATGATCGTGGTCATCCAGGGTCTGGTCATCCTCTTCGCCGGCGCCCTCGAATATATGTTCCGGCCCGCGCTGGTGCGCACCTATCAAAAATTCGCCACGACGTGAGGATCGGACGATGGAATATTATGATCTCCTCATCAGCATACTTGGCTCGACCATCCGCCTGTCGATTCCGTTGATCTTCACGGCTCTTGCCGGCCTGTTTTCCGAGCGCGCCGGCATTTTCGACATCGGCCTCGAAGGCAAGATGCTGGCATCCGCCTTCGCCGCCGCCTGTGTCGCCTCCGTCTCCGGTTCGGCCTGGGCTGGTCTCGGCGCCGGCATTGTCATATCGGTCGCCTTTGGCCTGCTGCATGGCTTCGCCTCGATCACCAATCGCGGCAACCAGATCGTCTCCGGTGTTGCAATCAACTTCCTGACCGCCGGCCTGACCATCGTGCTTGGCCAGGCCTGGTTCGGCCAGGGCGGGCGCACGCCGACGCTGCCGGCCGAGGCGCGTTTCGCTTCGATCACGCTGCCGGGCGCCGCCGCCATTCATGACGTGCCCTTCATCGGGCCGCTCTATGCCAACGTCATCTCCGGCAACAATATCCTCACCTATCTCGCCTTCCTTGCTGTGCCGATTTCCTGGTGGATCCTCTATCGCACCCGTTTCGGCCTTCGCCTGCGCGCCGTCGGCGAAAATCCGGGCGCCGTCGATACGGCCGGCATCTCCGTCGAGTGGCTGCGCTATCGGTCGCTGATCGTCGCCGGCATTCTCTGCGGCTTCTCCGGCACCTATCTTGCCATTGCCCAATCGGCTGCCTTCATCAACAACATGTCGGCGGGCAAGGGCTATATCGCGCTCGCGGCGCTGATCTTCGCCAAATGGAAGCCGGTGCCGGTCATGTTCACCTGCCTGCTCTTCGGCTTTCTCGATGCTTTCGCCAATTTCATGCAGGGCAAGGCGGTGCCTGGCATCGGTGAAGTGCCGGTGCAGATTTTCCAGGCGTTGCCCTATATCTTGACCTGTATCCTGCTCGCAGGCTTCATCGGCGTCGCCAAACCGCCAAAGGCGGGCGGCGTGCCCTACACCAAGGAGCGCTGATCCATGTCGCATGATCTGTTCGAGGCCGCTCGCGGAGCGATGGCGTTTGCCCATGCCCCCTATTCGAAATTCCCTGTCGGCGCGGCGATCCGTGCCGAGGACGGCAAGGTCTACACCGGCGCCAATATCGAGAACCTGTCCTTTCCGCAGGGCTGGTGCGCCGAGCCGACCGCGATCAGCCATATGATCATGGCCGGCGCCAAGAAGATCGTCGAAATGGCCGTCATCGCCGAAAAGCTGCCGCTCTGCCCGCCCTGTGGCGGGTGCCGGCAGAAGATCGCCGAATTTGCCAGCAAGGAAACGCGCATCTATCTCTGCGACGAAACCGGGGTGAAGAAGACCATGACCATGGACGAGATGCTGCCCTTCAGCTTCGAAACCGAGATACTCGGATGACCGCCGCCGCCGACCTCTTGGCCGCAAAGCTCGGTGATCTTCAGCCGCGCTACGGCGTCGTCCTCGGCTCCGGCCTTGGTTCCCTGGTCGATCAGGTCAGGGATGCCGTGCGCATTCCCTATGCCGATCTTCCCGATTTCCCCGTCAGTGCCGTCTCTGGTCATGCCGGCACGCTGGTCGCCGGTTATCTCGGCGATGTGCCGGTCCTCATGCTGTCCGGCCGTGTGCATTATTATGAAAAGGGCGACGCCAACGCCATGCGCGTGCCGATCGAGACGCTGAAGGCTCTCGGCGTCGAGACACTGATCCTCACCAATTCGGCCGGATCGCTGCGCGAAGAAATGCCGCCGGGATCGGTGATGCAGATCACCGACCACATCAATTATTCCGGCATGAACCCGCTGATCGGCGAAGAAAGCGACAAGCGTTTCGTCGGCATGACCAATGCCTATGATACCGACCTGATCATGCGCATGCGCAAGGCGGCGGAAAAGGCCGAGATCAAGCTGTCGCATGGCGTCTATATGTGGTTCTCCGGCCCGAGCTTCGAAACCCCGGCGGAAATCCGCATGTCCCGCATTCTGGGCGCCGATGCCGTCGGCATGTCGACGGTGCCGGAAGTTATTCTTGCGCGTCTTTTCGGCCTGAGGGTTGCAGCGGCCTCCGTCATTACTAATTATGGGGCTGGCATGACCGGCGCCGAGCTCACGCATGAAGAGACGAAGGACATGGCCCCGGTCGGCGGCGCTCGCCTTGCCGCCATCTTAAAAGAAATGATTGCGGACGGAGGAAACGACCAATGACGAGCCATTCCCTCAGAGAAACGGCGGCCGTTGCGCTTTCCCTTCTCGATCTCACCAACCTTAAGGACGATTGCACGCCGGCGCAGATCGAGACGCTCTGTGCACGCGCTCAGTCGCCCTATGGCAACACCGCCGCTATCTGCATCTGGCCGCGTTTCGTCGCCCAGGCACGCGGCATTCTCGGAACCGACCATGCGGTGAGGATCGCGACCGTGGTGAATTTCCCGGCCGGCGATATGGAAGTGGCCGACGTCGCCGCCGAAGCGCGCGAGGCGATCGCCGATGGTGCCGATGAGATCGATCTCGTCATTCCCTATCGTGCACTGCTGGCCGGCAACGAGCAGGCCGTCACCGACATGGTTGCCGCAGTTAAGGCCGAATGCACGGGGCCGGTGCTACTGAAGACCATTCTCGAAACCGGCGAACTCAAGGACGTGGCGCTGATCCGCCGTGCTTCCGAACTGGCAATCGAGGCCGGCTCCGATTTCATCAAGACCTCCACCGGCAAGGTCACCGTCAACGCGACGCTGGAAGCCGCCGACATTATGCTGCGGGCGATCCGCCAGAGCGGCCGCAAGGTTGGTTTCAAGCCGGCCGGCGGCATCGGCTCCGTCGCCGATGCGGCTCTCTATCTGAGCCTTGCTGAGACCATCATGGCGCCGGATTGGGCCATGCCCTCGACGTTCCGTTTCGGCGCATCGAGCCTGCTCGACGATATCCTCAATGTGCTCGGCGGCGGGCAGTCCACCGCGGCGGCATCCGGCTACTGAGCGATGATTCCGCAGGAGATCATCCGGCGGAAGCGGGACGGCGGCACGCTTCACGTCAGCGATATCGACGCCTTCATTGCGGCCCTTGCCCGCGATGAGCTGGCCGAAAGCCAGATTGGTGCTTTCGCCATGGCCGTCTGGTACAGCGGCATGACGCGTGAGGAAACCGTGGCGCTGACGCTGGCCATGGCCCGCTCCGGCGATATGCTCTCCTGGTCCGGCATCGACAGGCCGATCGCCGACAAGCACTCGACGGGTGGCATCGGCGATAATGTGTCGCTGATGCTGGCGCCAATCGCCGCTGCCTGCGGCCTCGCCGTACCGATGATTTCCGGCCGCGGCCTCGGCCACACCGGCGGCACGCTGGATAAGCTGGAATCGATCCCAGGCTACGGCATCACCCCGCATGCGAGCCACTTCCGCAAGGTGGTGGACGAGGTGGGGTGCGCCATTATCGGCCAGACGGGAACCTTGGCGCCTGCCGACGGCAAGCTGTATGCCGTGCGCGATGTCACGTCCACGGTCGATTCCGTGCCGCTGATCACTGCTTCGATCCTGTCGAAAAAGCTGGCCGCCGGCCTCGAAACGCTGGTGCTGGACGTCAAGATCGGCAATGGCGCCTTCATGACCTCGCTGGAGGAGGCCGAGACGCTGGCCCGATCGCTAGTCGAGGTGGCGAATGGCGCCGGCGTCAAGACCTCGGCTTTGATCACCGACATGAATCAGCCGCTGGCAGATGCCGCCGGCAATGTCGTCGAACTCCGCAATTGCCTGGATTTCCTCAGGGGTGGTAAGGCGAACACGCGGCTGGAGACGGTCGTGCTGGCCTTCGCTGCCGAGATGCTGACGCAAGCCGGGATCGCAAAGACATTGCTCGAGGCGGAGGCAAAAGCGCATAAAGCACTCTCTTCCGGCAAGGCGGCCGAGCTTTTCGCTCGCATGGTCCAAGCCCTCGGCGGCCCTGCCGATCTGCTGGATCACCCGGACAAATATTTGACGGCCGCGCCGGTGCAGAAGCCTGTTCTTGCGTCTTCGGACGGTTGGCTTGTCGCCTGCGATGCCCGCGCCATCGGCATGAGCGTCATCGATCTCGGCGGTGGTCGCCGTCATCCACAGGACAAGATCGACCATCGCGTCGGCTTTAGCGATATCCTGCCGCTCGGAACAAAGGTCAGCAAAGGCGATCGCATCGCAACCGTTCATGCTGCCGACGAGACGAGCGCTGAAAAAGCCGTAGCCGATCTCAGCGCAAACTATCGGATCGGCGACGCCGCACCTGTTCTGCCGCCGGTGATCGTTGCGCGGATTTAACCGGCAATTATTGCGTCAAACGCAGTGAGCCGTTTTCGGCACTATAGGAATTGAGCTTTTTCAGAAAGCTCATGCCGATCAATGTCGTGCTCAATGCGCTGTCTTTCGCAACCACGGCGTCGACATCGCGGACCTTGATCGTGCCGATCTCGAGACGGTCGAGTTTGACGAGAGCCACCTTGGACGGGCCGTTGGCCGTCTGCGTGGTGTAGCGATAATCGAGATCGCTGCCGCTGATGCCGAGCCGGCGGGCCGTGCTCTCATTGATCGCCACATAGGTTGCGCCCGTATCGATCATGCCATGCACCGGCCGGCCATTGACTTTGAAGTCGCCCTCGTAGTGACCACCGGCGCCTGCGGGCAACAACACGCTCCCATATGCCGCCGGCGTCGCGGCAGGCTGCTGCGGCACGGCAACCTTGACTGCKGGCGCCGAGCTTTCGTTGCTTGCCGTTTGCGTGCCGAGCAACGCGGGAACCTGCGTAGCCGCAGCGGCAATGATACCGGCAAACACAAGAACGCGAACGAGCATCGGCGAGATCCTTCCCATGGGCTTCGCCATGTCGAGCCCATCGATCCAGCCAGTTTAAGACTGCTTCGCTGACAGGCCGCTAAACAGATCAATAAAAAGCCCGGCAGTTGGGGGCTGCCAGGCAAAAAAAGCAGATATGACGGCGGGATTTACTTCGTGCCGTACATCCGGTCGCCGGCGTCGCCGAGGCCGGGAACGATATAGCCCTTTTCATTCAAATGGCTGTCGATCGCCGCCGTGAAGACGGGGACGTCCGGATGCGCCTTGCAGAAATTGGCGATGCCTTCCGGGGCGGCGAGCAGGCAGAGGAAGCGGATATTATGGGCGCCGCGCTCCTTCAGCTTGTCKATCGCGGCGATCGAGGAATTGCCGGTTGCCAGCATCGGGTCGACGACGATGATCAGGCGCTCGGATATGTMGTCCGGTGCTTTGAAGTAATATTCGACCGGCTGCAGCGTCTCATGATCGCGATAGACGCCGATATGCGAGACGCGGGCCGAGGGCACGAGGTCGAGCATGCCTTCCAGCAGGCCGTTGCCGGCGCGCAGGATCGAGGCGAAGACCAGCTTCTTGCCTTCCAGGATCGGCGCGTCCATCGGCTGCAACGGCGTCTCGATGGTCTCGATCGTCAGTTCGAGGTCGCGCGTCACTTCGTAGCAAAGCAGCGTCGAAATCTCGCGCAGAAGCCGGCGAAAGCTTCCCGTCGACGTCTCCTTCTTACGCATGATGGTCAATTTATGCTGCACGAGCGGGTGATCGATGACAGTGACGCCGTCCATGGTTTCAGCCTTCCAATAATTCCGTGATATCGGATGTTTCTTTCACGGAAATCGCCTCTTGTGCAAGAAAATAGGCCGCATTTTGGAACGTCATCCCCAGTCGGCGACCTAAAAATAATGCGGTCATAATCTGGCGAGCAGGGATGCCCGCGTGGCGTCGTCCACAAATGCCGCCTCGACCGCAGTGCGGGTCATGGCATTGATCTCGTCATCGCTGAAGCCGAAGGACGTGGATGCCAGCTCGTATTCGCGTTTCAGCGAGGTGTGGAAGAAGGGTGGATCGTCGGAATTGATGGTGACGCGCACGCCCGCGTCGCGCAGCTTGCGCAGCGGATGCGACGGGAAATCCGGAAAGACATTCAACGCCACATTCGAGCCGGGGCAGACTTCCAGCACCGTGCCGAGATCGGCGAGACGCTTGACGAGGTCGGCATCCTCGATGGCGCGCACGCCATGGCCGATGCGCGATGGGCGGACCAGCTCGACCGCATCGGCGACGCTGAAGGCGCCGCAGACTTCGCCGGCATGGATGGTGAGGCCGAGGCCGGCTTCGCGGGCAATGTCGAAGGCACGCGCGTAATCGGCAACGCGGCCCATGCGCTCCTCACCCGCCATATTGAAGCCTGTAATCAGCGGGTTGTCGCTTCCGGCGGCATATTCGGCGGCCTTGATGACGCGCTCCGGCCCGAAATGGCGTTCGCCGGTAACGAGCAGCCGGGCGACGATGCCGCTCTTTTCTTGTGCCGCACGAATGCCGGCCGAGACGCCGGCCATATAGGCATCCGCGCCAAGGCCGATACGGTCGCCATGGTCCGGCGAGACGATCAGCTCGCTATAGATCGTGCCGATGCCCGCAAGCTCTTCGAGATAGGTCTCAGTCAGCAGCGCGTAATCTTCCTCGGTACGATAGACCTCGGAGACCTTGTCGTAGCAGACGAGGAATTCGGTGAAATCTTTCCAGAGGTAGATACCGTCACGCATGAAGGCGCTGGTGTCGACGTTGTATTTCCGTGCCTGCGCGAGCGTCAGCGCCGGAGGAGCAGCACCTTCCAGATGGCAGTGCAGCTCGACCTTCTTCAAATGCGATGTCACAGAAAACTCCTTCCATGCGGCCCTGCCGCTATTCCCAAATGGCGTGCAACGGTTTCGCCGATATCGGCATAGGTCTGGCGGACGCCGATCGAGCGCGAGCGAACGCCCGGTCCATAGGCGATCACAGGCACGCGCTCGCGCGTGTGGTCGGTGCCGCGCCAGGTCGGGTCGCAGCCGTGATCGGCGGTCAGGATGACGAGATCGCCGGGCTTCAGCTTCTCGTGCACCTCCGGCAGCCTTGCATCGAAGGCTTCAAGCGCGGCCGCATAGCCGGCCACATCGCGGCGATGACCATAAACCATGTCGAAATCGACGAAATTCGTAAAGACGAGATCGCCATCGGCTGCCTCGTCCATGGTTCTGAGCGTCGCATCCATCAGCTTCATGTTGCCGTTGGCCTTGATAACCTTGGAGATGCCCTGATGGGCAAAGATATCGCCGATCTTGCCGACCGCATGCACGGTGCGTTCGGCTTGGACCAGACGGTCGAGCAGGGTCGGTTCTGGCGGCAGCACGGAGAAATCGCGGCGATTGCCGGTGCGTTCGAATGTCGCCTGCGTCTCGCCGATGAACGGCCGGGCGATCACGCGGCCGATATTGTAGGGATCAAGTAGGGTGCGGACGATCTGGCAGAGAGAGATCAACCGTTCCAGGCCGAAATGACGTTCATGTGCGGCAATCTGGAAGACGGAGTCTGATGAGGTGTAGCAGATCGGCTTGCCGCTGCGGATATGTTCCTCGCCATATTTGGCGATGATCTCGGTGCCGGATGCGTGGCAGTTGCCGAGAATGCCGGGGAGATCGGCCGCCTCGCAGATGGCCGCGACCAGCTCCGGCGGAAACGCGTCGCCCTCGGTGGAAAAATAACCCCAGTCGAACATGACGGGCGTGCCGGCGATTTCCCAATGACCGGACGGCGTATCCTTACCGCGCGACACCTCATTGGCGCAGCCGTAGAGACCATAGAGCTTCTCCGGCCGTGGCATGCCGTCCGGATAGCGGCCTGTCGCCGCCTTGGCGATCTCCAGCAAGCCGAGGCCTGACATGTTCGGCAGCGACAAGGGGCCGGAACGCAGGCCCTCGCGGTCTGCGGCGCCAGCCGCGCAGAATTCGGCGATATGGCCGAGCGTATCGGCACCCTCATCGCCATAGGCGGCCGCATCCGGGCTGCCGCCGACACCAAAGGAATCAAGAACGAAGAGAAAGGCGCGCGCCATGGTCCACCCGATAGGATTGCTCAATGCGCGACGTCCAGCGTCAAGCGCATTGGACGTCACCCATATAACGGCGACGTCAACTTGGCAATTTCCAGTTCATCTGGAGAATATAGCAGGGATTCACAACGATACTGTTCAACAATCGCTGCAGGTGACCGAAGTGTCGGTGCGTGGGCGATAGAAATACTCGCGGCTGATGGTGATCTGGCTGCTGCCGGCGGGCAGGAAATCCGAGCCGAAGCTGATGAGCTGATAGGGAATGGCGAGTTCGGTGCGCACCAGAAACGTGCTTGGCAGATCGATATCGCTGGGAACGGTGACGGCGCTGCCGGTCGAATAGGGCTTGCTGCCGTCCTGCGCCCAAGACCAGGCAACGGTGGCGTTGCCGCTTGCATCGAGCTGAATACCGGTGATCTTCAGTGTCAGGCCGGTCGCGTCGTAGGGCGTGAAAATAGCGCTGGCAACCGAAGGCATAGTGGCGAGCACTGTCTTGCTGACGCTGGATTGCTGCGTCACGATATCGGCGATCGATCCGGCCGACCGGCTGGCGCGCTTTTCGACGCTGAGCGCTATGGTGAGCTCGAAGGCGCCAAGATAAAGCATCAGCAGCACGGGGAAGAGAATGGCGAATTCGATCGCGCCGACGCCCTTCTCGTCGCGAACAAAGCGCCGCAGGGGAGCGCAAAGCTTAGCTCTCAGCTCTTTTAGACCCATCGCAACCTTCCTCACGGATAATTCTCGTTTTGGAAGGCCGCCGTCGCGACGATGAGATAGGTCGTCGGCATCKAACCGTCGGATGGCCGAATAGTGGTGAGATAGGGCCGCAGCAGGTCGGTCATCACCTGCCAGCGATAGTAGGCACGCACCATGTTCTTCGACTGGGCGCCGCCGGGTGCAAAACTGAAGCCCGTCGTCTTCAGATCAGAATAGGGGTCTGACGACATGCGCGGCACGGTTGTCGGCATAGCGGCGAAGGTCGCGTAGCTTTCGACGTCGAGATAGAGATTGGTCGGCGTCGCCAACTCGGCCGCCGAACAGACGATGATCACAGAGATCTCGTTGCAGAAGGCCTGGCGGAACTGCGCCGCGGTCATATCGGTCGTCGCGTTGTGATTATAGGTGATTTGCCCGGTTCTGAGTTCGCGCGACACCGTGTCGACGGCGTTGGAAACAACTTGTTCGGCGGTGAAGGCGACGAAGGTTTCCAGAATTGCGAAGATGATCAGGAAATAGGGGATCGCCAGCAGCGCGAATTCGATGGCGGCAGTGCCGTCGCGAGAGCACACCAATTCGCGCACGCGTCCACCTGCACGGCGCCGTGCAAAAGTCTTGCCCCCAAGAATATCGTCATCTGGCATCATACCGGAATCCGTGGCGATTTAATTGGGGCTAAGCTAGAGCTGGTTTCTTGATAATCCGTTTCGCATCTCTCTTCATATTGAAGGGATGCTTGATTTATTTAAGAAAGCCGAGCTTTGTTTAAGTATAACTGAATGTAAGTGAGTCCGAAGGCATCGCCGCTATTGGCTGGTGGATGCGGCGGCTGCAGTGCTGTTCTGTTGGGCATGCTGTTCGCAATTGGGTGTGCAGGACAGCACCGAGCGGTCGGTCTGGCGGTAGACGCGGACCGTATTGCCCTCGTCGATCGAGACAAGGACACGTTCGTCGACGATGGCATTGCCGTCGGAATCGAGCAGGACGATGTTCGTCGTGCCGAAACTGCGGCCGGTCAGCACGATGGTCTTTGGATCGGCGACAGTGGCGTCTGCAACTTGCGAGTTGCCGACAATGACCTTGCTGACAGGACGATCGAGCTTCAAGACGCGCGCATGGTCCATATAGACTCGCAGCATGCCGTTATCCGCAGCCTGGGAAAACTGCGGCACTAGGCCCACTGTTGCGGCGACGCAGGCAAAGAATGCTATTTTGCCGCGGGTTGGCATGGTCTCTGGGCCTCGTAAAGCTGATGGCGAAAATGATTGCCAAATAGAATGAGAAAGATTGGTGAATGAACAATTAAGAGAAGGGCTTTTCGTTCAATTCCGATGCAGCGGCATCTCGGCCTCTCCCATTTTGGGATTTCCCTACGGGAGTTGTAATATATCGGAACAAT
This sequence comes from Rhizobium sp. BR 317, assembly GCF_047445835.1. Classification (NCBI taxonomy): domain Bacteria; kingdom Pseudomonadati; phylum Pseudomonadota; class Alphaproteobacteria; order Hyphomicrobiales; family Rhizobiaceae; genus Rhizobium; species Rhizobium sp. BR 317. Next base: position 27,402 of record NZ_JARWLB010000013.1, on the reverse strand, counting down.
TCGTATGCCATCCTAATATACAAGCTCCTAATCATTGCCGGGAGGCTGAAGATTTTCTTTAAAAATGCGCGGAAAGACATGAATTGACGTTAACTAGTCTATTTGGGTTTTAGTTTTTCCGATCTGTTAACCCACTTCCTTAAAGCGATGGAAACGGCCAATCGCTAGCGTGTAGCTCATCCGATCAACGGCAAACAGTTGGCGGACGTGCTGTCAACAAAGTGAGTGGAGTTTACCTATGACCAAGCTTTTTTCGCGTTTCCTGAAAGACGAATCCGGTGCGACCGCAATTGAATACGGCCTGATCGCAGCGCTGATCTCCGTCGCCATCATCGCTGGCGCAACGACCCTGGGCAACACGCTCAGCACCGTGTTCAATAATATTTCCACCAAAATGAACGCCGCTTCTACCGCACACTAATTGATTGCGGCGCCTCGGCGGCATGTTTGGATCGAAAACGGCACAGTTGGCTGGCGTGCTGCCAACTAAGTGAGCGGAGCTACCTTATGACCAAGCTTTTTTCGCGTTTCCTGAAAGACGAATCCGGTGCGACCGCAATTGAATACGGCCTCATCGCAGCGTTGATCTCCGTCGCCATCATTGCCGGTGCAACGACCCTGGGCAACACGCTCAGCACCACGTTCAATGGCATTTCCGACAAGATGAACAACGCTTCCACTGCGCATTAATCGTGCGGAAGTATAGTGATGTAAGATATTCGAAAACCGCTCCATATCGTGAGCGGTTTTTGACTTTTATAGGTTAAGCTGGGGACATCCGATGCTTGAAGCTGCAACATTGCTGATCTTCCCGCTCTGCCTTGCGGTCGCGGCCTTTTCCGACCTGTTTACGATGACGATACCAAATCGGGTGTCACTCATCCTGCTCGGCTCATTTATCGTGCTTGCGCCCTTGCTCGGCCTGGCATGGGCTGACATCGGCATGCATTTCGCCGGCGGGGCCATTGTGTTTTGTGTCTGCTTTGCGCTCTTTGCGTTGAACGTCATGGGCGGTGGCGATGCCAAGCTGCTGGCGGCATCGGCGCTCTGGTTCGGCTTCGATCCGTCGCTTCTTTCTTTCCTTGTCTATGTCGCCTTCCTCGGAGGCATGGTGACGATAGCCATTCTGGTGATACGCTCGCATTCGAGTTCTATCATGGCCATAGGCCTGCCGCTGCCGAACTCGCTGCTGGTAGCCAAAAAGATCCCTTATGGTATTGCCATCGCCATTGGCGGCTTCCTGGCTTTTCCCTCGTCGCCTATGGTCGCGGCAGCATCTTCGCACATTATCTAAATTAGATAATTCTAAGTGTTAACGGCGTATTGCCAATTTTATATTTTAGATCACTTTAATAGTTATTATTAAATAACTGTAAATGTAATATACCATTAACCATAATTACACCAATTCCTGAGCATTCTGCGGGGCGAAGAGTCGTATTCCCTAAGGAATGATCATGAAACCCGCTCGCTTAATGATACTCGCGGTAGCAGTTGTCGCGGCAGGCCTTGCCGGACTGCTGGCGATGCATCTGGCCGGCTCACGTAATGTCGTGCCGCAGATCGAAGCGGTGGTAGAGAAGGAAGCGACGGTCAATGTGCTCGTCGCCGAAGCCAATCTTCCGGTCGGCGCGCGCCTGAATGAGAAGTCGATCCACTGGATGGCCTGGCCGCAGGGCGGCGTCGTCAAAGGTTTCATCACAGAAACCGAACGTCCCGATGCACTGAAGGACCTCAGCGGTGCAGTCGTCCGTCTGCCGATCTTTGAAGGCGAACCGATTCGCGACGAGAAGGTCGCCGATTCCAATAGCCACATTCTGTCCTCGCTGCTGCCGTCGGGGAAACGTGCGGTTGCCACCGAAATTTCCGTCGCCACCGGCGCTGGCGGCTTCATTCTCCCCAATGACCGGGTCGACGTGATCATGGTGCGCAAGGGCGATACCCAGAAATTCGTCACCGAGACGGTGCTCAGCAATGTCCGCGTGCTCGCCATAGATCAGCAGGTCGAGGAAAAGCAGGATGGCACCAAGGCCGTGGTCGGCACGACCGCAACGCTTGAGCTGACGCCGGATCAATCCAAGGTGCTTGCGGTTGCTCAGCAGTTGGCCGACCGGCTGACGCTGGCGTTGCGCTCCGTTGCCGATGCCCAGCAGCCGGATACGGTCGCCGCCGATTACTTGCTGACCGGAGATAACGGCGCTGCCGTCGTTCAGGTCATCAAATCAGGCTCGATCGTCACCAACGGCACAGCCGCAGCCAAGACGCCATGAGAAGGGGCGGGATCATGTTCAAGACCAGTAAATCGATCGGCCTCCTCTCGCTTGCGGCTCTCTCCTTTTCTGTCGCTTTCGGCGGCCTGCCTTTCACAGAGGCGCCGGCCTTCCTGCGCATGGCGACGGCCAAGGCCGACGGTTCCGATAGCATCGTCACCATCGCCGGCCTCGGCACCAAGCGCACCCTGAAGCTCGGCCTCAACAAGGCGCTGGTGGTCGACCTGCCGGCGGACGCCCACGATATTCTCGTCTCCGATCCGAAGATGGCCGATGCGGTCACGCGTACCTCGCGTCGCATCTATCTCTTCGGCAAGACGGTCGGCCAGACCAATATTTTCGTCTTCGGCCCCGATGGGAAGGAGATCGTCAGCCTCGACCTCCAGATCGAGCGCGACATTTCCAGTCTTCAGGCCAATATCAAGCGCTTCATTCCGGACTCCGACATCAACGTCGAGATCGTCTCTGATAACATCGTCATGACTGGCACAGTTCGTACGCCGCAGGATTCGTCGCGCGCCGAACAGCTCGCCGAAGCCTTCCTCAAGGGCGGTGAGGCGACGACCCGTAACGAAACCGCAAGCGCTAGCGGCGGCGACAATTCCGTCGCGCTTTTTGCCGAAGCACGCCAGACGTCGCAGATCGTCAACCTTCTGCAGATCGAGGGCGAGGATCAAGTGACGCTGAAGGTCACTGTTGCCGAAATCAAGCGCAGCGTGCTGAAGCAAATCGGCTTCGACAATCTCGTCAGTAATTCCTCCGGCCTGACCGTCGCTCAACTCGGTAGTGTCAGCAGTGATGCGGCCACGGCCACGGCCGGTGGTGGTATCGCAGCCCTTTTCAAGAGTGCGATCGGCAAATACAATATCAGCAGCTATCTCACTGCCATGGAGCAGGCCGGCGCGGTACGCACATTGGCGGAACCGACGTTGACGGCAATCTCCGGGCAGGCCGCGACCTTCAATTCCGGTGGTCAGCAGCTTTACTCCACGACCAACAGCGACGGCACTGTAACGATCACGCCCTATACCTACGGCGTAAGCTTGGCCTTCACGCCGGTGGTTCTCTCGGCGGGACGCATCAGCTTGCATATCCAGACTCAGGTGTCGAATCCGGTCGGCACGGCGGGAACCGCGACGTATAACCAGCGTGCGGCCGATACCTCGGTCGAGTTGCCCTCCGGCGGTTCCATTGCGCTGGCCGGCCTTCTCAGTGATAGCGTTCAGCAAACCACGAACGGCACCCCCGGTGCCTCTAAGATCCCGATCCTCGGCGCACTCTTCCGCCAAAAAAGTTTTGAACGCGACGAAAGCGAACTTGTGATCATCGCGACGCCTTATCTGGTGCGGCCGGTAGCGCGTCCTCAACTCGCTCGTCCCGACGACAATTTCTCACCGAGCAACGATGTCGCCGCCTTCTTCATGAACCGTGTCAACAAGATCTACGGGCACAGGGATGGGCCGCCGGTTGCGGATGCCGATTTCCACGGCACCGTCGGCTTTATCTACAAGTGAGGGGAGACGGACAATGACGCACCCCTCTTCAACCGGAACAACGAGAGACCGAAAAATGGCCAGCCTCGATCGCAATGCGCCCCGCATCACCAAGCCGCGATTTGCAGCCCTGGCCCTGATCATGATGGCTGCCGCCGTCAGCGGATGTGCCGGTTCGCCGGATGGTATGACGACCAGTGCGATTTCCGACGACTATCGTCAGCGTCATCCTATCGTGCTGACCGAAAAGGAGCATCACGTCGACATTCCTGTCGTTGCGGGTGATCGCCGTATCACGACCGGCGCCCGCGACACGGTTCGCGGTTTCGTGCAGGATTATAGAGCTCATGCTTCCGGCACTATCGAAGTCCTGGCGCCCAGCGGTTCGGCCAATTCGCCTGGGGTTTCTGCGTTCCGCCGGCAGATCCGGCAGGAGCTTGTCGCAAGCGGCATTCCGTCGGCGCGCATCGTCGACAGTTATTACCAAACCAGCGGCCCGGGCGATGCAGCCCCGATCAGGCTCCGCTTCTTGGCAACGACGGCGACCACCAATGCCTGTGGCCAGTGGCCGGAAGATCTGTCCGCCAATGCCTTCGACAATCAGAACTACTACAATTTCGGCTGCGCCACTCAAAACAACCTCGCAGCACAGGTCGCCAATCCGACCGACCTCATCGCGCCGCGCGCCATGACGCCGATCGATGCCGACCAGCGCAGCAAGGTGATCGACAGCTACCGCAGCGGCACTACCCCAACGAGCACGGCTACGATCGGCGGCTTTAGCGGTTCCTGAGCATGAGGATAACTGGCCGGCGGAACAGGATAGAATCATGAGCGCTATCAATTACGATATCAGAAAGACCGAGGTGGAGGCCGAAGATGCGCCCCGCGCGGGCGATCTCGAAAACATGCGGCCATTGCCGCGCATCTCCGTGCACGCCTTTTGCGAAAGCGAGCAGATGCAGCAGGTGATGGACCGATGCGCCAATGACCGGCGCATGTCCAAGGTCAGCCTCAGGATCACCAGCGGCAGCACGGCGGCGGCGGCAAACATGTTCGCCTCKACACCGACGCCCAATCTGATCATCCTGGAAACCCGGGCCAATCCGAGTAATCTGCTGGCAGAGCTCGCGCCGCTTGCTGCCGTCTGCGATCCCAGCACAAAGGTGGTGATCGTCGGCTATCACAATGATATCGGCCTTTATCGCGAACTTATCCGCAACGGTATTTCCGAATATATGGTCCAGCCGGTTGCCATGGTCGATGTCATGGCGGCGATGACGGCCATCTTCGTCGATCCCGATGCCGAACCGATTGGCCGCAGCGTTGCCTTCATCGGCGCCAAGGGTGGGGTAGGGGCGTCCACCATCGCGCATAATTGCGCTTTCGGCATCTCCAGCCTGTTTTCGACCGAGACCATTCTCGCCGATCTCGACCTGCCGTACGGCACTGCCAATATCGATTTCGACCAGGATCCGGCCCAAGGCATCGCAGAAGCTGTCTATGCGCCGGAGCGTCTCGACGAGGTTTTCCTCGATCGTCTTTTGACCAAATGTTCGCAGCACCTGTCGTTGCTCGCTGCTCCCTCCATGCTCGACCGCGCCTATGATTTCGACGGGCAGGCATTTTTGCCCGTGCTCGACGTCCTGCAGCGCAGCGCGCCGGTGAGTGTGCTCGACCTGCCGCATCTCTGGACGGAATGGACCCGCTCTGTGCTGTCGGCCGTCGACGAAGTMGTGATTTGCGCGGCTCCCGACCTTGCCAATCTGCGCAACGCCAAGAACATGCTGGATGCGCTGCGGAAGCTCCGCCCCAATGACAAGGCACCGCATCTCATCCTCAATCAGGTCGGCATGCCGAAGCGTCCGGAAATCGGTCCCTCCGAGTTCTGCGAGCCGCTGGAGACCGATCCGATCGCCATCATTCCCTTCGATATCAATCTGTTCGGCAACGCCGCCAACAGCGGCCGCATGATTTCGGAGACCGACCCGAGATCACCGGTCGCCGAGACCTTCTCGCAGATATCGCACATCGTTACCGGGCGCGTTGCGCTGAAGAAGACGAAGAAGGGCGGCCTGCTCGGCCTCCTGAAGCGGAAGTAATCGTTTGATGTCGCATGATCTTGTTCGAAGGCCGGTTCGGATTTTTGAGATCATGCTCTAGCGTAGAATTGGATCGACGGCATGTTTGGCAGACGCGGAAATGAAGGTCCTGCAAAAAGCGGCGGCGTAACGCCCCCGCCGTCGCCGCCGCGTGCACCGTCCGCGGCTGCGCCTGCGGCATCGACCGTGCTGGTAGAGCCGGCGCGCGAGGGGTCGCAACAACGCCAGCAAGTGGCGCCGCCTTCGATGCAGACGCCGACCCGCCGCCGGCCGGCGCGCACCGAAGAATATTACGATACCAAGTCGCAGGTCTTTTCCGCGCTGATCGATACGATCGACCTGTCGCAGCTCGCCAAGCTCGATGCCGAGGCAGCGCGCGAGGAAATCCGCGACATCGTCAATGACATCATCACCATCAAGAATTTCGCGATGTCGATTTCCGAGCAGGAGGAACTGCTCGATGACATCTGCAACGACGTGCTCGGTTACGGTCCGCTCGAGCCGCTGCTTGCCCGCGACGATATCGCCGACATCATGGTCAATGGCGCAGGCCAGACATTCATCGAAGTCGGCGGCAAGACGGTGGAATCGGAAATCCGCTTCCGAGACAATGCCCAGCTCCTTTCCATCTGCCAGCGCATCGTCAGCCAGGTCGGCCGCCGCGTCGACGAATCCAGCCCGATCTGCGACGCCCGCTTGCCGGACGGATCGCGCGTCAACGTCATCGCCCCGCCGCTGTCGATCGACGGCCCGGCGCTCACCATTCGTAAATTCAAGAAGGACAAGCTGACGCTCGACCAGCTCGTCCGCTTCGGCGCCATCACGCCGGAGGGCGCTACGCTGCTGCAGATCATCGGCCGCGTTCGTTGCAATGTCGTCATTTCCGGCGGTACGGGTTCGGGCAAGACGACGCTTTTGAACTGCCTCACCAACTACATCGATCGCGACGAGCGCGTCATCACCTGCGAAGACACGGCCGAATTGCAACTGCAGCAGCCGCATGTCGTCCGCCTCGAAACGCGCCCGCCAAACATCGAAGGCGAGGGCGAGATCACCATGCGCGATCTCGTCAAGAACTGCCTGCGTATGCGCCCTGAACGCATCATCGTCGGCGAAGTGCGCGGACCGGAAGTCTTCGACCTGTTGCAGGCGATGAATACCGGCCATGACGGTTCGATGGGCACGATCCACGCCAACACGCCGCGCGAGTGCCTGAGCCGTATGGAATCGATGATCGCCATGGGCGGCTTCAGCCTGCCGGCAAAGACGGTGCGCGAGATCATCTCAACTTCCGTCGACGTCGTCATCCAGGCTGCCCGCCTGCGCGACGGTTCGCGCCGCATTACCCAGATCACCGAGGTGATGGGCATGGAAGGCGATGTGATTATCACGCAGGATCTGATGCGGTACGAAATCGAAGGCGAAGATGCGAGCGGCCGCATCATCGGACGGCATATGTCGACCGGCATCGGCAAGCCGAATTTCTGGGACCGCGCCCGCTATTACAACGAGGAAAAGCGCCTGGCGACTGCCCTCGACGAAATGGAAAACAAGTCGAAATAGGACTTTCCCGATGTTCGGTGTCGATCCGATGGTGCTTCTGATTGTGGTGCTTGCAGCCGTCTCCGCGGCGGCTGTCTGTTACGGCATTCTCTATTCCCGGATCGAGGTGCAGAAGAAAACCGACGGTCGCGTCAACCGCATCAAATCGGCCGAGACCGACCGCGCGAAGGTCAAGGCGGCGCGCGACCGCGTACAGGAATTGTCGAAACGGCGCAAATCGATGCAGGATTCGCTGAAGGAGCTGGAAAAGCGCCAGTTGGAGAACACCAAACAGAAGCAGTCGCTGAAAATGCGCCTCGGGCAAGCCGGCCTCTCCGTGACGCCAGGGCGTTTCTATCTCTTCAGCGTCCTGTTCGGCTTCTTCGTCATGCTTGTCGTCCTCTTGGTCGGCGCGCCGCTCGCCGTCATACTCGGCCTTCCCTTCGCCGCGGCCTTCGGCCTGCCGCGTTGGGTCATCGGTTTCCTCATCAAGCGCCGGCAGAACAAGTTTCTGGATGAATTCCCCAATGCGCTGGATCTCATCACCCGTTCGATCCGCTCGGGCCTGCCGCTCAATGACGCCGTACGGCTCGTGGCGAGCGAGGCTCGCGAGCCGGTGAGGTCCGAATTCCGTCGCGTCGTCGAAGCCCAACAAGTCGGCCTCAGCATGCCCGACGCCTGCGCGCGCATGAGGAACCATATGCCGTTGCAGGAGGTGAACTTTTTCTCCATCGTCATCTCCATCCAGGCGCAGGCCGGCGGCAACCTGTCCGAAGCGCTGGGCAACCTTGCGCGCGTGCTGCGCGAACGTAAGAAGATGAAGGCGAAAGTCACCGCGCTATCGATGGAAGCAAAAGCCTCGGCCGTCATCATCGGCTCGCTGCCCTTCATTGTCGCGACGCTCGTCTATCTGACCTCGCCGCAATACATGATCATCCTTTTCACCGATCCGCGCGGCCATTTGATCCTGGGGGGCGCCGGCATCTGGATGTCGGTCGGCATCTATATCATGCGCAACATGGTCAATTTCGAGATTTAACCGGAAGGAGACGCCGAGCCATGTCCTCCGATTTAGCCAGTAAATTGACCGATCCCGGCATGATTCTTGCCGTTTTCGTCGCGATTGCGGTCTTTGCTACCTTCTACACGATCGCCGTGCCCTTCCTGGAGCGCGGTGATCTCAACAAGCGCATGAAGGCCGTTTCCACCGAGCGCGAACAAATCCGCGCCCGGGAACGCGCCCGCTTGACGGCCGACGGCGGCAAGGCGTCGCTGCGCAGCCAGAACAACCGCAATGTCCGTCAGATCGTCGAGCGCTTCAATCTCCGCACGGCCTTGGTCGATACCAACACGGTCAATCGGTTGCGGGCGGCCGGTCTGCGCTCGGAAAATGCGTTGAACATATTCCTGGTGGCGCGTTTTCTGCTGCCGTTCCTGTTTTTGATGGTTGCCGTCATTTTCGTTTTCGTCCTTGGCTACTTCGCTGCCAAGCCGTTCGCGTTTCGCCTTCTTGGCGTCATCGGCACCGCCTATCTCGGCTTTTATGCGCCGAATATCTATATTTCCAATCGCATGACCAAACGGCAGAAATCCATCAAGCGCGCCTGGCCGGATGGGCTCGACCTGATGCTGATCTGCGTGGAATCGGGCATTTCCATCGAAGCAGGCATGCGTCGCGTCTCCGAGGAAATGGCGGAGCAGTCGGCACCGCTCGCCGAAGAAATGGTGTTGACCACGGCGGAACTCTCGTTCCTGCAGGATCGCCGTAGCGCCTTCGACAACCTCGCCAGCCGTACGCAGATCGAAATCGTCAAATCGGTGACGCAGGCTCTGATCCAGGCCGAGCGTTACGGCACGCCCATCTCGCAGGCGCTGCGCGTGCTGGCGCAGGAAGGCCGCGACGAACGCATGAACGAAGCGGAAAAGAAGGCGGCCGCCCTGCCGCCAAAGCTGACCGTGCCGATGATCGTCTTCTTCCTGCCCGTCCTCATGGCCGTTATCCTCGGCCCGGCGGCTATCCAGGTGATGGATAAATTCTGACATACAAACTTGCCGCCGGCGTAGGACGTGACTAGTTTCCAATCCTGCGTCACGGGCGATGAGATGGATGGTATCGGCGCGGGAGGAAAGCGCCGCTCGCCCGGACGCTAGTCCGGGAGGATTTGCATGTMGTCCATAGCCATCTTTTTCAGCATCATCGCTGCGGTTTTCATTGGGGCGGTCAGTCCCGGCCCGAGTTTCGTTCTCGTTTCCCGCATCGCCGTTTCCCGGTCGCGCAAGGCGGGCCTTGCCGCCGCTCTCGGCATGGGCGTGGGCAGTGTTACCTTCGCGACCTTGGCCTTGTTCGGCTTGAATGCGCTTCTGATGCAAGTCGAATGGCTGTATCTCTCGCTGAAGGTCGCCGGCGGCCTGTATCTGATCTATATCGGCATTCGCATTTGGCGCGGCGCGGCACATGACGTCGCTATCGACACCCCTGCCACCCCGAGCGGCGGGAGTATCCGGCGCAATTTCTGGTTCGCGCTTGGAACGCAGCTCAGCAATCCGAAGACGGCCATCTTCTACGGCAGCATCTTTGCCGCGCTTCTCCCCGCGCAGCCCGTTGCATGGCTGATTTTCGCTTTGCCGCCGGCCGTCTTCGCCATCGAGGTGGGCTGGTACACGGTGGTGACCATCGCCTTTTCATCGAACCGTCCACGCGCGCTCTATCTCGGGGCGAAGCTCTGGATCGACAGGGTCGCAGGCGCCGTCATGGGAGCGCTCGGCGCCCGGCTAGTCACGGAAGGCCTGCCGCGTCACATCTGGCGCTAAAAGGTTTAGTTGACCGCTTTCTTGGCGTCGCCGGCAGCGAGCTTCTGCCAGGAATTCTGCTGCGCCAGCATGGAGCGCAGATAAGCGACATTGGCGTTGGCCTGCTGCGCTGTCAGTTCCTGGCGGGCGATCTGCTCGGCTTCGGCGAAGCGGCCCTGCAGCCCGACCACGAGAGCCAGGTTCTGGCGGACGCGGCTGTCGGCCGCCGGCTGAGCGACGGCGGAGCGAAGATAGGTCTCGGCGGACTTCAGATCGCCGGTCAGCACGTAGGACATGCCGAGATTGGAAAGGATCGACGGCTCGTTCGGCTGCAACACCAGGGCGTCGCGATATTTGCCGCGCGCCTCGGTCGAGCGCCCGAGCTGATCGAGGATCGCGCCTTCGGCCGAAACCAGCCGCCAATCCGGCCGGTCCGGCGTCTGCGCGCGATCGATGGTCGCGAGCGCGTCCTGGAGCTGCCCGGCGGCGGCTTGGGCCTTGCCGTAGGCAGCCAGCACGCCACGATCATTCGGATGTGCGATCGCCACCTGCTGCATGACCGCGAGCGCCTGATCGTTGCGGCCGCTCATGCGCAGCGCGTTGGCGTAGTTGACGCCGGTATCGCGGTCTTTCGGATTGGCGTCATAGGCTTTGCCAAGGCTAAGGGTCGCCTGCGCGAGATCCGAGCCGTTCATCTCTTCGACTGGCTTCTTCGACATCGTCGGGATGGAGCCGGTCGTCATTTTGTCTTTGCCGGTCGTCGAGCAGCCGGCGAGGGCAAGCGCCACGAGCGCTGCCGAAGCACTGTGGAGCAGGAAGGTCTTGAATGTAGACGAGGTTGACGAAGTGGCCATGGCGCCTATTCCCGGAATGCTTGAGTCCTGCGCCTGGCCTCAAATCGGAACAGGGAAAGGTTTGACGCAATGTTCGCTCCAGCAATAATCTGTTAACCCTAACAGACAGTTAATCTGCGATTCTCGGAAATCATTGCCAAAGGATAGTTATGGCCCCCTATCAATTCATCGAGCGTGCAAGTCCCTTCAACTCGAAGGGCGGTGCGACGTTGCCGATCTTTGCCGTCACTCCGGCGCATATCGAGACCGGCACCATCGATCCCATCGCGCTCGATTGGGCGCGTAAGGCCGGCTACAAGGCCGATAGCGGTTCGTTGCTATTGATTCCGACCGAGGAAGGCCATCTCGGCGGCGCATTGTTCGGCCTTGGCTCCAACCCTTCGGAACAGCCCTTCCTGACTGGCAGGCTGGCGCGCAACCTGCCGGCCGGCGATTGGCATATCGAGACCGCACCGCTCACGGCAAACCGGCTTTCGCTCGGCTTCGGCCTCGGCAGCTACCGGTTCGAGCGTTACAAATCGGAAAAGGCAACTCCGCCGACGCTGATGATCCCGCGCGACACGGACGCGACCGACATCAAGCGCCAGCTCGCCGGCGTCTTCCTTGCCCGCGACCTCATCAATACGCCGACGAACGATATGGGGCCGKAACAGCTAGAAGCAGCCTTCCGGGCACTCGCCGCACATTATAAGGCGGATGTGTCCGTCATCGTCGGCGATGACCTCCTGAAGGAGAATTTCCCGCTGGTTCATACAGTCGGCCGCGCCAGCGCCGATGCGCCGCGCCTGCTGGAGCTGCGCTGGGGCAAAAAGGGTCATCGCCGCATTACCTTAGTCGGCAAGGGCGTCTGCTTCGACACCGGCGGCCTCGATATCAAGCCTGCATCTTCCATGCTGCTGATGAAAAAGGATATGGGCGGCGCCGCCAACGTCATGGGCCTGGCGCTGATGATCATGGACGCCAAGCTGAAGGTCGATCTGCGCGTCATCATTCCGGTCGTCGAAAACTCGATTTCGTCCAATGCCTTCCGTCCCGGCGACATCTACAAGAGCCGCAAGGGCCTGACCGTGCAGATCGACAATACCGACGCCGAAGGCCGTCTGATCCTCGCCGACGCACTGTCCTATGCCGACGAAGAAGTGCCCGATCTGTTGATCGACATGGCGACGCTGACCGGTGCAGCCCGTGTCGCGCTTGGCCCGGACCTGCCACCCTTCTTTACGGATGATGACGATCTCGCCCGCGATCTCACCGAAGCGAGCCTCGAGACCGACGACCCGCTGTGGCGCATGCCGCTCTATATGGGCTACGACAAGGATATCCGTGCCAAATTCGCCGATATCACCAACGCCCCCGCCGGTGGCATGGCAGGCTCGATCACCGCTGCCCTGTTCCTCAAGCGCTTCGTGACGAAAACGCCGAGCTGGGCGCATTTCGACATCTTCGGCTGGGCACAGAGCGAACGCCCGCATTCGCCGGGCGGCGGCGAGGCGCAGGCGATCCGGGCGCTGTATCATCATATCCGGCAGAGTGTGCGGTAGAGGCCTATAGTCCCCTCTCCCCGCATCGCGGGGAGAGGGTTAGGGTGAGGGGCCAGGCACAAAAGCACGACAACGGCGGACTGGCCTGACCATCACCGATAACCGGTCCGAAAAGACGGAGATTCCCGTTTTGGGGTTGCTTTCGAGAAAGCCCCTCATCCGAGCCCTCGACCTTTCGCTCCGCTCTATGTCTCGGTCCCACCTTCTCCCCGCATCGCGGGGCGAAGGTTGGCGAATTCCCCTTGAAACCGCCATGATCTTGGCCGAGACTGAAACGGTAGCGTAACGATCTCCGAGGTTGCCCTTGCCGCTTGAACTCTCTGCCTCGCAGGCTCTTGGCCTCTGGCAAGGCGTGGCGCTCGAGCAGGTGCGTCGCGAGGGTCATGATCTGACGCTTCGGCAGATGGCGATCCTCCTGCAGATCTATCTCGTGCCGCCACCGCATACGGTGCGGGGGCTCGCCGCAACGCTTGGCGTAACCAAGCCGGTCATCACCCGTGCCCTGGACACGATGGGTGAGATGGGGCTGGTCGACCGCGTCCGCGACGAGCGTGATCGCCGCAATGTCATCATCAAGCGTACTGTCTCAGGCGCGCTCTATCTGGAAAAGCTCGGTGATCTCGTCATCGAGCAAGGCCGCAAACTATCAGTCTAGAGCAGTTCAGCGCTTCACGGAATCGCTGAACTGCTCTATCTCTTTGTTTTCACGCAATTACGGACGGAAAGCGGCTCACGCACTTTTCCTGGAATTGCTCTAGAGGACCATGCTCATGATGCTCGACCGCCGCCTCAACGCCTTTCGGCCCGATCTTGCCGAAGCCTCTCTGCGGGGCAAGGTCGAGGCCGACCGTTTTGTCGAGGGTACCAGGGCGCAGGTCGTCGCTCCCGTCGTCGCGCTTCGCCAGCAGCCGGATCTGGCGCGCGGCATCGATACCGAACTCTTGTTTGGCGAAGAGGTCGATGTCTTCGAGCGAAAGGATGGCTGGTGCTGGGTGAAAGCGTTGTCGGATGGTTATGTCGGCTATCTTCCCGAAAATACGATCCGGAGTGAACAGGCGCCACCCACTCATGTCGTTGTGACACAGCGGACGTTTCTCTATCCCGAGCCGGAGCTGCGCAAGCCCCATACCGATATCCTGTCCATGGGCAGCCGTGTGCGCGTCACCGGCACGGCCGAGACGCGGGGGAACCACTATGTCGTCCTCGAAGACGGCACGGCCATCTTCGCCAAGCATGTACAGCCGATCGGTTACAATGACGGCGGCGATTATGTCGATGTCGCCTTGCGGTTCCTGGAAACCCCCTATCTCTGGGGCGGTCGGTCCGGCCTCGGCATCGATTGCTCCGCACTGGTGCAGCTCGCATTGCTGATGACGGGCCGCGCCTCGCTGCGCGATACGGACATGCAGGCGGCTGGCCTCGGCGAACCGATCAGCCGCGAGGAATTGCGCCGCGGCGATTTCGTCTTCTGGAAAGGCCATGTCGCCATCATGGAAGACGAGAAAACCATCGTGCATGCCAACGGCCATACCATGACCACGGCGCGTGAAGATTTTGCCGCCGCCGTCGAGCGCATCGGCTGGCTCTATGAGCAGCCGACAGGCTACCGCCGCCTGGCGGGTTGAGAGCCGGCCGGAACCAGCCTGAATCTAAACCGTTATTTCCTCGATTGAACACCCGTCTTGTTCGAGAGGAGAAGCATCATGCCAATTACGGCGATGGAACAGGTGGTCAGGGATATCCTGCGCGACGCTCATCTGAGGCATAGTCGCAAGATCGATCGGCTCCGTGAGCTGCAAAGCGAAGCGTGCTGCATCCAGCGTGCCGGCAGCAAACGCATGATGAGCATAGATGATGGCCTTCAGGACGACCTACGCGTCATCGAAAAGGCGCTGCGCGATCTCAATGCCGACATGCCCGAAAAGGATGCCACCACCCGGTAGGCGATGGCACCCTCAGCTCGCTTCGAATAGGTATTTTTAGGGTGTGCGTGGCCGCGCGATCCAGATCCCGGCGATAATGACGATACCGCCGAGGGCCTGTATCAGCGTGACGTTTTCGCTGAACAGGAACCAGGCGAAAAGCGCGGCTGCGATCGATTCCAGGAAAATGACGAGCGAGGAAAAGACGGTTGGCAGCTTTCCAAGCGCCACCGAGAGCAGCCCCTGTCCGCCGGCATGGCTGATAAGGCCGAGCGCCAGAAGCACGCACCATCCCGAGATCGACTGCGGCAATATCCGCGGTTCGAAGAAGAAGGCGGCGAGGAATAGGATCGCCGAGGTCATGATGCTGAGCTCGAAGGTGACGCGCGCGGCATTTGTGTTTGGACGCGCCGTGCCGACCGCCAGAAAATAGAGGCCGAAAAAGGCGCCGGTAATGATAGCCAGCGCATCGCCGACGGCGCGGCTTGGATTGAATGCAAGGCTTTGCGCCACAAGCGCCGCACCGCCTGCAAGGCAGACCAGAAGGCCAACAAGCGTGGCACGATCAACCCTCTGCCGCAGTAGAAGCCAGCCGAAAATGACGACCCACAGCGGCGCCATGGTTGCGAAGAACGTCGCATTGGCAATGGTCGTCTGCATGATGGCGAGGTGCCAGAAGAGCAGGTCACCCGTAAAGGCGATGGCGGCGAGAATGGTCGGTATCGTAAAGCTGGCGCGAGGCGCCGTGACGTCCGCAACCTCCGCATATCGCATCCAGATCCAAAGGATCGGCAAGGCCAGGAAGACACGCCAGAATGCGCTGGCGAAAGGTCCGACGTCGGCCAGACGGACGAGGCTTGGGGAGATGCTCATGGCGAGCGCCGCAAGGAGCATCGCCACGACGCCGAAAAAGAACTCTTTCGAGCCGTCGGAACCTGCCTTGCCGGCGGCAGAGTGGTTTGCATTCGCCGTCTCGCCAAGATCTGCGGCGCGCATATCGTATTCAGTGTCCGGTTGTGACATTCTCGTGCCTTTGCAAGTCAGGTAATTTGTGGCGCAAAGCTAATACAGGCGGAAAGAGGATTTGGCTCCATTTTGATGGTTTTCATGCAATTTTGTTTCTTCTTTGCGGTAAGGATGTTTTGAAATGCGCAAACCCGTCGATCTCGATGAATTCGACCTGGCGATTCTCGAAATCCTCCAAAAGGACAACGCTGTTCCGCAGCGCAAGATTGGTGAACTGGTCAATCTGTCTGCGCCTGCCGTGCAGCGGCGCATCAAGCGCATGCAGGCGAGTGGCGTCATTCAGGCTGACATCGTCGTTGTCGATCCGGCAGCCGTGGGTTTGCCGATTACCATCATCGTCGAGGTCCATATCGCAAACGAGCGTTATGACCTTGTCAATGCGATAAAGCGCAGCTTCCTGGAGGCGCCGGAAGTTCAGCAATGCTATCAGGTCACCGGCGAAGCGGATTTCGTGCTTGTCGTCGTCGTGGCCAGCATGTCCGACTACGAGGCGCTGACGCGGCGTCTGTTCTACGACAATCCGAATGTCACGAAGTTCAAATCGCTCGTCACCATGGACCGGGTGAAGATCGGTCTTTCCGTGCCATTGGTGCGGGATTAGCCGACTATCTATGCCTGCTGTTCATCCCGGCCGCTTCGGCCAGTTCGTGACCCCGCCGGTCCATGTCTCATAGGCATTCGACAGTTTCAGCACCAACAGATCGCCGAAGCGCGGGCCGATGATCTGCAGGCCGATCGGCATGCCGGAGCGGGAGAAGCCGCAATTGATCGACGCGGCCGGCTGCTCCGACATGTTCCAGGGAACAGTAAAGCCGATATGCTCGAAGGGCAGGGCAGGGTCGTTGGTGGGCGAGGCCCATTCGGCGGAATAGGAGACGATCGGGTTGGTCGGCGAAAGCACGACGTCCACCTCTGCGAAGAGCCTTCCGCAACTCCTACGCATCTCGATGGTCTGATTAAAGCCGCGCACGGCATCGACGCCACTGATATCGGCGCCACCCTTCGCCCAGCTATGGATATAGGGCAGGATGCTGTTGCGGCGTTCCTCGCTCAATCCGACGATATCGCCCCAGAAACGCGCGCGCCAGAAGGCATCAAGCCCGTCCAGCATCTGCCGGGTCAGCACCGGCGCGACGTCGATGATGATGGCGCCGGCCGCCTCGAAACGCTTGGCGGCGGCAACGACCGCGTCGCGCACTTCGTCCTCGACGGGCAGGCCGCAGCCTGCCTCCAGCATCAAGCCGATCTTCATGCCACGGATATCGATGCCGAGATCCATCCAGTCGATCTCGTTTGGCGGCAGGCTGGTGCAGTCGCGCCAGTCGGGACGCGAGAGCGTCGCCATGGAAAAGGCGGCATCCTCGACGGTGCGGGTCATCGGTCCGGCGCATCGCCCGAGATAATAGGGATCGATCGGAATGCGGCCATGGCTCGGCTTGAAGCCGAAAATGCCGGTCCAGCCCGCCGGCAGGCGTATCGAGCCGCCGATATCGGTGCCGATATGCAGCGGTCCATAGCCGGCTGCGGCTGCGGCGGATGCGCCGGCGCTGGAGCCGCCCGGATTCCGCGAGGGGTCCCACGGATTGCGGCTGAGCTGGTGGAAGCTGGAAAGGCCGGAGGAGAGCATGCCGTAATCCGGGCAGGTGGTCTTGGCGAAAATCACTGCGCCATCCTCGCGCAGGCGCGCGGCGATCGGCGCATCCTCGGCGGCGGGAATGAGCTCGACCGCGGCCGTGCCAAGCGGTACCGGCTGCCCCTTGGTGGCGATCAGTTCCTTCAGCGTCACCGGAATGCCGTCGAGAGGTCCAAGCGGCGCGCCCTTTGCCCAGCGCTCCGTGGACGCGGCCGCCTGCCTGCGCGCATCCTCGGGATCATAGGCATAGAGAGCCGATATTGTCGGTTCCCACGCCTCGATATGCTTTTCGAGTGCAAGCCAATATTCGGTGGGAGACAGGCTCTTCTCAGTGAATTTGCCTTTGAGTTCGTGGATGGAAAGATCGGTCGCTTCGGTCATGATCTATACTCTTTATGTCTCAATCAGCGTGTCGCTTCGCGGGGGTCGAGGAGATCGCGTAGCCCGTCGCCAAGCAGGTTGAAGCCGAGGACGGAGAGCGCGATGGCAAGGCCTGGCAGCAGGGCCAGCCACGGCGCGGCCTGGAAATAGGTCTGCGCGTCAGCAAGCATCCGCCCCCAGGTCGGCGCCGGCGGCGGCACGCTGAGGCCCAGGTAGGCAAGCCCGGCCTCGGTCAGGATCGCGAGGCCAAGCTGGATCGTCGCCTGAACGATGATGCTACCCATGATGTTCGGCAGGACATGGCGGACCGTAATGGCAAGCTGCGTATTGCCGATGGCGCGCGCCGCCAGCACATAATCCCGGCTCCAGGCCTGCAGCGCCGAAGCGAGTGCGCCGCGGGCAAATACGGGCACCATGAAGACGGCAATCGCGATAATGGCGGTTTCGCGCCCGGTTCCGAGAAATGCGCCGAGGATCATCGCCGAGAGGATTGGCGGCAATGCGAAGATCACGTCACAGGCCCGCATGACGAGCGCTTCGAGCAGGCCCCGTTGCGCAGCGACGGTAACGCCGATGATTGTTCCGAGCGTCCCGCCGATCGCAACGGCAGAAACGGAGATCGACAGCGAATTCCAGCAGCCGGCCATCAGCATCGACAATACGTCGTGGCCAAGCTGATCGGTGCCGAGAAGGCCGAAGCCGAAAGGTGGTAGCAGCTTGTGGATGATCTGCATCTTCGCCGGCGGTACAGGCGTCCAGAACAGCGAGACGATGGCGACGCAGACGAGGGCGACGATGATCAGGGCGCCGAGCATGAGGTTCGTGCGCCGCAGCACCCGAAAACGGGAGCGACGTGGCAGGGCAGGGGCGACGGTTTCGACGATGTTCATCGTGCCCCTCCGGCGCGCAGTCTGGGGTCGATGGCGAGATAGGAGAGATCCACCAGAAAGTTCACGACGATGACGAGGCCGGCAAAGAACAGCACGACGTCCTGAAGCACGATGACATCACGCTGGCTGAGCGCCTGATAGGCGAGGCGACCGAGGCCAGGCAGGGTGAAGACATTCTCGATCAGCACGGCGCCTGCAACCAGAAAGGTGAACTGCAGCCCGAGGATGGTGAGCACCGGCACCAGCGCATTCGGCACCACATGCCCCCAGAGCACGCCGCTGCGCGACAGGCCCTTGGCGACTGCCGTGCGGGCAAAATCCTCATGCAGCGTGTCGAGTACGGCCGAGCGAGTAACCCTGGTCAATACCGCCGCCTGCGGCAGAGCCAGCGCGACAGCCGGCAGCACGAGCGATTTCAAGGCGGGCCAAACTCCGTTGCTCCAGCCAGGAAAGCCGCCGGCCGGCGCCAAGCCGAGCGAGGTGGCAAACAGGAGGATCAGCAGCAGGCCGACCCAGAAGCCCGGAACGGCGATACCCATCTGTGAAAACAAGGTGGCGACCATGTCGAAGAAGCCGCCGCGTCTTGCGGCGGCGGCGGCGCCAAGCGGCACGGCGACGAGCATGGAAAGGATGATGGCGAGGATGGCAAGCGGCAACGTTACGGCCAGCCGCTCGATGATGAGACCGGCGACCGGCACGCCGTAAGTATAGGATTTGCCGAGATCGCCCGTCAGCGCGCCGGCAAGCCATTGGCCGTAGCGAATGAACAATAGTCGATCGAGGCCCATGTCGTGCCGCAGCGCCGCAAGCGTCTCCGGCGTCGCCGAGGTGCCGAGCGTGATGGCGGCGGGATCGCCCGGCAGCAGGGCCATCACCGTAAAGACCAGCAACGAAACGGCGATCAGGGTCAGGATAAGACCTATGATCCGGCGGGTAAGAAGTACGATCATTGCATGTCCACCGCCGGATCAGGTCCGGCATCGAAACATTTCACGGCGGGCGAAGGGGTCCGCCCTGCCGTGTGTGCGGGAGTGAAAGAGATCAGTCTTCCCAGGAGACGTTGGCCAAGACATTCGAGGGGATCGGCTCGTTCTCCCAGAGCCCTTTCAGCTTCTTGTCCCAGACCCCGAGTTTCGGCATGACGAAGAGGAAGAGCGCGGGGGCATCCTCGGCAAGAATGCTTTGCGCCTCGCCATAGAGCTTGTTCTGCACAGCAGGATCGGCGGTTAGCTGGATCTTCTTCATCAGCTCGTTGAAGACCGGGTTCTTATAATTGAAATAATAGGGTTCGCGCGAATAKATGTCGATGTCCAGTGGCTCGGCATGGGCTACGATGGTCATGTCGTAGTCGCGGCCGGTGAAGACGTCCTGCACCCATTTTGCCGGGAATTCCGTCGGCTCAATATTCATGGTGACGCCGATATCGGCAAACATCGCCTGCATCACCTGGGCGCTACGGGGCGCATAGGCCATCTGCGGCGTCTTGATGGTGAAGGTGAAGCCGTTGGGATAGCCTGCCTCGGCAAGCAGCGCCTTGGCCTTGGCTGGGTCATAGGGCAATGTCCCCGTCAGGTCCTGATATCCCGGGTCGTTCGGCGTGTAGTGGCTGCCGATCGCCGTGCCGAAACCGGACCAGGCGCCCTCGATGATCGTCTTGCGATCGAGCGCTATCATCAGGGCTTGGCGCACGCGCTTATCGTCGAAGGGTTTGCGCGTGTTGTTCATGCCGGCGACGACTTTGAGTTCGGTATTGCCGACCTTGGTCATCAGTCGCGCATCGCCGTCGAAAGAGCTCATCAGCTCGGGTGCGGCGAATTCCGGAAATGCATCGAGGTCGCCGGCCTTCAGGGCTGCGGCTTCCGCCTGCGGATCGGAAATGAAGCGGAAGGTCACCTTGTCGAGCTTCACGTCGACGGATTTGTTCCAGTAGTCCGGATTCTTTACGAGCTCCACATGGTCGCCCTTGCCCCAGGCCGAGAATTTAAATGGGCCGGTGCCGACAGGCGTCGTCTTGTCGTCGGCAGCAGATTTCGAGCCGACCATGACCGAAGACGGCCAGCCGAGCCAATAGAGCAGGCTGCCGGTCGGAGACGAGAGATGCAGCACCAGCGTTTCGGGGTCCGGCGTGTCGATCGAGGCGATGGTGGCGAAGAACCGTTTCTGCGGATTGACGGACTTGGCGTCGCGAGCGCGGTCGAGTGCGAATTTCGCCGTTGTTGCATCGAACGCCTCGCCGTCATGGAATTTGACGCCGGTCTGCAGCTTGAATGTATAGGTGAGGCCGTCGGGAGAAATATCCCAGCTTTTCGCGAGCTGCGGAACGATCTTGCCGCTTTCGTCGATGGCGACCAGCCCTTCGAAGATATTTTGCCAGGTGACTTGGCCGATCGCGACAGGCGCAGCGATCGTCGGATCGAGGCCTGTGGGTTCGACGCTCATGCCGATGTTCAGCGTCGTCTTGGCTGCTTCCGCCGGCGCCATGCCGAGCATCAGCAGCCCAGCAGACATCGCGGCACCATAGGCAAGACGGCGTGCAAAATCGCTGAGCCTCAGACGTAAAATTTTGGTCATCTCAGTTCCCTTGCTGCGGCTCGCGATACCGATTTTCCCTTCGGCATACGGCCAATTTTTCAAAATAGCGTCATCTTGCAGGGTCGAAATAGATCAGCGCCCGGGTCTACGTGGGCAAAACTCCGGTTAGGTCACGCGATCCGGAAAGCGGTCCCGCCAGGCCGGCAGCGCGCCCTGGACCGGCAGCGCCGTCGCCTCATAGACGCCCCGGGCAACGGCGCGCGCCATGACGATGGCGGCGAGATGGCAGAGTTCCATGAAGCTTTGCAGGTCAGCTCTTTCGTGCTTGCCCGTCGACGCGGCGAAAACCGTGTCGCCGTCGAGCGGCAGATGCGCGGGCAACAGCGCACGGGCAAAGCCGTCATGGCCGCAGATCGACAGCCGGTGCGCTTCCGCCTTGGTCAATGCAGCGTCGGTAACGATGGCGCCGATCGTTGTTGCAGTAACATTCGCTCCCTTCAGCCTGAGGCGCGAGTCGATGGTTTCGGGCATGCCGAGGCCGCCGAATTCGCCGTCGATCTCGAAGGGTGCGGCCCAGAAATGCGGTCCTTCGCCTATGGTGGCAGAACCCAGCGCATTGACGGCGACGATGGCCGCGATCCTATGTCCCTGGCTGCTGACGGCGCTGGCTGAGCCGAGGCCGCCCTTGACCATCGCCGTCGTCGCGCCCGTGCCGGCACCCACGGTGCCGAGCGGGAAGGCGCCCTTGCCTGCCGCCTTGAAGGCGGCGTAACCCATATCGCGATAGGGCGAATGCAGGCCCCAATCCTTGTTGCCGCCATTGATGAGGTCGAAGAGGATCGCCTGCGGCACCAGCGGCACGCGGGCGGTGCCAACCTGCAGGCCGCGGCCGATATCGCGCAAGCCTGCCTGCACGCCGCCCGCCGCATCGAGCCCGAAGGCCGAGCCGCCCGACAGCACCAGCCCGTCGACCACACTGACCGTCATCGCCGGATCGAGCAATGCCGTGTCGCGTCCGCCCGGCGCGCCGCCGAGCACGGAGCAGGAGGCGACCGCAGGTTCCTCGAAGATGATGGCGGTGACACCGGAGCCCAGCGCAGGATCGGTGCAATGACCGACGGAGACGCCTTCGATATCGGTCAGAAGATTGAGGAGATCAGCCAATGAAAAATCCTTCGCCTTTCAAAGCGCGAGGTCGTCATGGCGATAGGATCGCAAAGAAAGGGAAAAGACAAGATGGGGTTGTCGAATGGGGGTACTGCTCGGGCCGACCCTCGTGGTTCGAGGCTCCGGCTTTCAGCCTGCGCACCTCGCCATGAGTGCGGAGCAAATGCGGCGATCGGACGAAGAGGCGTGCGAAAGATCGGCCAAAAAGATCAGCCCCCGCTCCGGGAGCGAAGCGTCCCTAAAAGAGCGAGGGCTGGTGATGTGATGAACTTGTGAAACAGCTAAACCGATCCATCAAACGTGGATCGGCTTGGCCTGTTGGCGGATGAGGAGATCGCGGATGGCGAGCTTGACCTCGTCCGCGCTTCTGAAACGCTGCTCGTCCAGATCGTGGACGTGGTATTTCACTGCGATAAACTTCAGCCGGTCTTCATCCGGAATGACGATGCCGACGGGAACGCCAGCATATTCGATGACTTGTTTCTTCATAAAAAATACTCCCTCCGCGCCCTAGCGGCGCAGACATGGCGAATTGACTGTTTGAATCCGATAAGGGGACGAACGTCACATTCGACAGCGCGGGCGGGAGAGTACGCCCGAGCGGTCATGGCCAAGCACGGACCGCCCAAGGATCGAAGCGATGACTACAGAGTTCAGCATGTCACTTCCTTAGTTGGCGTTGCACTTGTGTGAGCTCCGAGTGCGGAACCCGCGATCTGGTATGCTATTATCTACAAACTTAGTAGAGAATAACAATTTCATCTTCAGAAACATATTCCGAAAGATGTCAAAATGTCGGCGACCAGGAAAATAAAATTCCGTATCAGGCTGAATTGCGAGAAAGACTATATCAACTTCTCGCGACCCTCCCGTCCCGGAGCGGCATTGCCGATCACCGTCAGACAGATAGGAATTGCGATGAGATTCGACAATGCCCTCGGAGGATTAAAATCGCTCCGTCACCAAATCACCTCAATGGTTAACGCGGGGAATAACGGGCCTAAAAGCCGTCATTCAGCGCCTTTTCCAGGGCGTTGACGAAGAAATCGGCGCTTTCCGCCGAGAGGCAAAGCGGCGGTTTTATCTTCAACACATTCAGGTGATCGCCGGTCGGCTGCATGATGACGCCAAGCCCGAGCATCCGTTCGCAGATAGCGGCCGTCTCTTCCGTCGCGGGTGTCAGCGTCTCGTGATCGCGGACGAATTCGACGCCGAGATAGAGGCCCATGCCGTGCACGGCACCGATCAGCGGGAAATGGTCCATCAGCGCGATCAGCCCTGCCTTCAGGTGGTCGCCGATGATTCGGGCATTCTCCTGCAGGCCTTCGTCCGTCATGATGTCCAGCACGGTCAGGCCGACCACCGAGCTCACCGGACTGCCGCCGGCGGAGGAGAAGAAATAGCCCTCTTTCTCCAGTGATTCGGCAATCTCCCGCCTCGTGATAACGGCGCCGAGCGGATGGCCGTTGCCCATGCCCTTGGCGATGGTGATGATATCGGGCACGACGTCCTGGCTCTCGAAGCCCCAGAAATGATGGCCGAGCCGGCCGTAACCCACCTGCACCTCGTCGGCGATGCAAAGGCCGCCGCGCTGACGCACGGCCGCGTAGACATCGGCGAGATAGCCGCGCGGCAGGGCGATGCCCCCGGCGTTGCCGTAGACCGGTTCTGCGATGAAGCCGGCAAGACCCTCGCCCTTCTCGTCCACGCCCTCCAGCAGGGTCGTGACGCCAGCCATGTAGTCCACAGCCGAATCCGGACCGCGGAACGGGCCGCGATAGGTATTGGGCGAAACGAGCGGATGCACCCAGTCCGGACGCGTCGTCAACGCCCGTGGATTATCGGCAATGGAGGTGGAGACGGCATCGCTTGCCAGCGTCCAGCCGTGATAGGCCTCCAGCAGGCAAAGCATGTTTTTCTTGGCCGTATGCGCCCAGGCAAGCCGGATGGCGAGATCGTTGGCCTCTGAACCGCTGTTGACAAGGAAGACGCTGTCGAGAGCATCCGGCGCCAAGGCTGCCAGGCGCTCCGAAAATTCAGCAACGGCTGCGTAATGGAAGCGGGAATTGGTGTTGAGCCGTGACCATTGCCGCTCGATAGCCGCCGTCAGCCGTGGATGCGCATGGCCGAGCATGGTCACGTTGTTGACCATGTCGAGATAGGCGCGCCCTTCCGTGTCGAACACGAATTCATGCCAGCCACGCTCGATCTGCGGTGGAGCGTCGTAATAATGCTTTTGCGGCTTGGCAAAATGCGCTTCGCGTTGCGTAAGAAGTGCGGCGCTATCCAGTCGCGGCGCTTCGCAGGCCTGGCTGAGAAGCATGGCGGGCGAGGGGCAGAGGGTCGACCAGCCATCGGCCTGATCGGCGGTGGCAAAAAGCGGCGGCACCAGCCCCGGGACGCGGCAGAGCTGCACGCGCAGTCCCCCGATGGCCGAGCCCTCGCTGCCGATGGTGCCGACGATCGCCCCTTGCTCCACACCGGCGCCCTCTTCCAGAGTACACTCGACGCCATCAAGATGCAGGCTGACGGCTTCGCCGACCAGAACGAGATGTTGGCCGTTCCACTGGATGCGCCCGGCAAAGGGGGCTGTGACGGTAGTGCCGGCTGGCAGGCAGATATCGTTATGCAACGCGAAATTCTGCGGCGGCGTCATGCTGAGGAGATCGGCATGCGATAGACGGAATTCGCCGTAGCGGGTTGCAGCCGAGCCGGAGGCGATAGCCGCTTTGGCAAGCAACCGCCAGTCCATGTCGGGCTTCAGCCAGTTGCCGTCGAAAAAATGCGGGCTGGTCGCGGAAAGATCGACGGCGGCAATATGATCCGATGCGATATCCGGCAGCAATGCGGACCAGCCTTCGGTGGCGATTGGAGCGAGATCGATGCCTGCGGCCCGCAGGATCGCCGCTTCCATCACGTCCGGCTGCGCGCCGGTAGCGACGTCGAAAATCTCGCGCTCGAGTTCCAGATTGCCGCGTACATAGTCGTTGTCGGGGTCGATGGCGAGCTGCTTCTCGCCGCTGGCGGCAAGAATCACCGCGCGGGCGACGATCAGCGGCCAGAGCGCCTTCAATTCGGCCTCCCCGAGCGGATAGATCGCGTGATAGGCCTTGATGGCGGGGAGGATGTAGAAGGGATCGCCTTCTGCATGGTGGAGCAGCGAGGCGCAGGTGACGGCGAGGTCGCCCACCAGCCAGCCCTGGATGATGTCCCCGAAATCAATCACCCCATCCGGGATAGGCTGCCCATGCGCATCCGGGTGGCTGACGACATTGTCGCCAGTGACGTCGTGATGCACGGGCTGCACGCGTAGCCCGCTTGCAAGCGGCTGGATGCGCTTGACGGCCGCAACCATTGCCTTGGCGATGCGGTCGCGCGCTTCGTGATCGGTGATGGCCGACAAGAGCTGCACGGCAATCGGCCCGGCGCGGCGCAGGTCCCATTGCAGGCTGCGATGGAGGCCGGGATGTTCGAAATCAGCGAGATCGCGGGCGAGCCGCCCCGCGAGCGCACCCAGCGCGGAAACGGAGGCGGTGGGCAGGTGCTTGCGCCGCGTCAGCGATTGGCCGGGGAGATAGCTGAGCAGCCGGACGAGATAATCCTGCTCGCGAATGGTGACGACAAGAATGTCCCGGCCGTTCAGCGAGGGGATGATATTGGGTACGCGCGGCGCATCCGGTTTGGCATGCAGATGCCGGATGGCGGCGTTCTGCGCCTCCAGCTCGACCGTGTCGTATTCCGTCCGACAGATCTTCAGAACGTAGCTATTGTTACCGGCGTCGATGCGATAGTTGCGGTCCTGCTGGCTGCCGAGTTCGGTGATCGTTCCGGCCAGGCCATAATGCGTCTGCAAGATCTCCGCCGCCGCCTCCGGCGTGGTATCCGGTCTTGGCAGTTGCATACGATTGACGAGCGCGGCGTCGGTCATGGCACCCCCGGATGGTTCATCTGCATCGACACTAAACCATTCCGTCCAAAAGAAAATCACCGAAAGCGAATAGGATGATCTAACGTTAATACGGAAGATAGGCTCCCGATTGCGCTCGCCTAGAGTGCCATGCGTTCATTTGAACGCAGACTTCACTCAACCTCGATTGAATAGCTGCAGCCGGCGAGCGTCTTGCCGGGATGGTTGATATCGGTCGAGACATCGAGGGCAATGCGCGAGTGCAGGACCGTATCGGAATTCTCCAATTGCTCCTTTTTGGAGAATATCTCCCTTTCGGCAAGGAATTTGTCGAACCTGTCGACCGCGGCGGTGACATCCAATTGCTTGGCAATAGGATGTGGATCGGACTCGTTGAGCAGGGCAAGCGGGCCGGAGGAGGCAAAAGCGATCCTGTCGGTCTGTCGCCCGAAAACGCTAATCGGCTTTGCCAGCTTGAATTCCCGCAGCAGAAGGCTGTTTGAGGGCTGTTCGGTAATGCCGAACTGTCTCATCGCATCTTCGCTTTCCGGTCCGGTCAGCCACATGGCAAAGCTGTTATAGCTTTGCACGTCGTATGTCGTGCATTCGATCAGTTTAGTGAGATCGATCTTCGTAGGGTCTTCTTCCGAGGTCATCGCGGCAGTCGACACCTGTGTGCTCACAAGGATAGCAAGGGCCGAAAGCGGCAGGATTCTATCCAGATATGATCGCATTTTCCTCCTCCGCAACTTCCAAGCGACTCGATACCGGTCGCATTAAATCGCAATTTGGCGGGAAAAGGAAATAGTGGTCCTTCGGACCAAATCGCGCGCTTGCGAATGCCGCGTCATCGGGCGGCTTGAAACAGTCCGCCGGAACATCCGCCTGCAGGTGGACTGACCTGCAAGCGGATAGAATGCTTTGTCTTCAAAAAACTAAGGCGAGCGTTGCGCGTCTCAGCCCATGCGTTCCGACGCATAGCTTCCGGGGCTTGCCGGGAAGACGATGGTGCGGTTGCCGTTGAGGAAGGTGCGGTAGTGGATATGGGCATGGATGGCGCGGGCCAGCACCTGGCTTTCGACATCGCGGCCGATCGACACATAGTCTTCCGCCGACTGCGCATGCGTGATGCGCGCCGTGTCCTGCTCGATGATCGGGCCTTCGTCGAGATCGCCGGTGACGTAATGCGCCGTGGCCCCGATCAGCTTGACGCCGCGCTCATAGGCCTGCTTGTACGGATTGGCGCCCTTGAAGCTCGGCAGGAAGGAATGGTGGATGTTGATGATCTTGCCCGACATCTTCTTGCACAGCGCATCCGACAGCACCTGCATGTAGCGGGCAAGCACGATCAG
>NZ_JARWLB010000012.1:0-181165 GCF_047445835.1 Rhizobium sp. BR 317 | reverse complement strand
AAGAACTGGCGTGGCAAACCGCTTGTCAGCTACCAGACCATTGTCCAACTGATTGCCGCAACCACGACCAAAGCCGGTCTCACAGTCAAGTCCGAGATCGACACCAATATCTACCCCGCCGGCATCAAGGTCAGCGATGCCGAGATGGATGCGATCAACATCAACCGTCATCAATTCCATGGCGATTGGAACTACACAATCAGCCCAATCATCCCACCACCGGTGCGATAATTTATCAACAGTGCCTAAAGCTGCCGGCAAGCTTTCGTCGTTGGGATCTGTGCTGGAGATGGAGCCCCTCGTGGACACGAGGCGAGCTTTGCTATTTGTGATTGTTTAGCAACGCCTAAGATTAATCCGGCATCCCTCTGCAGGTTGCGTATTTGTGCCAGTTGTCAAGCAAACAGTGGCGATGCAAGCTCGGCAGGTTTGGGGACTGCTTCGTTTTTACGTGGTATGTCATTTAAGCAGGGGGAGCCTGTAATGAAGATCAGTCGTACTGTTGTCTGCGGTTCTTTGTTCGTTGTCGCGGCGCCCAGCGCGTATGCTGCGGATGCGATCGTAGCTGCCGAGCCGGAGCCGCTTCAATATGTCCGGATCTGCGACGCCTTTGGACCTCGCTATTTCTATATCCCGGGCACCGAGACTTGTCTCAAACTCAGCGGCAAGGTGAGGACGCAGGGCGAATGGTATGATGCTTATGATCCTGATTCCCATTTCGGAACGCGTTGGCGTGATCGCGTCGAACTGGGCATTGATACGGCAACGGATACGGAATACGGCCCGCTGAAGACTAACACCATTCTGCGTTGGGAATCTCGCGAAGGCACGACCCAGGAGAAGCTCCTATTTGCCAACATCAGTTTGGGCGGGATCACGGTCGGCAAGCTCGATTCCCAGTTCATTTCCTTCACCGATTATGCCGGCAACGTTGCGAACGACGACGTTGTCTATGATGGTCCGTATGAGCTCAACCAGCTCACCTATAACTACGATGCCGGCAACGGCTTCACCGCTATGGTGTCGCTGGAGGATTCCAACTCTTCGGACAACGCCACATATTTTGGTGATGCCGATCCCGCTGCGACACACGATTGGGTGACGTCAAAGGCTGACCACTATGCGCCGGATGTTGTTGCTGGCGCCGGCTATAAGGGTCAGAACTGGGGCTTTAAGGTCGTCGGCGGCTATGACTCCATTGTCGAGGAAGGTGCGATCAAGGCGCGTTTCGATGCCGCCTTTGGAGACGTTAAGGCGTTCCTGATGGGCGGCTGGAATACCGATGGCGACAAGCTCAACAAATATGCCGGCACCAATCTTGCCAGCAGCGCCTGCCCGGTTGACCGCGCAGATTGCGGCTGGGGGGATTGGGCGCTGTGGACGGGCTTTACTGCACCGATTTCCGCCAAGCTTTCGTTCAATGCCCAAATTGCCTACACGGAGTCCAAAATCTTCGCCGGAACGGCGAACGTACAATGGCATCCAGTCGAGCATCTGCTCATCCAGCCCGAACTCTCGTACACGAATTGGGATGCGGCCGATAAGGATCAAGTGGCCGGTATCTTCCGCTTCGAACGGGAATTTTAGGCCGGAGGCAGAGTCGAGGCCAAAATCTGCTCTGGTCCGACCCGCGATTGTTGAATTGGCCACCGACGACCCTTTGCGATTTCGAATGCGTGGCTTTTGCGTTTGAGATCACGAGCTTTCTTCACCTCCTAGTTCGGGCCGTCGGATGAGGCGCTCGTGACCTTCTTCCGGCAGACAGCCTTGCCGGAGTAAAGCAGGAGCGAAGCAACACGTATCTCGTCGGCCGGGCCAGGGTTTGACCTCAGCCACCGAGGGCGACGGCTATTCCGACCAATACCAAGCCGAGACACGTCATCGTGATCCCCGCACGAAACGGCTTGGCATCTGAAAAGCCTGCCCATGCAAACCCGTCATGAAGAGCAGGATGATCAGAAACAGGTTGCTGGCTCTCAAGGCAAGGTTGGCATTGTCGATGAGAAGGAATGGGACGACCGCCGGAAAGGAGGTCGCCGACACCAAAAGGAAGACCGCGATTGCTGCAAGCAGGTCACCTTTGGACAGAGACAGCTTCACGGGATCTGCGCGCTTGGCGAGCGCCAGGAACGATCGATAGAGCGCGTCTGCATCCGCAGCCTTTGGAGAGAGCGACACATCTTCGATCGGAAACTCGCTCGCCAGGACTGCAAGCGCCTGGGATTCGCTCCGCGCCGCCTTGATTTGGCGAAACAGGCGCAAACGCCTGCTCTTGTAGAAGACAGTCCCCAGGATGAACAATATGGCATCAATGATGCCCCAGGCGACATTGCAGCCTATCGTCGCCACGATCAACTCGCGGACATTCAATCCCTCTTCCGCAAAAAGCAGCCTGGAACCCACCGTAAAGGTCAGCGCCATGATCAGCCCGAAAAGCACCTCGCCGAGTGCATCGCCCGGATCGGTGATGTCGGTGATACGATGAATGAGGTTCGATGCCATGGATCACTTCCTCGAACATCCCTCGCATTTTGCCGGATTGAATATGGCACGCCGGCATCGAGCTAGGAAGAAGAACTACGGCGTCTATGTCGAGGATGCCAGCCCGGCAAGTTAGGTGTCGGCAGAACGTCCGATCGAGGGGCGTGGAGTTCCCGAGCAATTCCATCCCGCTGTGGAGATCAGCTTTGTTTGCGGTACGAGCCGTTAGGGTCGGCTAGCGCCGATCCTATTCAACCGAAAGAACTCGGCCCGTTTGCCGATCAATCACGACTTTTATGTCGTCATCGTCACGGTCCACGCCGCGGATGATGAAGACATTTTCTCTTCGGGTGACGCTATCCACGTCCTGCACGCCTTCGCGCCGTGCTATGTGAACCGCTTGGCGCTCAGTAATACCCATGTCGCGAGGCGGCGGCTCAATGCCGGGATTAACATGCACACCACCAGGACCGATCTCAATGCTTTGTGAGAACGAGGGTGTTGCTGACAGGATGATTGCTGTTGCAATTGCCGCTATGGCAAAAACCTTGAACATGGCGCCGTCCGAGAAACTACATAGTGATGTACTTCCTTCGCTGTTTCAGGGGAAATAATCAAGGGCGCGATTGGGCCTTTGATGGAGCCGTCTACTGTTCGGAGCGTGACGTCAGTAACTGCAGTCATGGACGATGCTCGCAATTTCCTGCGCAAGACTATCCACTTCGCGAAATACGATCCAAATCGCGCAGCAAGTTGTATCCCGCTGGGCTAAATGTTGCGTTTTGTTAAGGCTGCCTGGTGTCAACTGCAATGTGCTCACTCTTTGTCTTTCTTTGATCGACGAAGCTGCGGGCTGCAATTGCCGCTCAAATGAATTGTGCGATTCTTCCAGATGAAAGTCCGATAGGATGTATGACGCCTCCTGTCCCCGCTGCCGCCAGGAGAATCCGTATGGTCAGCCCTTTTCTCTCGCACAAGCTCGACTGGCAAACGAACGGCTTGCTTGAGATCAGCGATCCAGTCGCTTCGCCCAGCGTGATTTCCGGCATGGCCGACTTTGGCCAACTGCGGGCGCTTGCGGAAGCGCATGAATTTGCGGAAACGATCATCGCCACGATCCCCGACATTCTCTTTGAGATGGATCGAAACGGGCGGTATCTGCAGGTCTGGACGAAGCATCCGGAATTGCTGGCTGCGACCAAACAACAACTGCTGGGCAAAACGGTAAACGACGTCCTCCCGCCCGAGGACGCGGCCGCCGCGCTGCGCGCTGTCCGCGAGGCAGACGAGAAGGGCGTCAGCGATTGCCACATCATTCGCATAGTTCAACAGGACGGAGAACCCCGATGGTTCGAACATCATGTTGCAAAGAAAGCGGGCAGTGAAACATCCGCTCCAACGTTTCTGGTTCTGTCGCGGGATGTGACCGAACGGAAACTCGGAGAGCATATTCTTGACGAGGCGCGAACACGCCTCCTCACGGTGCTCCAGACCATACCCGACATGGTATGGATGAAGGATATGGAGGGCGCCTATCTTCTTTGCAATCATGCCTTTGAGCGTCTGATCGGCAGGCCGGCGTCCGAAATTGTCGGCAAAACGGATTTTGATCTATTTGATGCCGACGTTGCACGCCTTCTCCGCGAAAGGGAGCTGGCGGCGATCCGTGCCGGTGGCGTCGTCATCAATGAGAAATGGGTGACACACCACGACAGCGGACAACGCATTCTTCTGGAAACACGGAAGGTTCCAATCATTGGCGCCGGGGGGAAGACGACGGGTGTTCTTGGCGTGGCCCGCGACATTACCGAGTTGAATGCCTCCCGCGAAAAAATTCACCGAATGGCCTTCTACGATTCGCTGACGGACCTGCCCAACCGGGAACTCTTCTATGAGCGGCTGCGGCAAGCCATGGCAGGTGTCGAGGCCCACCACCAAGTGGTCGGCGTCATGATGATGGACATTGACCATTTCAAAGCTGTCAACGACACGATGGGACATCCCGTCGGCGACGAACTGCTCTGTCAGGCGGCCAGACGCTTCCAGGCAAGCGTGCGCAGCGCCGATACGGTGGCACGTCTCAGCGGCGACGAATTCGCCATCCTTCTGCCGGACATCCGGAAAACGAATGAATTGGCCGACATCGCCACCAGGATGCTCAAGACCTTCGACGAACCCTTCGTGCTGGACGGCAGGGAAGTCTTCGTCTCATGCAGCATCGGCATCGCGCTTTATCCCGACCACAGCACCGATGCAAACGATCTCGTCAAATATGCCGATTCCGCAATGTATTTGGCAAAGCGTCTTGGGCGGGGAGGCTTCCAATTCTATTCGAGGCAACTGACGGCGGACGCACAGCACCGCCTGATGCTGGAATCGGAATTGCGCCGGGCCATCGAGCGCTGCGAACTGGAAGTGTATTACCAGCCCAAGGTGCTCGTCGAAAACGGTATGATCGTCGGCTCGGAGGCTCTTCTGCGATGGCATCACGGAAAGATGGGCATGGTTCCACCAGTTCAGTTCATTCCGATTGCCGAGGATACCGGATTGATCGCGGATTTGGGGCGATGGGTATTTCGCGAAGCCTGTCGAACCGCGGCAGAATTGAACGCCGACAGCCCAGCGTCTCACAAAGTGGCAATCAATGTCTCATCCAGGCAGTTCCAGCGATCTGATCTCTTGGAGATGGTAACCGAGAGTCTTAACGAAACCGGCTGCCGCCCCGAATGGATCGAAATTGAAATCACGGAAAGCCTTCTGCTCGATCAGCAATACGAAACATTGGCCACTCTTTGCGCCCTTCGGACGAAGGGAATCTCCATTGCCATCGATGATTTCGGTACCGGCTATTCGGCGCTGAATTACCTAGCTCGCTTTCCTATCGACACCCTGAAAATCGATCGATCATTCATCAGCAGTGACGACAAGCGCAGCGCGGAACTTGTGAAGGCTATTCTCTCGATCGCTCGCTGCCTTGGGCAAGGCGTGGTGGCGGAAGGTGTCGAGACCGCCGAACAGGCGGCGTTCCTGAGGGCGAACGGATGCGACGCGGCACAAGGGTTCTTTTACAGCAAGCCCTTGCCAAAAGCCGAATTCGTAAAGCTGCCGCAGTTTTTGAGCGCTTGATCGGGATTGTGGTGGATGAACGCCGCTCGCTCGGAAGGGCAGGCGTTTCTGGTCTGCCGTCGTCTGCCGTCGGAGCTTTGAAGATCACAGAAATGGTAAGTAATGGCTAACTCTTGATGCCGATGACCAAAAAGATCAAGAGTAACAATCTTTCGCCACTGATCCAGAGCTTGGCCGCAAATCAAAACAGTAGGGCACACGATGCGAGTTATCGACAGGCCCGCAACGATCCGACAGGTCGAGTGGAGCCATCTGTCAGCTAAAGAAACTGAACTCTCTCGGTGATTGCGTCGGCAATTTCGCCGGGGCTGAAGTCTCGAGCATCCAGGTACCCATCGGCCCCTGGAATGCCGTCGATATCGCCACGGTCCAGCAGAATATACATGACGCGATCTTGCTGTCGTTGCGCCGCGATTTGGCGGATAGTGCTCCATTCCATGCCGCACCATGTCTTGGACTGATGATCGGAGCCGACAAATAGGACAATCAGCTTGGAGCGGTTCTGATAAATGTCCTGCAGCAGGAGGTCGGCTGCTGGCCTCGCCAGTTGTCCCTGGTAATTGTGGTCGTAAAAATAGGAATGAGGACCGATGTGCTTTTCAAGCTGAGCGGCAACTTTTGCGACAAAGCTCGTTGCTTCCTGAGGAAACGACAAGCCGACGTCAAAGCGATGAGAGTTTATGTTCACCGCGCGGCCCACAGGGTTCGTCCAGGAGGGGAGTGTGAGCCCCAAGAGCTGCAGCTCTTTGGGTAAGTTTACGTCCTTCACCGTCCAATGCGTGCGGTTCATTTCCCAATCGCCAAGGCCGAGGATAAAATGTTTATCCACCATGTCGTGCCAAGTGAGAAACTTTGGAAGGGGCTGGATCTCATAGTCGACGTGAACGCGCCTTTCCCGAACGGCGATGTCGCGGATAACGCCGAATTGCGGCGAACGCTCACGGAAGGTCTCATGCGCAAATATGGTCGGCAATCGCATGAGCTGCAGCCGTGAGGCTTCCGTTGTTACGTCAAATTTGTCGGCTATCGTTTGTTCTGTGTATTCAAATATGCTGACGCAACGACTCAGATCGATGTCCAATGGCGTTCCGTCCCACGGTTGTTCTCTTCCGGAGACGATCAAATTATACATGCCGTCCTCCCATCATTTGACCCTGGACTGCACTGTTATTCCTGTGAAAAATAAACCGAAGGTGCCAGAAAGTCACGAGCTTATGAACGCTGAGATTGAATGTTCAGCGACGCTCGCCGTAGTTGGCGGTCGCCCCTTGTTATCGCGTCGTTTTTCGTTAACACCATGCGACGGGGGATGAGCATCCACTGGTTTAAAGGTTTGGAATGGCGACCATGCAAGCATTTGGCAGACCTTCCCCGAAGCCTGCGCAGCAGGAAGTGGTCAGGCTAGCCGCACTTGAAGAGCTCGACCTGCTTGAGACACCCCGGGATGAAGGTTTCGAACGGCTCGTCCGACTAATCAAGGAGATTTTTGCCGTCGAGATCGGCATCGTTTCGTTAATCGACGCCCATCGCCAATGGTATAAAGCCTGTTCGGGCATGGGCGTTGACGAAGTTCCGAGGCAGGACACATTTTGCCGGTTCGTTCTCGACGATGAAGCGCCAATTATCGTTCAAGACGCCACGAAGGATTCCCGCTTCGCTCAAAATTCGGCAGTAACAGGCGAGGCTCACATCAGGTTTTATGCCGGTGTTCCATTGGTAACGCGGCAAGGGCATATCGTCGGAACGGTTTGCGCGATCGACCGCAGGCCGAGATCCTTCGACGAGCGGGATCTTTCGATCCTCAAAGAACTGGCCGGGGCAGCGATGGATCGCATCGAGCTTGTCCAACACGCCACCACCGATAGCCTCACCGGCGCTCTCACGCGACGAGCCTTCAAGGAAGAAGCCGACCGCCTGATCGCGCTTGCGGTCCGACATCGGCAAGATCTCTCTTGTCTGGTTCTCGATATCGATCATTTCAAAGCGGTGAATGACACTTTCGGGCACGCCTGTGGTGACCAGGTGCTCCAGCGCGTTGCCTCCGCCTGCCAATCTGAAATCAGACGCGGCGATCCGTTCGGCCGGCTTGGCGGCGAAGAATTTGCCGTCCTGCTTCCTTCCGTTGATAGCGACACGGCGTTGGCCGCCGCACAGCGGCTGAGGGCCGCTATATCCTCGCAGTCAGTCATGACGAGCAGCAGGCCGGTCAATGCCACCGCGAGCATCGGCGTGTCATCGCTTTCAGCCGCGGGCGAGAACATCGAGACGCTGCTGGCGCAGGCCGATGCGGCAATGTACAGGGCCAAGCAGACAGGCCGTAACCGCTGCATTGCCTGGCATGCCTTGGGAGTCGATGGTTCGACGCCCCGCAGACGGGTGCTGAAGGCCGGATCGATCATCTTCGATAACCGACGCTCGGTCATCGAATGCACCATTAAAACACTTGGCGAGGAAGGCGCAGGCCTTACGGTCTCGAACTCCATCGACATACCCACGGAGTTCATCCTGGCCATCAGGGGGGACGCCTTCGAAATCAATTGCCGCGTCATCGCCCGCGACAGGCAGCACCTTGAATTAAGCTTCGGCTAGTACTGTTCAGAGCTTCACGGAATCGCTGAACTGCTCTATCTCTTTGTTTTCACGCAATTACAGACGGAGAGCGGCTCACGCACTTTTCCTGGAATTGCTCTAGCGTCGCTATTGCAACCGAAGCCTATCAAACTCTGCCGCGATCATGCGGACTCCCGAAGCATCAGATCGCCGGACAACAGGAAGCGACCCGTAGCGCTGAAGTTCTCTCTGTCCGAATCGGCCTCACCAAGCATGACGAGAAGCATGTTCACGGCGCGGCCGCCGATCTCGCTGACATTTTGAGCGACCGTGGTTATCGGCGGGCAGGCGTATCGCGACAAGGGATGGTCGTCGTGGCCGGCTATTCTGAGGTTTGCGTTACCCCCATGGCCAACCTTCAGCCCTAATTTGTAGGCGGCCGCGATCGCGCCGAATGCGATACGATCGTTGGCGCAGAGGATGGTCTTAGTGGGCAGGCCGCTTGGACTTCCTGCAAGACGCATGGTTTCCTCGAAGCCAAACCGTTCGAAGTCCCATGTGCGGACCTTCGGCACTGGCAGCACATGTGGCGTCATTCCGAACTGAGCCATTGCATCCAGATACGCATTCTCGCGTGTCCTTGCGTTGGTATTGACGTCCGGCATGCCGAGATAGCTTGGGGGCTCTCCGGAACGGCATAGGTAGTCGACGATAAGCCGGAAGCTCTGCGCATTATCGGTTCCAACGAATGCGGATGTGTCGTCCAACGGCGAGTCCACATAAACAAGGGGAACGCTCTGCCCATACTCGGCCAGAGTTTGCCGGTGAGACTCCACTCCCAGCGGCGCAATAATAGCGCCTGCCACATTCAACGATTTGAGGGTGCGGATCGCCCTGTCCTCGAGATCGGACTGGCCATCCGTCGACAAGACAAGCGGGAAGAAGCCCGCTTCCGTCGCCAGCGCCTCGATCCGCCGCGTCAGCGCCATGTAGAAGGGGTCGATCGAACTCGGAATGATTATGCCAACGATATTCGTGCGTCGGCGATTGAGATTGACCGCGAAAAGGTTCGGCCGGAAGCCGGACTTTTTCAGCGCGACCTCAATGGTTTCCCGCGTCTTCTTTCGAACGGAGCTCGGATCGTTGAAATACTTGGATACGGTAGGACGGGATAGACCGACAAACTCTGAAAAGTCCTCCATCGTTTTGATCGGTTTCGGCACGACCCATGTCTCCTGACGTTGCCACAGAGTCTCTATCCGACTCTCTTCTGATGGAAAAGAGAGTTCCCCCCGATCGGGAGAAACTGAGAGTCAATCCGCCACGAACTGCACCTTCATCGTGCGTGATCCGCCGCCTTTCTCGAAGAAGGGCAGGATCTCCGATAAGGGAAGCCGATGCGATATCAGCCGCGCCATGGCGCCGGTGTCGCTTTGAGGCAGCGAAAGAGCCTCTGGCCTTTTTCATCTCGCGCTCGACCTGCTTCTGGGCATTGTCGAGTGCAGCATCGACACTTTGCTGACCGGCGAGAGCCGAKGCGATCTGCTGACCGACGAGCGTGCCGATGCCCTGGAATTCAGGGATCGCAACGAACTGGACGCCGGTGTAGGGAACCGGATCCTTGGTCG
The DNA here is from genome assembly GCF_047445835.1 of Rhizobium sp. BR 317. Classification (NCBI taxonomy): domain Bacteria; kingdom Pseudomonadati; phylum Pseudomonadota; class Alphaproteobacteria; order Hyphomicrobiales; family Rhizobiaceae; genus Rhizobium; species Rhizobium sp. BR 317. The sequence goes on along the minus strand of NZ_JARWLB010000012.1, from coordinate 171,380 downwards.
GGTGCGCGGGATCGGCGGAAAGGATGGCCTTAACCACGGTACTCGCGAACGGAGCTGCCTTCTGATATTCAGGCAGCTCATAGGTCGACTTGCGGGTGCCGGGCGGAACCGCAAGCCAGCCCTCCTTTTCGCCCACCATCTTCACATACTGTTTGGAGGTGGCCCATTTGATGAGGGATTTCGCGGCTTCTTCTTTCGTGGAAGACGTCGGGATAGCGAGGTTCCACGACCACGACCAGCTTTATCCGTTCGGCGTCACGTTGACCGGAGCGCGCGTGAACGCAATCTTGTCCGGCACTTGGCTCTGCTTGGGGTCGTAGACGCGGCCGGCTGCGAAGTCGCGTCGATCCACATCGCGCAATGGCCAGTCGAGAACAGAGCCTGGTTCTCGTTGAAGCCGTTCGAGGTCACGCCGGGAGGGCCGTCCTTCTTCCTAAGGTCGACGTACTCGGCGATTGCCTTCTTCCATGGCTCGGAGTTGATCTGGGGCTTCCAGTCCATATCGAACCAACGGCCGCCATAGGTATTGATCATGGTTCCGAGGAATGCCATGTTCTCGCGCCAACCCGGCTTGCCGCGTAAGCAAAGACCGTACTGCTCCTTCGACTTGTCGGTGAGCTTGTCCGCGAATTCCTTGATCTGATCGTAGGTTGGCTGATCGGGCATCTTGAGCCCCGCAGCGTCGAACAGATCCTTGCGGTAGAGGGTAAACGAGCTTTCGGTGTAGAACGGAATGGCGTAGAGCTTACCGTCAACGGTCAGACCGGATTTGATCGGCGCAAGCAGATCGCCATAGTCGTAGTCGTCGCCAAGGTCGTCGATCGACTGAAGCAAGCCCTTCCTGCCCCAGATCGGCGCCTCATAGCCGCCGATCGTCATGATGTCGTATTGGCCGCCCTTGGTTGCGATATCCGTGGTCAGCCTCTGCCGCCGTTGTTGACGGTAGCGATTGTTAACTCTTCGGCTTGGGCAAGGCCCGCAGCCAAAACGCATTCGGCGACGGACGATAGCAATGCTCTCAGAAAATTCCCCATTGCCTTGCTCCTACGTTTACGAGCGTAATCGTACAAACTTACGTGCGTAAACAATAAATCCATCAATTATGGCCTGCTTGTCAACAAAAAGACTTTATCGGAAACCGGCTGGACTCCGCGGTATCAACGTAACGATTTGAAATATTGTAGCGAAATTTTATAAAGCACCGTTGCTGCCAGAATTTGCAGCAAAATCCGTGCGCTCAATAAGTTTTCGCGCGTCAAATTTGTATTTGACACGGCTACTTACGCCGATTATCCAGACTCAATAGTATGGAGGACGAACATGGCTAAGCCTGCCGGAAGACTAGCCCCTGAAAATCTAGGGCCAACGATCACCGTCGGTGAAATCCTCGTGGAACTCATGGCAACCACGACAGGCTTTGGTTTCAAAGAAGCGCAGACCCTGTATGGGCCGTTTCCGAGCGGAGCGCCTGCGATCTTCATCGATCAAGTCGCCCGCCTGGGCGGCGCGGCAGGAATTATCGCAAGCGTTGGCAATGACGATTTCGGAGCCTTGAACGTCGAACGACTTCAAAACGACGGAGTCGATACGTCCGCAATTTMGAAATCGACGGATCGTCCGACAGGCAGTGCCTTCGTCCGCTATCGAGACGACGGATCGCGAGACTTCATTTTCAACATCATGCATTCGGCCGCAGGCTCGATCGAGCTGAGCGCTCAGGCAAAGGCGCTCATCGCCCGAGCCGGTCATGTTCACGTCATGGGATCAGCTTTTGCGATACCCGGAGCGGGCCTTGCGATCCGGACTGCAATTGAGGCCGTGCGTGAAAGAGGCGGATCGGTCTCATTCGATCCGAATGTCAGGAAAGAGCTCCTCGGAAGTGGGAACCTTCGGCAACAGTTCGAATACATGCTTCAAAATGCCGATCTGCTTCTTCCGTCGGGAGAGGAACTTTTCGTTGCCGCCGGGACTGAGGACGAGGCCACCGCAGTAACACACCTGCATGATCTCGGCATCGATGAGCTTGTTCTCAAGCGTGGCAAAGATGGCGCGACCTACTTCGGCGCCACAGGCGCGCGATATGATTTCCATGGCTTTGTCGTTGAGGAAGTCGATCCTACCGGGGCAGGTGACGCTTTCGGAGCAACCTATCTCACATCGCGGCGTCAGGGACTTGGGCCAGAAGTCTCACTCGAGCGGGCGGCGGCGGCTGGAGCCCGCAATGTAACCCTGCAGGGACCGATGACGGGTCTTCCGAACACTACCGAACTCGACACATTCATTGCGTCTACTCCACGGAGAACAAAATGAGCGCTTTTCTTCGAAACCTCGCCGCGGCTCGACATGCAGGGCAACCGGTTGGAATAACCTCCGTATGTTCGGCTCACCCGTGGGTACTCGATGCAACCATGTCTCTGGCTCGCAAAAACCCGGGGCCGGTGCTCATCGAGGCGACCTGCAATCAAGTCAACCAATATGGTGGATACACCGGCAAAACTCCCGCCGCCTTCGCAAAAGAGGTCCTCGAATTGGCAAGGGCCAGGGGTGTCCCGACATCGGACCTCATCCTCGGCGGTGACCATTTGGGACCGAACCCGTGGCGCAAGGAGACTTCTGCAGTCGCTATGGCGAAGGCCGAGGAAATGGTCGCGGCCTACGTGAAGGCTGGCTTTACAAAAATACACCTCGATGCCTCCATGCTATGCGGCGACGATCCCAAGGTACTCGGTGACGCCATAGTCGCCGAGAGGGCAGCAAAACTTGCCACGGTCGCCGAGCGTGCTGCGAAGGAGATCGGAGCGCGACCGCTTTACGTTCTCGGAACCGAAGTCCCCGTGCCAGGCGGTGCGAACCACGCCCTTGATATCGTGGAGCCAACGACGGCTTCGGACGCGCAGGCAACGATAGACATCCACCGCGAGATTTTCACGCGCAATGGCCTTTCCGAGGCGTTCGATCGCTGCATCGCATTTGTCGTCCAGCCTGGGGTCGAATTCGGCAATGAAAACGTTGTGCCCTACAAGCCCGAACTGGCCCAGGAACTCACCAAGGTTCTCGACAAGGAAGACAAGCTAAATTTCGAGGCTCACTCGACGGATTATCAAACCGAAGCATCGTTGGCCGCTTTGGTTCGAGACGGCTTCCCGATTCTGAAGGTCGGACCAGGCCTCACATTCGCGCTGCGGGAAGGCCTGTTTGCCCTCGATTTGGTCGCGACAGAATTGAACCGTGGGTACTCAAGACGCCTCGCCTCCACGATGGAGCGGCTCATGCTGGAGAACAAAGGCGACTGGCAGGGTCACTATCATGGTAGCAACACCGAAATCGCTTTGCAGCTCCTCTATAGCTATAGCGACCGCATCCGCTACTATTGGGGTCTGCCGGCGGCGGCAGACGCAGTCCGAGAATTGGAAGACACGCTGCGGGGTCGCGCCATCCCGGAGACGCTGGCAAGTCAGTTCCTTGGACGCATTGCCGACAAGATTCGCCCAGGCGATGACGTTCCGACCATCGTAAAGCTTTATATCTCCGATGTGCTCGACACGTACGGCCGCGCGTGTCGCTCCATAACTTGATTTTCGCCCGGCAGCTTCCTCTCCAAGCCCCTGACATGGCTGGATCACGGCGAAGCGCATTGCCGGCGCAATTCCCGACTGCATGTGCAAACAGACGGTCCTGACAACTATCGACGCCATCGAGCTTGACCTGATCATCGTTGGACGACAAAGTTCTAATAGACCTGAGACGCCTCGAACCGCCCGGCTTCAGGAGAACATGCAACGAGGATTGTCAAAGTCGATTCAATGGATAGCGACATCAGCCGACTATTTGAACTATTCGAGACCGCCGTTGTTCTTGTAGCTGCCTACGATGAATTTGACCGGTTGCGCTACGCGAACAAGGCGTTTCGGGCGGCCTTTTTCATCGAACCGGATGGGACGCCTTTCTGGCCAGATCTGATGCGGCGGAATTTCAATGCTAAACGCGGCACCGTCATCCACGCTACAGACTTTGACGAATGGCTGATCTCCACTCAATCCCGACGCGGCAAGGTCGGCTTCAGAGCCTTTGAGACGGATCTCGTTGACGGACGTTGGCTTTGGATGACCGAGATGGTCCAAAAGGATGGGTGGATGCTGTGCGTCGCCAGCGATGTGACGGCTTTGAAGGCAAAGTCGCGCGCCGTCCGGCAGGACCGGGATCTAGCGATAAAGGCCTCCTATACCGACGAACTGACCGGTATCGCCAATCGCCGCTTCGTCACCGCCCGGGTCGAAGACATGTTGCGGCAGCGACAGGACGCTGAGCCATCGTTCGGCTGCCTCTGCGTCCTCGATATCGACCGCTTCAAGAGCATCAACGATCAATTCGGCCATCAGACCGGCGACCTGGTGCTCAAAGACTTCGCAAAGCGGGTTCATAGCCTGGTCCGGCGCACTGACTGCTTCGGACGCATAGGCGGGGAGGAGTTCGTGCTCACGCTCCCAGCCACACCCATCGGTCAGGCGCACTTGATCGTTGAACGGATGCTCGTTTCCGTTCGCAAAGCCAGGCCACTGCAGGAGCATCCAGACTTTCAATATACATTTTCGGCAGGCCTAGCGTGCGCCCAGCCGGGTGACACAGCCCTCAGCCTTTATGCCCGCGCCGACCGGGCACTCTATATGGCAAAACTTGCCGGCCGCGATCGGATTCACGCGGAAGATTCATCTGACGATCGATCCGCCAATGCGGTATGAGGCTAGCCTTGTCCGACAGCGCCCTTTGACGCAATCGAGAGCATTCACCAGTTGCCGGGGTCTGCGGTATGATCGATGCTGGCAAATTCTTCTGCCTTCGCCCGATCCAGGATTATGCTTGTGGTGGACTTTGACTCATCCACTACGGAAAAGCGAAGGGGTGGCGGTCGTTTCGTCAGCTCCTGGTACAGGAGCAGAGCGGCCTCTTCGGCGGTATCGGCTTCGATTTCGGTTGTGACGATAACGTTGAACTTTCGCATCTCAGTTCCCTTATCTGTGCACCGCCGATCTTAGCATCACTTCGGAAGACCGTCGCCTGCCGCCGAAGCAACGACCGATTTCACGTCAGGGGAATCCGCTTGATCATACCTTCTTTGACGATGAGATCTGGGGGCCTCTGCGCGCTGCGATCTTATGCCATCTCAGCGAAGCCAAAAGTGGCCCGCAAGCGCGTATCCTTCGGGCTTTCCCCAAAGACGCTGCGATAGGTCGCAGAAAATCTTCCCGCGTGAAAGAAACCCCATCTGGTGCAGATGTCGCGAAGACTTTGCTGATTCAAGGGATCTCGTAGCTGGTCGTGAACGGCCTTCAGCCTGATCGTGCGCAGGTAAGCGCCCGGTGACGTTCCCCTGAAAGCCTTGAAGCCCGTTTGCAGGGCGCGGATTGAAATCCMGACGTCATCCGCCACCATCGACATGGTGAAAGGCTCGGCAATATTGGCGTGCATATAGTCGATGGCGCGCCGCACATGCCAAGGCGCGACCGTCGACGTCTTCTTTTTTTCGAAATGTCCGGAAAGCCGATGCTGGCCAAATCGAATCACAAGGTCCGCGAGCGTCTCACTCATCGTCGACACGGCAATCGGCGAGGATAGAAGCGGGCCGCCATTGCGCATGCCCTGCATGATCGTTTGCGCCAGGTTGCCAATAAGCCGGCCCGATGGTGTTGCGAGGTCGATGACGGGCTCGAGGTCAAGCGATTCGAGGGTCGGCGTTTCCAGAAGCGAAAAAAGCGTTCGCTTCACCACTTTCCAATCGAGGAAAAGAGCGTCCGAGCAGTGAGGGTAGCCTTGGACAAGACGATTGCCAGCCTCATGGTTGTTGGCCATGAGAATGCGACCCGGTCCGCCCTCGACCGTCCTCTTATCGATGGTCAACCGAAAGGATCCCGCGTAGGGAATGTAAAACGCAAGATGCTGCGGGGTTTCATTGAGCGTTCGAATTTCCCAGGAGCTCTGATAGGTTGAATGAATTGCCGTAAGCGTCCCGCTTGTTCGCAAATCCGCTGCCCAGCCAAAGGATCGATCATTGCTCAGCGGCTTTGCGCCAAAAACACCATAGCCCGTCGTAAAGGCTTGCACCATCGACTCGAAATCATTGCCTTCATGTGTCGGTGCGAAGCCGTAATCGGGCTCTCGAGCGCGTGCCGGATTCTGAGATGTCAACCATGCCATGCAGTTCGGCTCTCCCTCATTTCCACAACCCCGTTGCCTACTCGCCCTCTCCTATCCTGCACCTGGACTCGGTCCCCTAGTCTCCGCTAAATGCCGCCACCTCGGCTCGCTTGACCGGTCTCGATAAGCTGAGCACGACGTACAAATTGAGGATCAATCCTTGGTCTGATAGGCTAGTTTCACACCTATAGTGTAAATCAAAATGATCCGAAAATGAAGTACGTTCCCCTAGACCATGTCGCCGCTCATTTTTTGCGGGATTCTCAACCTGCCCGAGTGGCGTCCCGCAATGAGCGAGACCTATTACGGCTGATCTGGAAATCCCCGGGGATCGAGCGCTCCGACCTGACCGAGCCGCTCGACCTTACGCAGCAATCGTTGCACAGGATCGTCGAGCGGCTTCGCGATCGAGGCATGATTGTTTTTTCTGCATCGGAAACCCGGCGCCCCGGACCGCCCAGCCCGGAACTCACGCTGTGCAGGGACTGGTGTTTGACGCTCGGCATCTCGGTGAATGTMGGTTCGATCGGCCTCTGCCTCATGGGTTTTGGTGAGCCTTTGKAAAACATGGAAATTCCGCAGGAGGGATCGTCGCTCGCCGCGGAGATGGAACGGATCGAAGCAGCCGTCGAAGAACTTCTTGCCCGCCGGGGCGCTCAGCGGCGCGACATTCTCGGCGTCGGTCTGGCCGTCGCCGGCCACCGCATGCTGGATACGGCCTTCAACTGCCCACTGCCGCTCGCTCATTGGTCATTGATCGATCTGGCGCCCGTGCTTGGAGAACAGCTCGGCCTACCGGTCTGGGCAGACAATGTGTCCAGAATCGCCGCCTTAGCGGAAGCGATTTTCGGTGTCGGCCGCGATTTCGCCGATTTCGCCTACATTGCCCATCTTCACGGATATGGCGGCGGCCTCGTTTCCGGAGGGATGCCGTTTCGCGGCAGTTTCGGCAATGCCGGCGAATATTCCGTTCTCTTCGGGCGTCAGGATTACGACGATCGCCCAGCTCTCAGTCAATTGCTTCAACATCTCCATGCCAACGGGCGCTCGGACTTGACGCTGAAGGACCTGAAAAACGAAGCCCTTGTGGATTGGGACGGCGTCGCGGAGTGGGTCGACCGCGTCGCGCCCGCGCATAATCGCGCCATCAATGCGATTTGTGCCGTCTTCGACCCGGCATTGATCGTCCTCGGCGGCGAGCTTCCGCATTCCCTGGCAAGAATGCTTATCGAACGAACCGAATTCAACAATCTGCCTCGCCATGGCGTATTGCGCGACGTCCCGAGCCTTGCCGTCGCGCAAGTAGCCGACGCCCCCGGCGCAATCGGCGCGGCTTTGATACCGCTATTTGAGACCGTTCTGTGATGATGCGGCCGGCTTCGTTGGACTAAGATGACCGGCGGGTGATCAGTGGCATCGTCTAGGTTACCATGCACCGACTCCAGTCTCGATGACGGGAGTCCCGCATTCCCGACCAAGGTTGTTCCGGAACTCCCGGCCCTCGCATGGGAGCCCCCGCTTCAGCACATGCAGTAGATCGCCCGTTGCCGGGTTAAACCAGTGCAAACCTCCTCGCGTCAAAAACGCGAGATTAATATCCACTGAGACATGTGCCGTTTCAGGCCGCGGCTGCGCAGAACCGCGGCATTAAAACCATGGAACAAGCGAAGTTTTTCGCCACGCGGTGGGTTGGCTTCAATGATGCGAGCGAAGGAGCACCATCGCCGGGCCGGCCAGAGCCGCGGCCGCGATCACCAGTKAAATCCCCACCTTCAGTGCCTTTATCCGGCGCGTCCTGACGCCGCTCCAATCATACGCCAAGTCATCCCCCCAAGTGCTGCTCCAGCGTAACTAGACCTAGCGGCCTCCTGCCGCACGGCAAGGGGATGAAAATAGCAATCCCCTAAAGAACTGTAGCCGAATGAAGAGGCCCTGCCTCGTGGCAGTGAGGCAGGGCCAAGGCACCGTTTACGGCTCATGCTGCGCGAACAATCTACCGGGTGGGCGTTTGGTTCGCGCAGGGTTTGCTACCACCGCAAGATGAGGTMAAACTGAAGGCACGTTGCGGCAATCAGTATCCGCGCTGGATGTTGTGCAGGAGTCGCTATCCGGGCATGATCGTTGCGTCCGCGCCGATGAAGGAATTTGTCCCGATTGAGCGACGCCCGACGAAAACACCGGCAACGGTCATAAACGCTGGTGAGGATGTAAACATAGAAATGGATGCTGATTTGTTCTGAAAATAGTACCGGGAGGAGGGCCCAATGACGACTATCCATCAGATGCAGTACCGCGAACGGCTGCGATCCGCAAAGGAGGCGGTCGCTCTGATCCCAACGGGCGCGAAGGTCGCGATGCCGATAGCGGCCGGTCAGCCACCCGCCATTCTTGCAGCACTTGCCGAACGGGCGCGGGCGGGAGCCGTCGAGAATGTGCGGCTCCACTATCTTCTTTGTACTGGCGTTGCGGGAACCAGCGTCTTCGATTTCGACCTATGCCACCGGATCATTCCGATAAGTTATTTTCATGGAGGCGTAGAGCGTGCGCTCGACAAGAGGCGATCGGCGGAAGCATTGCCGGCCATCGACCTTGTGCCCTGCCATTTTAGCCAGGTGCCGCGCTCGCTGGTCGAGCATGTCGGGGTCGATACGTTGATTGCAACGGTCGCGCCGATGGATGCGGATGGCAATTTCAGCCTCGGCGCCAGTACCGACTATGCGCTCACCGTATCGCGCAAGCCAGGAATTCGGCTGATCCTCGAAGTCAACGCCAAGATGCCCTACGTGCGGGGCGATTGCATGATCCCCGTATCGAGCGTGACGGCGCTGGTCGAAAATGACGTCAGCCTGCCAATCCTGCCGGCTGCTCCGAGTAATGATGTCGACGATGCCATCGGTGCGATCGTTGCAGGCCTGGTTGAAGACGGCGATTGCCTGCAAATGGGTATCGGCGCCTTGCCGGATGCGGTGTGCTCGCGGCTTTCGCACCATCGCAACCTGGGTATCCATACGGAAATGATGACGGTCGGCCTCGCCAATCTGGTCAAGGCAGGCGTGGTCGACAATAGCCGCAAGCAGACGCATGTCGGGCGGTCGATCTTCACTTTCGCGCTGGGAGATCAATCGCTTTACGACTTCCTGGACAACAATCCGGAAATTGAAGCCCATCCGGTCGACTATGTGAACAACCCCTTTGTCATTTCCCAGAACGACCGGGCGGTGTCGGTCAACGCGACGCTGCAGATCGATTTGAACGGGGCGTGCAATTCTGAATTCATGAACGGCAGGCAGTTCAGCGCATCCGGCGGCCAGGTCGATTTCGTGCGTGGCGCCTATGCTTCGCGGGGAGGGCGGTCGATCATCGCCTGTCATTCCACAGCGGCAAAGGGCACGCTCTCGCGCATCGTTCCGGCGCTGACCGGGCCGGTGACCACATCCCGCAACGACACCCATATCGTCGTCACGGAATATGGATGGATGAACCTCAAGGGCAAGTCTGTGGCCGAGCGAGCAAAAGCGCTGATTGCGCTGGCACACCCGGATTTTCGCGACGAATTAGACCGGGCAGCCCATGGGACAGGGCTTTATGCTGACACTGCTTGAATTCACGAACTTCACATAGCCAGCGTCGAGATGAGGAGGCCGTCGGCGCCTTTGTCATCACTGAGCAGTTCGAGGCAGCTATATTTTATTGTAAGTAGAGGCTTACGACATATCGAAAGCGCAATGATATGGTTCCAAGCTGCGCATTGACTATTGCTTTGATTATTGAGGATTTAGATGAAGCATTTTTTGAACCTCCTGGCATCCCTTCTAGGGCTGTTTGCGGTGACCGGGTTCGGCATTGTTATCAGCGCTCCGATCGCCTTTGCCGGTCAGAACGATTGTGCCGGCCGTGCCGCCGACATCATCCGCCAGGCCTATCCCACGGCGACAGCCGGTTCCGATGGTACCTTTGTGTTTGAAGATGCGACTATCACGCTGCCAGCGCCTGATAGCGTTCGCGATGATCCGCATGCCGTGATCTGTCGGATCTGGCCAGCGCAGCCGGAGCTGATGCTGGTCGCCGTGGCGCTGATGACAGAGCTGTCCGATACTGAAAACGAAGGGGATATAGAACTGCTGATGGTCGACAGTACCAGCCTCAAGGTGAAGCAGCGATTGCGTCTTGAAGGGTTGGTTTCAGACGACGCCGTTCGGGTCACAAGCGTCGCCTTTGATACGGCACGCTATCAACTTGCTCCGGGAAAAATGGCTTTCGGACTGCGTATTGCGCTGGAAGGCAGTTCGCGTCCCAATCCTTTCGGTGAAACGACGTTGTGGCTCTTCGCAATCGATAATGATCGGCTGAAGACAGTTCTCGACAACATCGCGGTCGGCAGGAGCGAGGGAGAATGGGATACCATGTGCGCAGGGGAGTTTCATGAAACCATCCGCACGCTCTCGATGGAATCGTCAGCAAATACTGCGGTTTCAGACATCCTTGTGAGCGAAAAAGTCACGACAACCGTCAACAAGGCCGGCAAGGCCGATGAGTGCAACACCGATGAGAAGGTCACGACCCGTAAACGCCGAGTGCTGTACGAGGGGTCGCAGTATAACGTTCCCAAGGATCTCAAGCGGTTTTGACGCGCGTGCCACTTCGGCGTTCGTGCCGGACGAACTTGTTCCGACAGACTGAAGGAAAATCTTCGCCGAATTCTTGACGTCGGTGGTTCTTCCGCGTCTATCACAAGGGATTTAAGGTAGGTATCAAGAGGGCCAAGTTTTCGAAAATGATTGAATCACCAGCAAGAATTCGAAATTGCGCATGAAGCACCATCCTGCCGTTCTTTTTATCTCTCTCGCTATTGCAGTCATCGTCATGAGTTCATTCGCCAGCCGCTCTGCTTTGGGGCTGGTCGTTAAAGCCTGCGAGATCAACTCTACCCTGACGGGATCGCCGTATCCGTGCCTCAAAGTCGTTGAGGCGCAGGATCCGTTGTCTTCCTTCGCCCTTCTTCGCGAGCCGACTGACAAAGAGCGAACCATCTTTGCGCCGTTAGCCGACGTGCCCGGCATCGAAGATCCCCGCCTTCTGGCGGCGGGAGCGCCGAACTATTTTGAGGCAGCGTTGAGAGAGCAATCAGCCGCAATCGGCCTGCGCGCAGGGAAGGTTTCGCCGCAGGAATTTGCGCTGGCGATAAACGCCGCCAGTTGGCGCACACAAGACCGGCTTCATATCCACATGGGGTGCGAGACGCCTCGCTTTCGCGCTCTGCTGAAGACGCATGCGGGAGAGATTGGAAGCAGCCGGTTTACAAACTTGAGGACCGACGCCGGCTGGTGGGCAACATTCTATGCGGCCGATGACTTATCAAATTTGAACCCGTTGAAGGCTGTTGCAGACGGTGTTGCTGGAGCCCGCTCAAATATGAAGAACGTGGTCGTTGGCGTCTTCGGCTCCACATTGCCGGATGGGCAGCATGGCTTCTATATTCTGGCGAGAATAATCGGAGCCAACAAATCCCGCGGGTCCGCGGAGGATATGATCGATCCCAAGTGCCAACTCTAGGGTCGCTCCTCTTGGCATTGCCGTAGGGTTTGCGATCACGGCCATAGGCACCGTCCTTTCTGGCGTGTATATGACGTCCGGTTCGCGCCTGCCTGCGTCATAGTGTTCGTCTCGCCGCATCCGGCTTGACACTTCGGCGACTGCACAGGACAAGAATGCGGCCTGTGCACATGCGGCGTTGGCTCGATATGGCAAATCGAACCTGGATGCTGAGACATGGCCGATACTTGTACGCAAGGCATAGACACGGGTTTTGTCGCGCTGGGCTACACCAAAACGGCGATATTGGGCGTCGTGCAGGGCCTTACGGAGCTGCTTCCCATCTCGTCCACAGCCCATATGCGCCTTGTCCCGGCGCTTCTTGGCTGGGAGGATCCAGGATCGGCGTTCTCGGCGGCCATGCAGTTGGCTGCCCTGGCCGCGATCGTGTCCTATTTTGGGAGCGATGTGCGATATGTGGCGTTCGGTTCTGTTGCCGCGGTCAGGCAAGGGAATTGGTCGTCGCCTGCATTGCGCCTCGCGTTCGGCATCGTCGTGGCCACGGTACCAATCGTCATCGCCGGCGTTCTGTTGTCCTCGTCTTTGAATGCGTGCGGCACACCCATCAGGCATCTGTGGGTTATCGGAGTCTCCTGCCTCGTCATGGCGATCCTTCTCGCTTTGGCTGAGCTTTATTGCCGGCACCGGCGAGACGTGAGCAGCATGAGCATCGTCGATGCCCTGATCGTCGGTCTCGCCCAGGTCGGAGCGCTTTTTCCCGGTGTTTCGAGGTCCGGATCGACTCTGACTGCCGCTCTGTTTCTTGACTTCAAGCGAGACGAGGCTGCACGCTTCTCGTTCCTGCTCGGACTGCCGGCCATTACCTTGGCTGGACTGAAGGAACTGTTCGAGCTTTACCGGGCGCATCTTTCTCTTCACGCTTGGTCGATCCTTGCCGTCGGTCTGATCGTCGGCAGCCTCTCCTCCTTTGCGACGATCTGGGGCCTCATGCGCTTCCTGGAACGTTTCTCCACTTGGCCGTTCGTGATCTATCGCGCCCTTCTGGGCATCGTCATCCTGGCGGGCGTATTCTATGCCGGCTGGGTATAGTTCAGGATGGATAGGTGCAGTCACATGTGTGGTGTGACCTGACAAAATCGCAGGTTTGCTAAAATGCGAACGATGTTTTTCTGAGTAAATTTGGCGGCATCGGAGCTATAGCTGCGACGACCGACAGCTAGTCGGCGATCGTTGGAAGTGCATCGCCGGGAGCGGCGGCGAGCAGGACGCCCCCCGCCACGAAAAGATGTTGCACCACTCATCCTCCACGACAATCGATCGAACGCGCCGTCGGCTGATGACCGCCGACAAGTAGACCCGGATGTAATCCACAGCGGGTCGGATACACCCGAACAGAATCTCTTCCGATTCGCTTAGGAGAAGAAGCGCTCAGCCTCGTTTCATGGAGCTGATCTAATACCGGGATGGCGCCGTGATCGGGATTTTCCACGAGAGCGCCTGCTGGATCCGCTATAGGCGGGCGCCGCAGGTTTCGAAGAGAGAACGAACGCGATGCAATTAAAATTACGAAAACATGATTTTACTCGGTTTAGGAAGGTTTGAATGCTGCGCATGATTGGAGCGTTCATTAGAAAGAATTTGCCGCTCGCGATGGCTGGTCTGCTCACCGTTCTCGCGATCATCATTTATAATATGGGCGAGTTGCTTGAGAAGTATCATCACAAGCTGATGGAGAACATCCATTACGCGCTCGCAGCCATCGTCCTCTTTGGCATATTCTACATCATTGCCATGCTTGTCCGCGCGGTTTGGACCGCCAGTCAGGACGATGACCCGTGAACCGAAGCTGCAGTCGCCAAGGGCAAGCGGATGTTCGCGGTCGTTGCCGGCCTCTCAGCCATGCCCACAGTTATGTGGGGTAGCTCAACTGGATCTTGCCGCCGCCGCGTGTCGAACTTTCACAACATGGCGGCGCGAGTTCTTAAATCCCTGATCCGTCGAGCTGCTGGGTGTCGTCGCCTTCCCAGGGGGAGGGCATCGAGGTGCGATTAAGATTGGCCGAGGGCATCGGCATCCAACACTTCAATTCCGGCTCGGCATATTCGATGATGTGGCCAGGCGAGGAATCGGAAGCGCGCCAGCTTTCTGCACCAAACTGATCGCCATTCGACCAATAGGCGAGGTCAACTTCTGCCGGGCCCTGTTCGGACGGGCGTATCGTCACGAGGATCCGACTGCCGTCTTTCGGTGCGCTTGCCATATGGCGCCAGCGGTCTGGCTCGTCCATCGTTTTTCCTCCTGACTTGCTTCAGTTTGCAAGTGTCGCCTCGCCATCGAAAACGGTCAACTCAAACTTTGCGCAACCTGTCCCCTATCCTACAGATGCTGGAGGATTGTTTGTGGAAAGGAGCAAGCTGTCTTAGAGCAGTTGCGCGCCACGATACCGTTGTCTTATGGCGAGGCTGTCTCACTTGCACTCTCGGCCCTCGCCAGCCCTTTCGGGCGCCACATCGGCACAGTCGAATGCCATCGCAACATATGACAGAACCTCATGATTGCGTGAGAACAAACCATTTTTGCTCATGAATATTTTCTGTTACGATTTGCACTCGTGAGACGCTAGAAGGCTGTTTTTCCTACATGATCTGGCTTTGGCGATCCTCACATGGATCAGCGGTTACGGAGGACTTCGAATGCTTGAATGGGCAAAATACCGGCAGAAATTATCATCGCGCGTGGGCGAATTAGGGCGGCTGTCGCCGGCTACGCTTGACGGCGTGCGCACGCTCGGCGGCGCGGGCCAGCAGACCGGCCATTTGGACGCCAAGACTCGCGAATTGATCGCGCTTGCGGTTGCAGTCACGACCCGCTGCGACGGCTGTATTGCCAGCCACACGGCAGAAGCAGCCAAGGTTGGAGCGACGCGCGAAGAGATTGCCGAGGCGCTTGGCGTCGCAATTGCCCTCAACGCGGGCGCAGCATTGGTATATTCGTCTCGTGTTCTGGACGCCTTTKACACGGTCGTAGGCTGATCGGATGATGCCCGCTTGGCGGAGAAATACACCTTCGTTCTTCCCGTCAAGCGCGGCGCCATGCACCTACTTATTCGCCAGCGCATCCGTGATTGCGTTTCGCATTTCCTCCAGACTCGGAGCGCCAGTTATTCTTTTTCCATTGATGAAGAATGTCGGCGTCCCTTCGACCTTGAAATCGTTCCTTGCCTGCTCGCTGAGCTTCGTCAATCCATTCAGCTCGGATTGGGCCGATAGCGCGGCATCGAACTTGGCACGATCGATCCCGGCAGAGCGTGCGATTTCCCGCAACGTCTGCTCAGGACTGGGCGAGTTCACGATTTCATCTTGGCGCTCATAAAACGCATCCAGAACTGGCTGTGTTTGGGATTCGGCCTGCGCGTCAGCAAGCATGAAGATGACAAGATCGACATTGTTGCGCAGCAGTGGTCGAAACAGGATCCTGACCTTTCCGCTGCGGACAAACTCCGCTTCTATTTTCGGCGCGACCTCCCTTCGATAGAGGGCACAATGGGGGCAGGTCGGAGATGAATATTCAATCACGGTGACGGGAGCCGAAGCTGAACCTAACGGGCGATCCGCGCGCCCAAGCGGTTGCCCCAGGTCAGCAGCCATTGAGATCATCGGCAAGAAAACAATCCAGATGACGAACTGCGCGGCCGCGAGGCGAGCAAGCTTCGAAGGAACGGTAAAGATAGCGGATACCTCTTATCTGCACCGAAGGTCAGTGACCCAGGATCTGGCCCAGGAATGTCCGGGTGCGTTCCGATTGCGGCGCGCTGAAGAAGGCCTTCGGTTCGTTTTGCTCGACGATCTGGCCCTGGTCCATGAAGATCACCCGGTCGGCCACCGCTTGAGCAAAGCCCATTTCGTGGGTGACGCAGAGCATCGTCATGCCTTCTTGGGCAAGGGCGATCATCGTATCGAGGACTTCCTTGATCATCTCTGGATCGAGCGCCGAAGTCGGCTCGTCGAACAGCATGATGCGCGGTTTCATACAGAGTGCCCGCGCGATCGCCACGCGCTGCTGCTGACCGCCCGAGAGCTGGCCCGGATACTTGTGCGCCTGATCCGGTATTCTGACCTTCTCAAGGAAATGCATGGCAAGGTCTCTTGCTTGCTTTTCCGGCACCTTGCGGACCCAGACCGGCGCGAGCACGCAGTTTTGCAGAATGGTCAGGTGCGGAAAGAGATTGAAGTGCTGGAACACCATTCCGACCTCGCGGCGCACTTCCTCAATCCTCTTCAGATTGTTGGTGAGTTCGATGCCATCGACGACGATCGTGCCGGACTGGTGCTCTTCAAGCCTGTTGATACAGCGGATCATGGTTGATTTACCCGAGCCGGATGGCCCGCAAATGACGATCCGTTCGCCACGCCGTACCTTGAGGTCGATATCGCGCAATGCGTGGTACTCGCCATACCATTTGTTCATGGCGGTGATCTCGACAGCGATGTCTTGAAGTCCAGGCCGGTCGTCCTGCGAATGCGCTTGTTTTGTCATCGTGTTGCTCATGCACACTCCTCCTAACGATGGTCGGTCTTCAGCCGGCGCTCGAGATACATCGAGTAGCGCGACATGCTGAAGCAGAAGACGAAAAACACGGCGCCGATGAAGATGAAGAGTTCCCAGTAGATGCCCTGCCAGTTGGTATCGGCCCGGATTGAATTGGAAAGCGCGATCGGGTCCAGCAGTCCAATGAACACGACGAGCGTCGTGTCCTTGAACAGGCCGATGAAGGAATTCACGATGCCGGGAATTGAGATCTTCAGGGCTTGCGGCAGGATGACCAACCGCTGCGCTTTCCAGTAGTCGAGCCCCAGAGCTTCCGCAGCCTCATACTGACCCCGTGGCAGGGCAGCCAGACCGCCACGAATGACTTCGGCCATATATGCGCTGGCAAACAGCGTCACCATGATGACCACACGCAGAATGAGATCGAAGTTCGTTCCGGGTGGAAGAAAGTAGTTGAGAAGAAGCGAGGCCGTGAAGAGCAGCGTAATCAGCGGCACACCGCGAATAAACTCGATGAAGGTGACGCTGAGGAGATGGATAAGCGGCAAGCTCGAACGACGGCCGAGCGCGAGCAAAATCCCGAGCGGCAGCGACAAAGCGATCCCTGTTACGCCGATGATGATCGAAAGGAGGAACCCTCCAACCTCACGCGAGGCGACAGAGTCAAGCGCGATCGGGAGTATCTCGTTTACGAGGGTCGAGGAAGGCTGGACGGCGTAAATCCACCAAAGCGCAGCGCCGAGAATGGCGGTAGCGACAGCAAGCCCTTGGTTGAGGCGCATAGTCACCGAAAAGAGCCCGACTGCAACCACGAAGCCACAATAGGCAGCAGCCGGAAACCACAGGCTTCCACCCCAGATCAGCCAATAGGCGAGGCCGGGATAGATGGCGCTGAACCAGAGAGCGCGTTGCGGCACGGTGCGAAACAAGATCGGCGCCAAGGCTGCGAACAGCAAGGCGAATGCCAGAACCGGCCGCCAATACAGGAGCGACGGATAGAAGCCAAACAGGAGTTGTGGCCAGCGATCTCTGATGACGCCCCAGCAGGCGCCGGGCGTGCCATCGAGGATCTGGCGACATTCGGCAAGCGAATTGGCCCGCCAGATCGAGTTTCCGAGCCACGGCGCAATCGCCATGGCGCTCCATGCGACTGCGACCAGGGATCCCACCGTCAGAAATGTGCTGAGCCAACCGTTGAAGAGATTGTTTTTGGCCCATCTCACGACGCTAGCCTGACCGACCGGGCGTGACGAGGAAGCGACCATGTCTTGGCGCACCCAGGAGACGTTATGCATGTTCATCTTAACGCTCCTTCAGCCTGACGCGACTGTTGTAGATGTTCATGACGGCGGAGATCGTGAGGCTGATGGCGACATAGATCAGCATCATCAGCAGCATGCCTTCCAGTTCGCGGCCGGTTTGGTTGATGGTGATGCCGCCGAGGGTGGAGCGCAGGTCCATGTAGCCGACTGCGAGCCCGAGCGAGGTATTCTTGGTGATGTTGAGGTATTGCGAGATCAGCGGCGGGACGATGATCCGCAAGGCTTGCGGCAAAATAACCAAACGCATTGTGCGTGCCGGGGAGAGACCAAGCGCATGAGCGGCTTCCGATTGCCCGCGGGAAATGGCTAGAATCCCGGAGCGAACGTTTTCCGCAATGAAGGCGCCGGTGTAGACACTGAGCCCGATCCACAACGCAATGAACGCGTTTCGCAGTTGCAGACCACCGACGAAGTTCAGACCCTTCAGGACCGGACAGTCCAGATGAAAGCCGAGCGCCCAAAGCAGAACAACGCTCGGCACCACAAAAACGCACAGGCTTTTCCACCAGGTCACAGGACGCTGGCCGGTAGCATTTTGGACCCGATGAGCGTGCTTCACCAATGCCCGATGAGCAAGAAGCGAAAGCGCGAGCACGGCCAGGATTGCCGCATAGTTGAGGTCGAATGATCCCAAAGCGCCGGGGGCTTGGCCTAGGCTTCGCGAGAAGTCCGGCACTGGCACATAGATGCCGCGATTGGTGACGGCAATACTGTCCCAGAACATCATGGAGGCTGCCGGGTTTTCGCCCCGAAATGCATTCGGTGTTGGCATGGCCTCCGACATGACGGCAGCGACGACGATGATCCAGAGCAGAGCCGGGATGTTACGGAAACTTTCGACGTAAACCGTCATCAGTCGGGCAACGATCCAGTTGTGTGAAAGCCTGAGAACGCCGGCCAGCACACCGAGAACGGTGGCCGTCGCGCAGGCCATCGCGGCGACTATCAGCGTATTGAGCAATCCGACCAGTGCCGCGCGGGCATGGGTGCTTGTGCTTGAATAGTCGATGGCGTGAGGCGCGATGTCATAACCGGCCCTGCTCCACAGGAAGCCGAACGAGAAGTCTTTCCCGAGCGCCGCGAGATTGCGGATCGTGTTGTCGACAAGCCAGGCCGCTGCAAGAGCGAGCAAGCAGAATGTGATGACTTGGATTGTCCGCGCCCGATAGCGAGCGTCATTGACGAGCATGCTCACGTGAAAGGCTTCGCGCGGAGAGCTGCTATTCATTGCCATGTGGAATCTCCCTGAAGGTTCGCTGCGCGACCTTCGGCACAGAAGCGAATGCCGCCGGGGCAAACGAGTACCGGAAAGGAAAGCGCGCGGGACTAGCCCGCGCGAGACAGCGTTCTTAGCGGAGCGGCAGGCCGTACATCAGTCCACCGTTGGTCCAAAGCGCGTTAAGGCCTCGAGAAAGCCCGATCGGCGTCTTGTCGCCCAGATTTCTCGCGAACATTTCTCCGTAATTGCCTTCGGCTGCGATTGCGCGCTTTGCCCATTCTGCATCCAGCCCCAGCATCTCCCCGAGTTTGTCTTCCTTGCCAAGGAGGCGGTTGACGTCGGGATTGTCGGTGCCGGCGGAAAGCTTCTCGACGTTTTCAGCGGTGACACCGAGTTCTTCAGCAGAAACCAGTGCGTTGAGGGTCCAGCGAGCAACGTCCGCCCACTGGTCATCGCCCTGGCGCACCAGAGGCCCGAGCGGTTCTTTCGAAATGACTTCCGGAAGGATGATGTAATCTCCCGGGTTCTTGAAGCTCGACCGAGTGGAAGCGAGGTCCGATCCGTCTGATGTGATGACGTCACAGCCGCCAGCGAGATATTTCTGCTGCACGTCCGCATTGTTCTCGACTGGAACCGGTTCGTATTTCATGTTGTTTTTCCGGAAATACTCCGCAAGATTGAGCTCCGTGGTGGTGCCGGTCTGAATGCAGACAGTCGCGCCGTCGAGACCCTTTGCGCTGCTGATGCCAAGTGATTTCGGCACCATGAAAGCCTGGCCGTCATAGTAGTTCACGCCAGCGAAGGTGAACTTGAGGTCCACATCGCGCGAGAAGGTCCATGTCGTGGTCCGCGACAGGATATCGATTTCACCGGAGGCAAGTGCCGTGAAGCGTGTTTGCCCCGTCGTCGGAATGAAGTTCACCGCCTTGGGATCCTTCAACACCGCTGCAGCGACCGCCCGGCAATAGTCTACGTCCATACCGTGCCAGGTGCCGGAGGCATCGGGCGCCGAAAAGCCGGCCTGGCCGCCGGTCACGCCACAGTTCAGCTTGCCGCGGGCTTGTACGTCGGCCATCGTTCCTGCTGAAGCGATGCCGGCCGTCAGCGTTGCCGCCGCGATCGTGGCTATTGCAATCGTCATTTTCATAATCATTCTCCCGGTTGGTGATCCGGCGGCGATGGCTATTGCCGTTTTTCTCGCCGAGCGGATCGATTGAGTTCCCGAATAAAGTTCACCGTTGGCCGATACCGACGATCCTCATGGTTCTTGAGCGATCTCGAGGATGGCTTCGATTTCGACTGGTGCGTTCATTGGCAGGGCTGCAACGCCGACCGCTGAGCGCGCATGCTTGCCCTTCTCGCCGAAAGCGCCGACCAACAGGTCGGAGGCTCCATTGGCGACGAGGTGTTGTTCGGTGAAATCCGCAGTTGAGGCCACGAAGACCGTGATCTTCACGATCTTTGCAATTCTCTCGAGGCTGCCAAGATTGGCTTCTGCCTGCGCAAGAATGTTCAAGGCACACTGCCTGGCAGCGAGCGCCCCTGCGGCGACGTCGAGATCCCGTCCAAGCAGGCCGGTAGCGATCAATTTGCCATCGGCGAGCGGTAGCTGGCCGGATGTCAGAACGAGACTTCCGCTTGCCATGACCGGAAGATAGTTGGCCACGGACTTCGCCGCTGCGGGCAGCTCGAGATTGAGTTCCACGAGCCGTTGTCTAATGGTTTGTGACATTGGTTCCTCCGCTCAAATCTCTGCGACGGCAGAGGTGATGCGGCGGATGGCCTCATCGACGGTGGAGCGCGGGCAGCCGAGGTTGACGCGCATGAAGCCGTGCCCCTCAATGCCAAACTTCTGTCCCTTGTCGAGCCAAACGCGGGCCTTGGTCAGCATGAACTTGTCGAGAGCCGCCGCGTCCATTCCCAAGCCCCGGCAATCCATCCATGTGAGATAAAGAGAGTCGGTCGAAAGTACCTTCAGGCGCGGATCGGCTTGATTGATCGCCTTGGCGAAATGCGCGTGATTTGACCGCAGATAGACGAGCATCTCTTCGAGCCACGGTTCGCCATGTGCATAGGCCGCTTCTGCCGCGACCATCCCGAGAACGTTGACCAGCTCGAAGACGTTGCGTTCATACTGGCGGTGCAGTTCATCCCGCAGCCGCCTGTTCGGGATGAAGACATTTGCGCTTTGCAGGCCAGGCAGGTTGAAGGTCTTACTGGGCGCGGTGCAGGTGATGCTGTTTTGAGCAAACTTTTCGCCGAGCGAAGCGAACGGGATGTGCTTCCTAGCCGGATTGAGGATCAGGTCCTCGTGAATTTCGTCGGAAATGACCAGCACGCCGTTGCGGGCGCAGATCTCGCCCATGGTCCGCAGTTCGTCCTCGGACCAGACATTGCCGGTCGGATTGTGCGGGTGGCTGAGGATGAAGATCTTCGTATTGGGACGGATCGCCGCCTCAAAGGTTTTCGCGTTGAAGCGGTAGCCATCGCCGGTAAATTCCAGCGGCGCGTAAGCGAGGTGGCGACCATTCAACAGGACGTCGTTGTGAAAATGCGCATAGACCGGCGGCTGGATCAGGATGGTGTCGCCGGGGGCTGAAAAAGCCTGTACTGCCGTCTTGAGCGTCGTGATGATACCCGAAGTCTGCAGGATCCATTCCTTGGCGATGTCCCAGCCGAAGCGCCGCCGCTGCCATCCAACAACGGCATCAATGTAAGATGCGGTCGCGCCGCCGGGATAACCGAACACACCATGGTCGGCGGCGTCATGAAGTGCATCGATGACGGTTTGCGGGGCTTTGAAGTCGGTATCGGCGACCCACATGGGCAGCGGGTCGGCCGCTGCCTCGTCCGGCGCCAGCAATTTGCTGGCGTAGGCCCACTTCATCGAATTGCTGTTCTTGCGGTCTATGACTTCGTCGAAGATCGACCGTGCGGCTTTTTCGTTTGCGTCAGGTTGAGGTGCGGTTGCCAGCTTCGCCACGGCAGTATTCCTTTTGTCGATCGGACGCCTTGATGGCGCTCGGTTGACGAAAAGCTTATTCGCAATGCATTATGAGCGGAAATGGTATGTTTTCATCTACCCATGAGCGAGCATCATAGATGATAGATCGACAGCATTTGGCGATCCTGCGGGAAGTCAGCCGGCGTGGCAGCGTCACCGCGGCCGCGGAGAAATTAAACGTGACGCAGTCGGCTCTTAGCCATACGGTCGCGAAGTTCGAAGAGCGGCACGGTATCAAGATCTGGATGAAAACCGGTCGAGGCCTGCGGTTGACGCAGACAGGAGAGTATCTACTCAGCGTCGCCGAGCGGGTCTTGCCGCAGATGGAGCACGCGGAGCGGGTGCTGAATGACTTCGCGGTCGGTCGGCGAGGAGCGCTGCGCATTGGCATGGAATGCCATCCCTGCCAACGCTGGCTGTCGCGCATTGCCATACCTTATCTGACACGCTGGCCCGACGTCGATTTCGATGTTCGCACTGCCTTCCGTTTCGACGGTGTCGAAGCGCTTCTCGGCTACGAGATCGACCTGCTCATCACGCCGGATCCCGTTGAGGCGCCGGACCTTATATTCACGCCGGTCTTCGATTACGAGCTTGTCCTGATGGTGCACGAGACGCATCCTCTCGCTAGCCAGCCGTGTGTGCAGCCTCAGGATCTGATCGACGAGGAACTGATCACCGTGCCGGTCACTTTGGAACGCCTGGACATCTACACGCAGTTTCTCGTTCCCGCGCATTGCCGGCCGCGTCAGCATCGCACTGCCGAAACCATCGATCTCATGCTGCAGCTCGTCTGCGCGGGCAGGGGAGTGACCGTGCTTCCGGATTGGCTGCTCAATGAGGATGCTGCCGGCCTGCCGATCCGGGCACTGCGCCTGGGCTCTTCCGGCATTCGGAAGAGCATCAATCTTGGCGTGCGCCGCGGCGAGGAGACGACCTCATACATTGACGGCTTCTTGAAGCTCGCAAGTGAGATGGGGCGCTCTCCCGCGCCCTGATTGCGGAATCCGGCGACGTGATGGGACTTTGGCATAAGCCCGATCGATTGCACCTGGCCGTTAGCTGGCGGGAACGAAAGTGATGGCCGCACCGAAGGCGTTCTCGGCTGCAACGACGATGCGGTCCTCGACCGTGGAGAAAGAGATGCCGGCCGCTGAGAGCAGATCCTGCTGTCGCGCAAAATTTTTAACGGCGACGGTGTAGCCGGCGAAGCGGTTTTCACCCGACGTTTTCGCTACCTTGAAAACTCCGCCCTCTGCCAGCGGGAATATCATGCCTTCATGTTGATCCCGCCTCGCGGAAACTCCGGTAAAATCCGTCAGGAAGCCGGTGTGTTCCGCTGGGTTTCTGGCCGCCAGCGTAACCGCCGCGATATTCGTCGCGCCGTTCGGATGCCGCTGGAATTCCGGGTTCCAGAAGTTCTCCGGGACATGCTGCTGGCAGACGAAGAAGGATGCGTTCGGGATCCCGGGGTCCATGGCGAAAGCGAGTGAAAACGCGACGCGCATTTCGCTACCATCGGGACGCTGGCCCTTGCGCTCGAAAAAGAACGGCTCGAAAGAACCGATGCCTTTTTCCGCAAAGGTCTGGGCGTCAGCCTTCGCATTCGCGCTGTCGAGCACGAACATCGCAAAGCCTTCGCGCTCCTGCAGATAATCGCGCACGAAGGCGCCGAAGCTGAAGCGTCCCGGCCCGTGCGGCGGTATCACCCCCAAGTTGTTGCGAAGCGTAATCAGCTCAATGAAGGACGAGCCGAATTGCACGAGCCGGTTCTCCGTCCCCCAGGGATGGCTGTTGCGAGCTCCGACCTTGAAGCCGAGGCGCGTATAGAACTGCCCGGCCGCTTCAAGATCGTGGACCGCCAGGACAATGTGGTCGATACGCCGTTTTGAGGTAGCCATGAGATGCCTTCCGTTCAGTTGGATTTCGGCAAGCGGGCTGCCCGCCAGACGAGCGGAACAAGGATGAAGGCTACGGTCGGCAGCACCAGCCAGTTGACCGTCGTCCAGCCGGATGTATGCAACAGCGATCCGGCAAAGAACGAGGCGCAGGCGACAGTGCCGAAAACMACGAAATCGTTGGCGCCCTGCGCCTTGCCGCGTTCGGATGGCGTGTGGCAGTCGGCGACCATGGCGGTMGCGCCGATGAAACCGAAATTCCAGCCAAGGCCGAGCAGGATCAGCGCGCCCCAGAAATGCGCAATGTTCATGCCGCCGAGCGCAACGAGCGCCGAGGCTCCGATCAGCAGCAGGCCGACGGCTGCGACACGCTCCTTGCCGAAGCGCGCCATCAAGCGGCCTGTGATGAAGCTCGGTCCGAACATGGCAAGGACATGCCACTGGATACCAAGGGCGGCTGAGCCGACCGAGTGGCCGTGTCCGACCATCGCGAGCGGTGCGGCGGTCATGATGAAGGTCATCAGCCCATAGGAGACGACGCCGGTCGCAACCGCGAGCAGGTAGCGGGGGGAGGCKAGAATTTGAGAAAGCGGGCGCCCGTCTGTTGTCTTGGCCGGCCCCGATCCGACGCTTTGCGGGCGCCGCAGGGCGAGGAGGATCGGGATCGCCAGCATGGCCAGCGCGGCCTGACTTAGGAAACTGCCGGCAAAGGTATGTCCAGGAAGCGCGTCGCGGGTCCAGATGACCAATTGCGGGCCGATAACGGCCGCGACGAGTCCTCCGATCATTACCCGGGAAATGGCTCTATCGCGCTCGGCACCAATCAAGCCGTCCGTGGCGGCAAATCGATAGCTTTGCACATAAGCCGAATAAAGTCCGGCCATGAAGGTGCCAATGCAAAAGACGACGAAGCTCGCCTGGATGATACCGAGCGTTGCGATCAGGCCCGCCGTCATGCCGGTTGTGGCACCCAGGAGATAGCCGGCTCGGCGGCCGAACCGCCGCATGATGACGGCGGCCGGCAACGTCCCCAGAGCCAGGCCGAGATTGAGCATGCTGACCGGCAAGGTGGCAGCGGCTGGATMGGTCGCTAATTGTTGGCCGACGAGGCCGCCGAGTGAGATAATGATCGGCGAGCTGGCACCGCCGAGCGACTGTGCTGCCGTCAGGACCCTGACGTTTCGCGAGACGGTCTTTTGTTGTTCCGACGCAGATATGCTGTCGTGGAATGTCTTCTCGACGATCCCCATGCGCAGTCCTTTCAGTCTTTGTTCGTCGCGAATTTCTGGATGAGGTCGGCGACCGCGGCTGCCGAGGCTTCCACAGCGCCTGCGAGATAGCCGGCTTCGATCGGGCTCACCTCGCTGCCGGCGAGGGTTAGCCGCTCCTTCCAGGGTCTTGTCACCCAGCCACCCTCTGGCGCATGCGGGTGGCCTGTCGAGAACCAGTCGGCGGATGTGGCCGTCAGCGGGTCGGCGGCCCAGTCCTTGTAGAGCGTTGCGCGCGGATGGGCGGCTTGCTCGCCGAAGAGACGGGCAAACTGCTGAATGCAAGCTTCGGTCAGCGACCTTTCTCCGGCCGCTTTACGCTGTTCCGCGCCCATCCCGACGAAGCCGAAGAGTGCCGCCCTGCCGGAGGATGTCGTTGCATCGTGAATTTCCGCGAGAGGTCCGACCATGCTTTGCGCCGTGCCGGAAAAACCCGCCTCCCGCCAGAAGGCGCGATCATAAATCGCGAAGAACTTCGCATGCGGCGCCATCCAGGTCGACGTTTCATTCCAGAGCTGTACGGTCGCGGGCGCCAGTGGCGGTTCAAACCCTACTGTCGCATCGAGAATGCGTGGCGGCAGTGCCGCAATGACGCGCCGAGCCTGTACTCTCTCCTCTTGTCCGTCTGCCAACCGCACGAACAATTCAACGCCATCTTCGGTGAGACGCATCCCGGTGACCTCAGCCCCGCACCGAAGCCGCCCCTCGGGCAGGCTTTCCGCGATTGCCCGGACCAAGGCCGCGGACCCTCCGACGAGCCTAAAGGCTTCGGGTTCCTGAGTGAGGCCCGGGTAGCGCTTCGGCGCCTCCCGCGACATGCGCTCGAAAACGACGTCGCCGTCATCGTTCTGGGCAAAAGTTGGAAGGTCGAGTTCAGCGACCAGATTGGCGATGGCTGGCTGCATGCGCGGCCAGAACCAGGATGGACCGAGGTCAAAGCCATCGGCGTGCGGCTGACCTTTCTCGTTCACCGTCTGAATTCGGCCTCCAAGCGTCGCCCGCGCCTCAAACAGCAGGAAATTAATCCTGGCGGCTTGCAGTAGCCGCGCCGTATTCAGTCCCGCCAGACCGCCACCAATAATCGCAACATTTGTCTTCATCATTGTCTCGTCCAAGGGGAGTGGGATAGGGAGCCAGCCGGTTCGCGGCGCTGAAGAGGCGATTGCGGCTTGGAACCGGGCTCTGGATCAGATCGTGAGCGCCTTATCATGAGCTGACGCAAACTAGAAATGGCGTTGCGTCATGGATCGATGAGCAGCGCTCATAATGACTTGAGAACTCCGGCCGGGAGCCCGCTCCCTTCCACTCAACTCGGCATCGGTAGCACATCCACATGCTGAAGCGGCGCATCCTTGATCCAGATCTCCGCACCTTCGGACCCTACCAAGCCTTCGAACGGCTTGCCTTGCGGCAAGCGAATCCAGCTCTGGGGCTCGAGCTTTTCGCCCGACACCGTCAGAGTGCCGGTGACAATGAGAATCTCAAGGCCGCGCTGATTTTCCACCGTGACAGTTGCGGCGGGTTGCCAGCGCTCGATCGAAACACGTTCCTCGCCGTCATCGAACAGCACGCGCGCGGCGTCAGACCCCGGGCGCAGCGGTCCCGCTCCACCTTCGCCAGGTTGGCGAACGATCTGCGCATCGTCGCCCTCGCGATACTGCCAGAGACGCACAAAGATCGTGCATCCCTCTTTCGAAGCGGGCGTATGCGAAGTGCCGGGCGGATTGCGGAAGTAACTCCCCGCCGGATAGTCGCCATGCTCATCCTGGAATGTGCCTTCGAGGACGAGAATTTCCTCGCCGCCGCTGTGGACATGGCTGGGGAAGGTGCTTTCCGGCGCGTAGCGCACGATCGAGGTGGCGCGTGCGACTTCGCCGCCGACGCGATAGAGCATCCGGCGATCGACGCCCGCCTGAGGGCTTTGGGTCCACGCGAGTTTGGCCGAATGAACGATCAGCGGTTTCGTCAGATCATCATTGATGCGCATTGGATTGATCTCCCATCGTCAGGACTATTCGGAAGTTTGCGTCGCCGGATCTCATCTTTTGCACGGCTTCCTGGGCACGCTCCAGCGGCATGGTTTCGATCCTCGGCCGAACCCCGCTTAGGACGCTGAAGTCCAACGTCTTCTCGTTTTCGAACGGGGAGCCGGTCATCGAGCCGATCACGCCGCGTTCAGCCCCCACCAGATAGCCGGTCGACACCGGCAGCGGATCCTTGCCGACACCGAGCACGATCAGCCGACCTTCCGGCGAAAGTGCGGGCATCAACGCGTTGACAGCGACCGGATTGCCGATGGTGGTCAGAATAGCCTTAGCCCCGCCCATCGCGTTGAGCTCACCGGCGGGGTTCTCCTTGTTCGTGTCGATATAGCGATGCGCTCCGAGCGCGAGCGCATCGGCGGCGATGTCCTCACCACGGCCGACCGCCACCACCCGAAATCCCATTCTGCGGGCATATTGGAGCGCCATATGGCCGAGCCCGCCAATGCCGAGAATGGCGACGGTATCGCCTGCTTCGGCGCCTGATTTCTTCAGAGCACTGAACGTGGCGATGCCGGCGCAGAGGATCGGTGCGGCCTCCTCGGGCGAGAGTTCGTCGGGAATGGAAACGAGGCCGGTCGCGCGCGCGATCATCATCTCGGCATAGCCGCCGTCGCATGAGGATCCGAGAACAGGCTGGTTGCGGCAGAGATTGAAACGGCCGCGCCGGCATTCGCTGCATTCGTTGCAATGGCCGCCGAGACGGCCGACGCCCACACGTTGCCCGATCTTCCAGATTGAAGGCGTATTCGGGCCGAGGGCAAGGATGCGGCCGACCACCTCATGGCCAGGGACGCGCGCTGGCTGCAACGCCGGATCCGCCTTGTCGATGTCGCTGGCATCCGCGCCACAGATGCCGCAGGCTTCGACAGCGATCAGCACTTCACCCGCGTTTGGCACGGGCGTCGGCCGTTCCACCAGTTCGAGACCGGCCGACGTTGTGACCTGCATTGCGCGATAGGTCGAATTCATGGTGTTCTCCTGTTTCGTCTCTCTCAAGTGCCCGAGGTTTCCGGCCGTTTCCGGCTTTCAATCAATTTCTTGGCCGCCTGCTCACCGGCGGCGACCGCGCCAGCCAGATAGCCGGGGTCATGAACTGCCGTTTCACTGCCGGCGAGCGTCATCCAGTCGCTCCATTCGGGGTCCACCCATTCCCGTTTGCCACCTGTGGGATGACCTGACGCCGCCAGGTCCGACGTAGTGGCCGTGAGCGGATCGGCGGCCCAATCCTTGTAAAGCGTTGCGGCAGGCTTTAGCGCCTCCGGACCGAACAACCGGCCGAGCTGATTGACTGAAGCCGCAATGACGGCGTCGCGGCCAGCCTCTCTTCTCACGTTCGCGGGAACGCCGAGGAAACCGAAAACAGCGGCCTTGCCCGAGGCCGTGGTGGCGTCATGGATTTCAACKAGCGGTCCGACCATGCTTTGCGCCGCGCCCGAGAGCCCTGCAGCACGCCAGAATGGCCTTTCGTAAAGGGCGAAGAACTTCGCATGCGGCGCCATCCAGGTCGGCGTAGCATGCCAGAGCTTGCGGAATGCCTCATCCGGCGCCGGCTCGAATTCGATCGTCTGTGCCAATAAACGCGGTGGCAGCGCAAAGATAACATGCGCGGCCTCGATCACCTCGGACGAACCATGATGCGCGACATGGACCTGAAGTCCAACGCCGTTCTCCGTTCGCACGATCCTGGTCACCCTCGTTCCGAGCCGGATGCGATCCTTGGGCAAGCGATCAGCCAGTGCGGAAATGATGGCTCCGCTGCCGCCAACCAATCGCATTGATTGTGGTTCTTGCCGGAGCGTTCGGTAGTGTTCCGGCGCAGATCCGGGTGATCGCTCAAACGCCATTGCACCATCGGCATGTTGCGGAAAGAACGCGAGCCCAAGCTCTTGTGCAAAGCGAGCGATTGCCGGATGCATGTCCGGCCAGAACCAGGAGGGGCCAAGATCAAATCCATCGATCGAAGGTTCATCATCGGCCCTGACCGACAGAATGCGCCCGCCGAGACGTTCCCGAGCGTCGACAAGAGCAAAGTCGAACCCGGCGCGATGAAGGCGATAGGCTGCCGTCAGGCCCGCAAGCCCGCCGCCGACAATCAATATGGTCTTAGAAAAAGTAGGGGTCATTGTCGCTCAGTCACGGCGTAGGCGTGGATCTCCGACGCGGCCGTCAGAAACGGTCCTAGTCCAATCACGGCGTCGTCACTGAACATTGCGCTCTCGAAGCAAGCCACGGTTATTCTCTCTGGTGTCGTTTTCGTCATGTGACGCGCCGATGTATCAGCGGCTCATCGCCGACGGGCGCATCCGGCATGTTGGCGCGCGTCATCGTTCTTGAGTGCCCTGTGCGGTGCGATTTGACAAACGAGAGTTTCTTGGCCGCAGCAAAGAAAATCTTTGCCGGTATGGCACATCGATTTCAGTCGAGCAGCTTGAGATTGGATTAAGCTTGGTACGCCGCCGCTTCCTCGATGAGCCAATCGCGAAACGTCCTTAGTTTCGGAAGCGACGAATATTCCGGCCGATAAACCACATAATAAGCCAGCTTCGAAGGCACATGAACTTCGGAAAACAGCCGCTGCAGCCGACCCGCMGCCAGATCGTCGCGTGCGAGGATACTTCGAGCCAGAGCCACGCCGCGCCCTTCGATGGCGGCCTGGAGCACCGCTCCCGAATTGTCGATCCTCATGCCCCTTTGTGCTTGCCCTTCCCGTACACCGGCTGCCCGCAGCCACATGTCCCAGGTGACGAAACCGATCGCAGGATCGACGGAGAGGTCGTGGATGAGGGTGGTCCGCGTCAAATCGCCTGGTTCGGTAAAGCCGCTCACATCGGAGAAAGAGGGGGAACAGACCGGAAAAATTTCCTCTTCCATAAGTTTTTCTGCGACGAGGCCGGGCCAGGTCCCGTCGCCATATCGCACGCCGATATCGATGCCATGGGCCTTGTAATCGACAAGCTTCAGACTCGTCTCGAGCCGGATGTCCGTTTCCGGGCGTCTCATCTGGAAGCGATCGATGCGCGGCAGCAGCCATTTGGCGGCAAAGGCGGGGCTAACCGCCACGTTGAGAATACCGTCGGTCGAGAACTCGCGAAGCCGATCCAGTCCCATGCCGAGACGATCCAGGCCGGCGCGAATGTCCGGCAATGCGCGCTCCGCGTTTTCGGTCGGAGTGAGCCGGGTTTTCCCGGTCGTGCTGCGATGGAACAACGGCATGCCCAGCCATTCTTCAAGCCCACGCACCATCTGCCCTACCGCAGCGGCGGTGACATTGAGCTCTTCAGCGGCGCCCGAAAAGCTCCCATGGCGTTCGCTTGCTTCGAATGCTCGCAGCGCATTCAGATAGACCGGTGATTTCCTGTTCAACGTTTTTCTCTTGGTCTGGATGTGAACTCGAAAGCGAGCAACATCTCCATTCTCCTCCATTGGCAGGTCAAGTTCCATCAATGGAGAAAATGATGCTGCCGCGACACTGCTGCCCGGGCGGCATGGATGCCGCATTTGGCCGGAAAACAGCCGTCAACATCAAAGCTTGCGCTTCACCTTTTGGGGCGGCAGGTTTCGCAAATTCTGTTTTCGGTTGGCGATGGGCTCGTCCGGGCCATGGTTCTCCAAACCTTCGAGAATGGGGCAGGCCGGGCGCTGATCCCCCGCACATTTCGACACCAGAGTTTCCAGGGTCGCCGCCATCTGCTGCAATTCCTGGATCTTGAGACGAAGCACGGCGATATGGTCAAGCGCGATCCTTTTGACATCGGTGCTTTGACGGTCTCGGTTGGTCCAGAGATCGAGAAGCTTTTGGATTTCGGCCACTTGAAAGCCGACATCGCGCGCGCTGCGGATGAAACGTAGCATATGTACGTCGTCTTCCGAATAGTCGCGATATCCTGAAGCTTTGCGGTCGGCTGCCGAAATCAGGCCGGTCTGCTCATAGTAGCGGATCATCTTGGCCGAAACGCCCGATGCCTTGGCTGCTTGTCCGATATTCATAGTCTTTCCTCATGTGAGAAGGCCGATCCCGGAAGGATCGGCCCTGTCTGCTATGTCAGTTGGTGGCCTTGAACCTGCGAAGCCTCAGCGCATTGCCGAGCACGAAGACGCTCGACATGGCCATGGCGCCCGCTGCCAAGACCGGCGAGAGCAGGATGCCGAAGGCCGGATAGAGCGCGCCGGCGGCGACCGGGATCAGGGCGGTATTGTAGGCAAAGGCCCAGAACAGATTCTGCCTGATGTTGCCGATGGTCGCCTTGGACAGCGCAATCGCATTCGGCACGCCGAGCAAGTTACCCGACATCAGCACCACATCGGCCGCTTCGATGGCGACATCCGTGCCGGTGCCAATGGCAAGCCCCACGTCCGCCTCCGCGAGTGGCGGGGCATCATTGATGCCGTCACCGACAAAGGCAAGCTTGCCATACTGTCCCTTGAGGCGACGGACGGCATCGACCTTGCCGTCCGGCAATACTTCAGCGACGACCTCGTCGATGCCGAGTCGGGCCGCGACAGCACGGGCGGTGCGGGCATTGTCGCCGGTGATCATCGCGACCTTGAGGCCAAGCCCGTGCAAGGCCTTGATCGCTGCGGGCGTGGTGTCCTTGATCGGATCGGCCACGGCAACAATTGCGGCCAGCCTGCCGTCGATCGCGGCATAGAGAGGCGATTTGCCCTCGTCACCGAGACGTTCGGCGGTTGCTGTAAAACCAGTCACGTTCAGGCCAAGTTCGGCCATGTAGCGGTCGGCACCGACCTCGATGCGCTTACCCTCGACACTGGCCGTCACGCCGAAGCCCGTAACCGATTGGAAATCCGACACGGTAGGCAGCGCGATCCCTTCGGCCGTGGCGGCATMGACGATCKCGCGTGCAATCGGATGTTCGGACTTGGCCTCGACGGCGGCGATCAGGCCCAAGACTTGCGCGCGATCAAAGCCTTCCGCCAGCTCCAGATCGGTCAGCCTGGGCTTGCCTTCGGTCAGCGTGCCGGTCTTGTCGAGCGCAACGACATTGGCATCCCTGAGCAATTGCAGCGCCTCGCCCCTGCGGAACAGCACGCCGAGTTCCGCGCCGCGGCCGGTGCCAACCATGATCGAGGTGGGCGTCGCCAACCCCATGGCGCAGGGGCAGGCGATGACCAGCACGGCCACGGCGTTGATCAGCGCATAAGTCAGTTGCGGCGACGGGCCGAAGACATACCAGATTGCGAAGGTCAGCACGGCGACGAGAATGACCGCCGGCACGAACCACATGGTCACCTTGTCGACGATGGCCTGGATCGGCATTTTCGAGGCCTGGGCCTCTTCGACCATGCGGATGATCTGCGACAGAACCGTGTCGCCGCCCACCGCGGTGGCCCGGAACGAGAAGGCGCCTTTCTGGTTGACGGTGCCGCCAACCACGGTGCTGCCTACGGCCTTGGCGACCGGGATCGGTTCGCCGGTGATCATCGATTCATCGACATAGCTGGTGCCCTCGACCACCTCGCCATCGACGGGAATACGCTCACCGGGACGAACCTCGACGATATCGCCGGCAAGGACCGAACCGACCGGCAGTTCGACAACCTTGCCGTCGCGCCGCACCCGAGCGCTGCGCACTTGGAGCCCAGCCAGGCGCTTGATCGCCTCGGAGGTTCGCCCTTTGGCGCGGGCCTCCAGCAGGCGGCCGAGCAGGATCAGTGTGATGATGACCGCGGCCGCCTCATAATAGACGTTGATCGTGGCGGGCGGCAGCAAGGAGGGCGCGAAGGTCGCGACCAGCGAATAGAGATAGGCGGCGAGAGAGCCAATGGCGACGAGGCTGTTCATGTCGGGCCTCAGCCGCCACATCGCCGGCAGCCCCTTCTCGAAAAAGCGCATGCCGGGACCGAAGAGGACGATCGAGGTCAGCGCGAACTGGAGATACCAGCTCCACTGCATGCCGATCGTGGCCCGGATAAACCCGTGCATGGCAGGGATCAGATGCGAGCCCATCTCGGTGACGAAGACCGGCAGGGTGAGCGCGGCGGCGATGATGAAATCGCGGCTAAGCTCGCGCTGCTCCGCGTCCTTCTTTTCGGCACGGGCGGCGTCTTCGTCTATCCGGTCGGCGCCGATCAGCTTGGCCTCGTAGCCGACGCCTTCGATAGCGGCAATCAGGGTGGCGGCATCGGCCGATCCCTTGATCGTCGCCCGCTCGGTCGCAAGATTGACGGTGGCCTCATTGACACCGGGAAGGGCCTTCAGGGCGCGTTCGACATTGCCCACGCAGGAAGCGCAGGTCATGCCTTCGACTGCAAGCTGGATGGCGGCGGCGGGAGCGGCGCCAACCGAATAGCCGACATCCTCGACGGCCTTCACCAACACGTCGCGGTCGATGGGCGCGTGGGCGCTGATGCTCGCCTTCTCGGTAGCGATATTGACCGATACCTCATCGACGCCGGGCACTGCCCTCAGGGCGCGCTCGACAGTGCCGACGCAGGAGGCGCAGGTCATGCCCTCAATGGGGAGTGATATCACTGTGGATAGATCTGTTTTTCGAAGCGGGGCATTCACGGCCGCCTCCTTTCTGTCTCGAAATTTGCATTCGAGCGAAACATGAGGCTTCCAACCATGGGAAGGTCAATAGCAAAAATTTCTGTTTGAAACCCCTTGACCTTCCCATCGTTGGAAGCCCCACTTTGAGCGCCATGAGATCGAAACAAAGGAGATTTCTCATGGAACTCAGAATCGAAAACATGACCTGCGGCGGCTGCGCGAGGGCCGTCACCAAGGCGATCCAGTCGGTCGACGCCGACGCTAACGTCACTGCCGATCCTGTCTCACGCACGATCAAGGTTGAGACGAACGCCAATACGGCGGAGGTCCGTCAAACGCTCCAACAGGCCGGCTATCCGGCGGTAAACTGACCGCGGCGTTGGATAATGCTTCGGCAATCAACAAACAGGATGCAAGGCAGCGAATGGCCTCGCCGGCCGATCGTTCTGCGCGATTAAAGAGGAAACCACTCGATGCATAGACGCACCTTTCTAACGAGCGTGGCGGGTCTTGCGGTCACCAGCGTCGTCGGGGCGCTCGTCGCAATCGACAAAAGCAGCAAGAGCGCCAGTGCCATGGACATGGGCGACATGAACATGGGCGGGATGGATATGGGCGGCGTCAGCAATCCGAGAGCGGAAGGCATGCCCGTGCTCCCTGAAGGGCAGCCGCTGCGCGAATTGCCACGGCTGGCCAACCAGTCGGGCGAAGTCGGCCTGTTCCGTGCCAACCTTGCCGCCGAACCCGCAATTGTGCGCTTCGCCGAAGGGCTCGACACGCGTGTCCTCCTTTATAATGGCGGCAATCCGGTGATCGAGGCTCGCGAAGGCGACCGAATCGAGATCGACTTCAGGAACGGCATTCCCGATCAGCCGACAACCGTTCACTGGCATGGCATGCCGGTGCCGGCCGATCAGGATGGCAACCCCATGGTTCCCGTGGCCGCAGGTGCGTCGCAGCGATATGTTTTCGACCTGCCGCAGGGCAGTGCCGCACCCTACTGGTTCCATCCGCATCCGCATGGGCATACCGCTGAGCAGGTCTATCGCGGCCTTGCCGGTATCTTCCTGGTCAAGCCCGAGAAGGACCCGATCCCCGCCGAATACGGCGACACGATCCTGATGTTCACCGATCTCCGGCTTGCTGCCGATGGCTCGATCCCGGAAAACGGCATGATGGACCGCATGAACGGCCGCGTTGGCGATCATGTGCTGGTCAACGGCGAGAAGAACCCGGTGTTGGCCGTGGCGAAAGGCGAGAAGCGACGTCTGCGGCTGTTCAACGCGACCAATGCGCGCTTCCTGCGCCTAAGCTTCGAGAATGCCTCGATGGTGCTGATCGGCACCGATGGCGGCCTGCTCGAGGCGCCGGTCGCGCTCGATGAACTCCTGCTTGCGCCCGCCGAGCGGGCCGAGCTTGTCGTCGCTTTCGATCAGCCGGGACCGGCCAAGCTCACCACGCTTGACTATGAACGCGGTTGGATGGGGCCGGGCAAGCCCGAGGAGGCCGGCATGACCTTGCTCACGGCAAATATCTCCGACAGTCCAGCGCCTGCCATGCCGGCGTTACCGGCGAAGTTACGCGAGATCGCGCCCTTGCCCGCGCCAGTCAAAAGCCGCCGCTTCGTACTAAGCGAATCGATGAGTGGCATGAGCATGGCCTTCCAGATCAACGGCGCCAGCTTCGACATGAACCGCATCGACGAGGTGATGAAGCGCGGCGATGTCGAGCTTTGGGAAATCGTCAACAAGGCAGACATGGATCATCCGTTCCATGTGCACGGGACGCAGTTTCAGATTGTCGAGTACGAGAAGGACGGCAAGGTGACAAAGGCGCCCTACCGCTCCTGGAAGGACACCGTCAACGTCGTCTCAGGCCAAACGGTGCGCTTCCTCATCCGTCAGGATATGCCGGGGCAGCGCATGTATCACTGCCATATCCTCGAACACGAGGATCTCGGCATGATGGGCCTACTCGACGTCCAGGCCTGAACCTGCAGCCAACACGGGCAGATCCCGGTTGGCAAGGTTCTTCAACCCTTGTGCATCTCGAACCTCTGCGCATCTCGCTGGCCGCGGCGGGATGCACTTGACCATATCCTCTCCGGGAGGATAGGAGAAGGGCAATCTGTGGCGTCGGCACGATCATGGCCGGACGATCGATTGCTGTGAGGGTTGCATGTTTACGACGATAAAGGCTTGGCTTGGCTTCGGTACGCACGACCATCATGCAGCCGGCCATAGCCATGGAGCTCACGGTCATTCCCATGGCGATGCGGGGGGACACGGTCATACTCACGGTGTTGTCGATCCAAGCATCGCGACTTCGGAGCGAGGGATCTGGGCCGTCAAATGGTCTTTCGTCATCCTGGCGATCACGGCGCTGCTGCAATTGATCGTTGTTTTTGTATCGGGCTCGGTGGCGCTGCTGGCGGATACGATCCACAATATCGCGGATGCGACCACGGCTATTCCGCTCTGGATTGCCTTTGTGTTGGTGCGGCGCCCGCCTACGGGCAGGTTCAACTATGGCCTGGGTCGCGTCGAGGATTTGGCAGGCATGCTGATCGTTCTCATCATCCTGTTCAGCGCGATCGTCGCCGGCTACGAGGCCATCAACCGCCTTATCCATCCGCAGCCAATCACCCAGCTCGGCTGGGTGACGGCAGCAGGCATCATCGGTTTCGTCGGAAACGAGATCGTGGCGATCTTCCGCATCAAGATCGGCCGTGAGATGAACAGCGCCGCATTGATCGCCGATGGTTATCACGCGCGAACCGACGGGCTGACGAGCCTTGCCGTCGTGTTGGGCGCAACCGGTGTCTGGCTGGGTTTTCCGCTTGCCGATCCGATCATCGGGCTTCTCATCACCATCGCGATTTTCGGCATCGTCTGGCAGTCGGCCCGCGCGGTMATTACGCGAAGCCTTGATGGTATCGAGCCCGGTGTTGCTGATGAAGTGCGTCATGCCGCGGAACACGTGCCAGGCATCCAGCAGATTACCGATGTCAAGGCCCGCTGGCTTGGTCACAAGCTGCACGCCGACGTCACGATTGCGGTCGAGCAGGCTAAATTGATTACGGAAGCAAACGCTATCGCGCGCGCTCTCCGCGAGGAGCTGCATGCCCATCTGCCGCCTCTTGGCAGCGCGACGATCCAGTTCGGCATGACGGATGTTTCTGCCGCCGTCGCTGCAAGTCATGGTGACCATGGACATCATCATGCCCCGGCCCCCTTTACCGTCAGATCTTCGCTGGCGAGGGGGCTTCTCGAAATCATCGACACCCCGGATGGCGAGCGGATGCGGCTTTCAGTCGCCAGCCACGCGCATGGCCTGCAGGCGGTCGTCAACATCAAACGGGCGGGCGGCATAATCGAGATATTGACGCTGTCGGCGTCTCCGTCAGACCATCACGCAATGCTGAGCGCGCGGGCTCCGGCCGAACCGCACGAGTTCGATGCGGAGCTCGTGCTCACCGCCGGCGACAAGGTTGAAGCCCTGCCATTCCGGATGGAGGAGCCGGAGGGGCATCATCATTGATCCGGCACGCGGTTTGAGCCGACGGCCCCTTGACCCCGAGTCAAGTGCACTACCGCGCTGGCATTGACAGTCATCCCCTCTAGGGGGATACAGGACATCATGACGGAACACACACACGCCACTCATCCGGAGATCATCAAGCGGCTCAAGCGCGCTGAGGGCCATTTGAAGAGCGTGATCACCATGATCGAGGACGGCAAGCCATGCCTCGACATCGCCCAGCAGCTATCCGCCGTCGAGAAGGCGATCGTCAACGCAAAGCGCACTCTTATCCAGGACCATCTCGATCATTGCCTCGAAGAAACTGTCGGAGCGCTGCCTCGCGACAAGCGGCAGTCCATCGACGAATTCAAGACCATTACGAAATACCTCTGACGGCATGGCCGATCTGCTGGCTTATTTCGGATTGTTCGCAGCAGCCTTCGGCGCAGATCCTCACGGCTGCGGGGGTCCAAGAAGACGATGGATTGGATTTGCAAAAACCAATCTAAAGGAACGCAAATTCGCCACTCAGGCGCCGGCCTTGTTTTCGGTAACAGATTGGCCTCTGAACCAATCGATTGCGGAACGAGTCTCTTATTTGTCCGTGGTTAGCGGCACAAGCTAGAAGGCTCCGGGACTTCTGATCTCGGACCGATTTCCGGTGCCAGGCCTTCAATGCTCAGGTCTTTTCGGTCAGACCCGTTCCACACCAAGGCGATACCGTGACCTTGCTGGGCGGCCAGTACGGCATCGTAATAGCGGCCGACGGAAAGCGCTGGCGCACTTGCCGCCAAGCTTGGCAAAACTTAAAATGGCCCCGACGTTTCGGCGTGGCGCGAGGTCTTACACGAGACTGACGGTGGGCAGGCTCTGCTTCCCACCGGGACGTCCGCCCTGCAACTTATGCTTGATTTAATCACTTATTCCTGTGATGCTCATTTCATTGCTGAGATACTTCGTATCTGACGCTGGATTTGATTGAGATCAAAGTCGTCCCCCTGCATTCGTAGTTATTCCTGATTTCGAGACTGAAGAAGGACACATCCCTCGTCACGAATGGAATATCGCCATGCCTGCTCTCGAAGACATTGACGTAAAGGCTCAGCGTACCGCCCTCACCGCAAGCACGGTTGCGTTTACCGTGTGTTTTGCAGCCTGGACCATTTTCGCCATTATCGGAATTCGAATTCGAGACGAGCTCGGGCTCAGCGAGACCGAATTTGGCCTTCTGGTCGGCACGCCGATTCTGACCGGTTCATTGATCCGTGTCGCGCTCGGAATCTGGACGGATATTTATGGCGGGCGCATCGTGCTCGTCGGGACCATGCTGGCCGCGGCTGCCGCAACCTTTTTGCTGACATTCGCTCATACATATCCGCAAATGCTGCTCGCGGCCCTTGGGGTCGGTATCGCAGGCGGTTCGTTTGCCGCTGGGGTTGCCTACGTTTCGCGGTGGTATCCGCCTGGCAGGCAAGGCATGGCGCTTGGAATTTTCGGGGCAGGGAATGTCGGTTCGGCCGTTACAAAGTTTCTGGCGCCCTTGGTCCTGGTCGCCTGGGGCTGGCATGCGGTTGCAGAAATCTGGGCGGCAGGCCTGGTAATCACCGCGATCCTCTTCTGGTTCACGACGAAAGACGATCCCGTCCAAGCCGAACGGCGCCGCACCGGTCAAAGGCCGAAGAGCGCATGGCTCGAGCTTGAGCCGCTGAAGAATGTGCAGGTCTGGCGGTTCTCGCTCTATTATTTCGTTGTATTCGGCGCTTTCGTTGCCCTTGCACTGTGGCTGCCGCAATATCTGATCAGCGTTTACGGGCTCGATATCCGCACCGCCGGTATGATCGCCGCCTTCTTCTCCGTGCCGGCCAGCCTTTTTCGCGCTTACGGGGGCCATCTCTCGGACGTCTATGGCGCGCGCCGCGTGCTCTATTGGACGTTCTTCGTCTCCGTTGTCGCCACTTTCATCCTCGCCTATCCGCCGACCGAATACGTGGTCACAACACTCAAAGGCCCCGTGAACTTCCACCTCGAGATGGGGCTGGTGGGTTTCACCGTCGTTCTCTTTGTCCTCGGCTTCTTCATGGCGCTCGGCAAGGCTGCGGTCTACAAGCACATTCCGGTCTATTATCCGGATCATGTCGGCGCCGTCGGCGGGCTGGTCGGGATGATCGGCGGTCTCGGTGGGTTCCTGTTGCCGATCCTCTTCGGTGTCCTGCTCGACCTTACCGGCCTCTGGACGAGCTGCTTCATGGCGCTTTTCCTGCTGGTCTCGGTCGCTCTCCTCTGGATGCATGTGGCCATCCGTCAGATGGAGCGCGGTGCCACGGAAAAGACCCTCGCTGCGCTGCCGCCCTTCCCGGAAATGCAGGGCATGCCGGCACCGAAGGCCGAGCCTCGCCGCAGCGAT
This sequence comes from Rhizobium sp. BR 317, assembly GCF_047445835.1. Lineage (NCBI taxonomy): Bacteria > Pseudomonadati > Pseudomonadota > Alphaproteobacteria > Hyphomicrobiales > Rhizobiaceae > Rhizobium > Rhizobium sp. BR 317. The sequence goes on along the minus strand of NZ_JARWLB010000012.1, from coordinate 131,897 downwards.
GCGGTGCTGACCGACTGGCGTCCGGAAGATCCGACTTTCTGGGCGGAAAAAGGCCGGCGCATCGCGCGGCGCAATCTCCGGCTTTCGATCCCGGCGCTGCTTCTGTCCTTCGCTGTCTGGCAGGTCTGGTCGGTGGTCGTCGCGAAGCTGCCGCTCGTAGGCTATGCCTTCACCACCGATCAGCTCTTCTGGCTGGCGGCTCTTCCCGGCATTTCCGGCGCAACCTTCCGGATTTTCTATTCCTTCATGGTGCCGATTTTCGGCGGGCGGCTGTGGACGACGCTGACGACCTGGTCGCTGATCATACCCGCTGTCGGCATAGGTTTTGCGGTGCAGAACCCGGATACGCCCTACGTCGTCTTCCTTCTTCTTGCCCTGCTTTGCGGCTTCGGCGGCGGTAACTTCGCCTCGTCGATGTCCAATATCTCCTTCTTCTTTCCGAAGTCGGAAAAGGGCAATGCGCTGGCCCTCAATGCCGGTCTCGGCAATCTCGGCGTGAGCGTCGTCCAGTTCGTCGTGCCGCTGGTTATCACCACCGGCATCTTCGGTTGGCTCGGCGGCGATCCGGTCATGACGAAGGCAGCGACCGGCGCAACGCCGCTCTGGCTTCAGAATGCAGGCTTCTTCTTCGTCCCGTTCATCGCGATCTCGGCTTTCGCCTCCTGGTTCGGGATGAACGACATCGCTTCGGCAAAGGCGTCCTTCGCCGAGCAGGCGGTCATCTTTCAACGCCGGCACAACTGGATCATGTGCTGGCTCTATACCGGAACCTTCGGCTCCTTCATCGGCTATTCGGCGGGCTTCCCGCTGCTTGCCAAGACGCTGTTTCCCGATGTCAACGCGCTGCAGTTCGCCTTCCTCGGCCCACTGGTCGGGGCGCTTTCCCGCTCGGGAACCGGCTGGCTTGCCGACCGCTTCGGTGGCGCTCGGGTCACCTTATGGGTCTTTGTGCTGATGATGGCCGGTGCCTGCGGTGTCCTCTGGTTCATCGCGACCAAGGATCAGCCGGATGCCTTCTGGGGCTTCTTCATCTCCTTCCTGGTGCTCTTCTTCGCGACAGGTGTCGGCAATGCCTCGACCTTCCAGATGATCCCGGCGATCATGGGTAAGGAAATGATCCGGCTGATGCCGGACGCGACGCCCGAAGCCCGCCGTCTGGAGGCCGAAAAGGAATCCGCCGCGATGACCGGCTTTACCTCGGCGATCGCCGCCTTCGGCGCCTTCTTCATTCCGATGGGCTACGGGCTGTCGATCACCTTCACGGGCGGGCCGCAGGCAGCACTCTGGGCCTTCCTCATCTTCTACGTGACCTGCCTCGTCCTCACCTGGGCCGCCTATACCCGCAAGGGCGGCCTTCTCTACGACGTCGAGCGCAACAAGCGAAGCACCGCCGGCAAGGCCGCTGCCGCTGAATAAGACCAGGAGAACCACATGTCTCATTTCCTCGACCGGCTCACCTTCTTCCGAAAGAATGTCGGCCAGTTTTCCAACGGCCACGGCATCGTCACCAGCGAGGATCGCTCTTGGGAGGATGGCTACCGCAAGCGCTGGCAGCACGACAAGATCGTCCGCTCCACCCATGGCGTGAACTGCACGGGCTCCTGCTCGTGGAAGATCTACGTGAAGGGCGGCATCGTCACCTGGGAGACGCAGCAGACGGACTATCCGCGCACGCGGCCGGACCTGCCGAACCATGAGCCGCGCGGCTGTTCGCGCGGCGCGTCTTATAGCTGGTATCTCTATTCCGGCGCGCGTGTGAAATACCCGATGATCCGAGGCCGGCTCCTGAAGCTGTGGCGCAAGGCGCGGCAAACCATGTCGCCGGTCGCCGCCTGGGCGTCGATCGTCGAGGATGCCGAAAAGCGCAAGTCTTACATCTCCATCCGCGGGCACGGCGGCTTCGTGCGGGCGAATTGGGACGAGGTGACGGAAATCGTTGCTGCCGCCAACGCCTACACGATCAAGGCGCATGGCCCGGACCGCGTCATCGGCTTTTCGCCGATCCCGGCGATGTCGATGGTCTCCTATGCGGCGGGCGCGCGTTATCTCTCGCTTATCGGCGGCGTGTGCATGTCCTTCTACGATTGGTATTGCGACCTGCCGCCGGCAAGCCCGCAAACCTGGGGCGAGCAGACCGATGTCCCGGAGAGTGCTGACTGGTACAATGCCGGCTTCATCATCGTCTGGGGCTCGAACGTGCCGCAGACGCGCACGCCGGACGCGCATTTCTATACCGAAGTCCGCTACAAGGGCACCAAGAGCGCCGTCGTCAGTCCGGACTATGCCGAGGCGACGAAATTCGCCGATATCTGGCTGAACCCGAAGCAGGGAACCGATGCGGCGCTGGCGCTCGCGATGGGCCATGTGATCTTGCGGGAATATTATCTCGAACGGTCGGTTCCCTATTTCGAGGATTACACGCGTCGCTACACTGATATGCCGTTCCTGGTGCGGCTTGTGGAGCGGGAGGGCCGGCTGGTTCCCGAGCGCCTGCTTCGGGCTTCGGAACTGGAAGGCACGCTGGGCGAAACCAACAATCCGGAATGGAAGACGGTCGCGATCGACGAAAAGACGGGCGAACTGGTCGCGCCTCTCGGCTCCGTCGGCTATCGCTGGGGCGAAGCGGCCAAGTGGAACCTTGAGGAGAAAGATGGCCATGGCCACGACACCTGTCTCAAACTCTCGCTTGCGGGCGAGGGGGCTGAGATCGAGGCAGTGGACTTCCCCTATTTCGGCGGCCGGGCCACGGAGCACTTCGTGGCGACTGAGCATGGCGAAATCCTGACCCGCAATGTCCCTGTCCGGACGATATCAGGCACCGATGGCGCCCCCATCAAGGTCGCGACTGTCTACGATCTGATGATGGCCAACTACGGTCTCGATCGCGGTTTCGGCGGTGCGAACGTTGCCCGCGATTACGATGAGAATGTGCCGTTTACGCCCGCCTGGGCGGAGAACATCACCGGGGTCAAGCGCGATGCGATCATCACCGTCGCCCGGGAGTTCGCAACCAATGCCGAGAAGACCAATGGCCGCTCGATGATCATCATCGGCGCCGGCATGAACCATTGGTACAACATGGATATGAACTACCGCGGCGTGATCAACCTCCTCGTCTTCTGCGGGGCGATCGGTCAGTCCGGCGGCGGCTGGTCCCATTATGTCGGGCAGGAGAAATTGCGGCCGCAGACCGGCTGGACGCCGCTTGCCTTCGGGCTCGACTGGTCTCGTCCGCCGCGCCACCAAAACTCGACGTCGTTCTTCTATGCCCATACCGACCAGTGGCGCTATGAGACGCTGACGGCGGCTGAGATCCTGTCGCCGACGGCGCCGGAAGGCGATTGGCAAAGCAGTTTCATCGACTACAACGTCCGCGCTGAGCGCATGGGCTGGCTGCCGTCGGCCCCGCAGTTGAAGGTCAACCCGCTMTCGATTGCCGCAACAGCGAAGGCGGCCGGCCTGGAGCCGAAGGATTACGTCGCCAAGGCGCTGAAATCCGGCGAGCTCGAGCTTTCATGCGAGGATCCGGATGATCCGGCCAACTGGCCGCGCAATATGTTCGTCTGGCGCTCTAACCTGCTCGGCTCCTCCGGCAAGGGGCACGAATACTTCCTAAAGCACCTGCTCGGCACCGAAAACGGCGTCATGGGCAAGGACCTCGGACCGGAAGGGGCTGTTCGCAACAAGGAAGTCGTCTGGCATGACGAGGCGCCGCGGGGCAAGCTTGACCTGCTGGTGACCCTGGATTTCCGCATGTCGACCACATGCGTCTACTCCGACATCGTCTTGCCGACGGCCACCTGGTACGAGAAAAACGACCTCAACACTTCGGATATGCATCCCTTCATCCATCCGCTATCGGCGGCGGTTGATCCCGCCTGGGAAGCTCGTTCCGACTGGGAGATCTACAAGGGCATTGCCAAGGCCTTTTCGCGTATTGCCCCGGAAGTGCTCGGCGTCGAGCAGGATGTCGTCTTGACGCCGATTCAACACGACACCGCCGGCGAAATGGCGCAGCCCTTCGATGTCAAGGATTGGAAACGCGGCGAAATCGAGCCGATACCAGGCCTTAGCATGCCATCGGTCGCTGTTATCGAGCGCGACTACCCGAATACCTACGCCCGCTATACGGCGCTCGGACCGCTGATGACCTCGATCGGCAATGGCGGCAAGGGCATCAACTGGAAGACCGAGCATGAGGTGGCGGCGCTCGGCGCACTGAACGGCGTGCATCCGGACGGTGCGGCAAAGGGCATGCCGAAGATCGAGACGGATATCGATGCCGCCGAGGTTATTCTGATGCTCGCGCCGGAGACCAATGGCGAAGTGGCGGTGAAGGCCTGGGAGGCTCTCTCGAAAGCGACCGGCCGCGAACACAAGCATCTCGCCCTTCCCAAGGAAGACGAGAAGATCCGATATCGCGATATCCAGGCGCAGCCGCGCAAGATCATTTCGTCGCCCACCTGGTCGGGCATCGAGAGCGAGAAGGTCTGCTATAATGCCGGCTACACGAACGTCCATGAGCTGATCCCATGGCGTACGCTCACGGGCCGCCAGCAGCTTTATCAGGATCATCTTTGGATGCGGGCTTTCGGGGAGGGTTTCGTCACCTGGAAACCGCCGGTGGACCTGAAGACGATCGGTGTTGTGAAGGATCGCCATCCGAACGGCAATAAGGAAATCGTCCTCAATTTCCTGACGCCGCACCAGAAGTGGGGCATCCATTCCACCTATACCGACAACCTGTTGATGCTGACCCTGAACCGGGGCGGGCCCGTCGTCTGGGTTTCCGAGACGGATGCGAAGTCGGCGGGCATCGTCGACAACGACTGGGTCGAAGTCTTCAACGCCAATGGCGCGCTGACGGCCCGTGCCGTCGTTTCGCAGCGCATCAAGCAGGGCATGGTGCTGATGTATCACGCCCAGGAAAAGATCATTAACACCCCTGGCTCGGAGATTACCGGTAACCGCGGCGGCATCCATAACTCGGTGACCCGCACGGTCCTGAAGCCGACCCATATGATTGGCGGCTATGCCCAGCTCGCTTACGGTTTCAACTATTACGGCACCGTCGGTTCCAACCGCGACGAGTTCGTCGTCGTGCGCAAGATGTCCAGGGTCGATTGGCTGGAAGAGCCGCTCGCAACCAATACCCAGAAGGAGGCTGCAGAATGAAGATCCGTGCTCAGATCGCGATGGTTCTGAACCTCGATAAATGCATCGGCTGCCATACCTGTTCTGTGACCTGCAAGAACGTCTGGACCAGCCGCGAGGGCGTCGAATATGCCTGGTTCAACAATGTCGAGACCAAGCCCGGCGTCGGCTATCCCCGCGAATGGGAAAACCAGGAGAAATGGAACGGTGGCTGGCGGCGCAAGCGCAATGGCAAGATCGAACCTAAGATCGGTGCGAAATGGCGCATCCTCGCCAATATCTTCGCCAACCCCGATCTGCCGGAGATCGACGACTATTACGAGCCCTTTACCTTCGACTACGACCATCTGCACACGGCGAAGGAATCGAAGGCCTTCCCGACGGCGCGCCCGCGGTCGCTGATCTCAGGCGAACGCATCGAGAAGATCGAATGGGGTCCGAACTGGGAGGAAATCCTCGGCGGAGAATTCGAGAAACGCTCCAAGGACGTGAACTTCGAGGGTATCGAGAAGGAAATCTACGGCCAGTTCGAAAATACCTTCATGATGTACCTGCCGCGGCTGTGCGAGCACTGCCTCAACCCGGCCTGTGCTGCCGTCTGTCCTTCGGGCGCCATCTATAAGCGCGAAGAGGACGGCATCGTGCTCATCGACCAGGACAAGTGCCGCGGCTGGCGTATGTGCGTTTCCGGCTGCCCTTACAAGAAGATCTATTACAACTGGTCATCCGGTAAGTCGGAAAAGTGCATCTTTTGCTATCCGCGTATCGAGGCCGGCCAGCCGACGGTCTGCTCGGAAACCTGCGTCGGGCGCATTCGCTATCTCGGCGTGCTGCTTTACGATGCCGACCGCATCGAGGCGGCCGCAAGCGCACCGAACGAGAAGGATCTCTACCAAGCCCAGCTCGATCTTTTCCTCGACCCGAAGGATCCGAAGGTGATCGCCCAGGCGCGCGCCGACGGCGTACCGGAAGCGTGGCTCGAGGCCGCTGTTGTTTCGCCGATCTGGAAGATGGCGATGGACTGGAAGGTCGCCTTTCCGCTGCATCCCGAATATCGCACGCTGCCAATGGTCTGGTATGTGCCGCCGCTTTCGCCGATCCAGTCGGCAGCTTCTGCCGGCAAGATGGGCCTGAACGGCGATATGCCGGATGTTCGTTCGCTGCGCATCCCGCTGCAATATCTCGCCAACCTCCTGACTGCTGGCAACGAAGAGCCCGTGGCGCTGGCGCTGGAGCGCATGCTTGCCATGCGCGGCTATATGCGCGCCAAGTCCATTGACGGCCGCATTGACGAGCGTATCGCGGAGAATGTCGGGCTCACCGGAGCCGATATCGAGGACATGTACCGGATCATGGCCATCGCCAACTACGAGGATCGCTTCGTCATCCCGACGGCGCATCGCGAATGGAGCGAGGACGCCTATGATCTGCGCGGCTCCTGCGGCTTCACCTTTGGCAATGGCTGTTCCGGTGGCTCAAGCGAGACCAATCTCTTCGGCGCGAAGCCGCAGAAAAAGGCCAAGAACCCGATGGAGATCGCATGATGACCGAGAGACAAGCCGTTCTTACCTTCCGCGCACTCTCCGCACTCCTGACCTATCCGTCGGAGGAGCTTTGTGCTGCCGTACCGGAGATCGAAGAGGCGATCACCTCCGAGAAGCTCGTGCCGCCTGCGATCGCATCGGCGCTTCGCCCGCTTCTCAATGATCTTACATCACTCGATCTCTTCGAGCTGCAGGAACGCTACGTCGAACTATTCGACAGAAGCCGGCGCCTTTCGCTGCATCTCTTTGAGCATGTGCATGGAGAAAGCCGCGATCGCGGGCAGGCCATGGTCGATCTCGCCGCTCTTTACGAAAAGGACGGACTGGAACTCCAGGCCAACGAACTGCCGGACTATCTGCCGCTCTTCCTCGAATATCTGTCGACGAAGCCGCTTGGCGAGGCTCTCAACCTTCTCTCTGAGACCGCTCATATCCTGGGTGCGCTCGAAGAGCGGCTGGTATCACGGGAATCTCCTTATGCGGCCGTGCTAACGGCCATTCGCGTCATGGCGGGTGTCTCGCTCGATACGTCCACTGAAGTCGAGCTTCCCGCTTCAGCGTCCGGCGACCTTGCCGCCCTTGATGCGGAGTGGGAAGAAACCGCCGTCACCTTCGGCCCTGGAGGCGGCGCCATGGACGGTTGCTCCAGTGAACGGCTTCAGACCCGATTGCGTGCGGCACATCGCGATGTGCGCAGCAACGCTCATTGAAGGAGGAAGATCATGTCCGAGACGATCAATTCCGCACTCTTCGGCTGGTATCCCTATCTCTGTCTCACGGTCTTCCTACTCGGCAGCTTGATCCGCTTCGATCGCGAGCAATATACTTGGAAGACCGGTTCGTCGCAGTTGCTGCGCCGCAAGCAACTGCGCTGGGGTTCGAACCTGTTTCACATCGGCATATTGGTGATCTTCTTCGGCCATGCCGGCGGATTGCTGACACCGATTGCAATCTTCGACGCGCTTGGGATCTCGCACAGTTTCAAGCAGGGACTCGCGATCGTCGTCGGCGGTGTCTCCGGCATCGCCTGCTTCATCGGCATTACGCTTCTTGCCCATCGCCGCTTCTTCGATCCGCGCATCTGTGCGACGTCGAGTTTCGGGGATATGGCGATCCTGCTCATTCTGTGGCTGCAACTGACGTTCGGCCTCTCCACCATCTTCGTTTCGCTTCAGCATATGGACGGACATGAGATGGTGAAGTTCATGAACTGGGCGCAGGGCATTTTGACGCTGCAGCCGGCTGCCGCTGCCTACGTCGCGGATGTGCATCCCATCTTCAAGATGCACCTGTTGCTCGGCATGACGATCTTTTTGCTGTTTCCGTTCACCCGCCTTGTCCATATCTGGAGTGCGCCGATCTGGTATCTCGGACGTCCCGGCTATCAGGTCGTGCGGAGCCGCTTCGATCGCGAGCGTCATCCGTCCCGTTCCTACAGGCATCCGGGGGAGTGAGCCATGGTTTCCATCATCATCGACCGTACCACCACGCAGGTAAGCGGCGAGCACGAGCACCGGCACGAGCATAAGCCAAACCGGTCCGAGGCAGTCGTCATGCCGCCGGTCAGCGTCAACGGCGTGTCGATCTCCCGCAAGGACATCGCCGCAGAGACGCAGAATTTCCCGGCCGACAATCCGGGCGCTGCATGGCATGCCGCGACGCGAGCGCTCGTCGTTCGCCATCTGCTTTTGGAGGAGGCGCAGCGCCTGGGCATCCTCATCGAGCCACAGGCCGATGCCGAGGGGCGCGTCGAAACCGATGAAGACGCGTTGCTGCGTGCACTCCTCGAACGGGAAGTGCAGACGCCCGCGGCGGACGAGGAGGCGTTGCGTCGGTTCTATGACAATAACCGCAAGCGTTTCTTGACGTCGCCGCTTTTCGAGGTGGATCATATCCTGATCGCAGCGCGGCGGCAGGATGCCGTCGCTTTCGCAGAAGCGCGGGAGCGGGTGGTTTCGCTTGCCGGCGCTCTGGAGCGCGAGCCGGAGCGCTTTGCCGAATTGGCCAGAGACTGTTCCGACTGTCCCTCACGCGAGGTCGGCGGCAGTCTCGGGCAGGTCAGCCTGGGAGATACGACGCCGGAATTCGAGGCCGCGCTGATCGAGCTTGCTGTCGGCCAGATATCAGCGCCCGTCGAAACCCGCTATGGGGTCCACCTCATCCGCCTCGCCCGGAAGATCGAAGGTTCGCTCCTGCCGTTCGAAGCGGTCAAGGCGCAGATCGCCTTCTATCTCGAAGAGCACGTCCGTCGTCAGGCAACGGCGCAGTATATCTCGCTGCTCGTTGGCCGCGCAGATATCCGCGGAATCGCGCTTAAGGGTGCTGCGACACCTCTTGTGCAGTGAGGGCAAGGCATGTTCGGCACTCTCATCGCTTCGCTCGACAATCCGGAGACTGCTGCGGCGCTCATGGACGCGCTGGGGATGGAAGGTCTGGCGGAACGGCTTGAAATGGCGGCCGCCGCGGAGGGGATCGAGCCGGCCGCCTATCTTGCCACCACCGTCAGGTCGTTCATGGAGACGGCATCCGACGATCATTTCGTCCAGTTGATCGGCATCATGAACAGCGCCAAGGATCCAGGCCTTGCCGCAATCCGCGCTATTCTCGCCAAGGCTTTGCCGGAGGCTGCACCATGAGGGGGTCCTGCCCGCTGACCGATCTCTTCGGCCGCAGGATCACTTATCTCAGGCTGTCGGTGACCGATCGCTGCGATCTGCGCTGCGTTTATTGCATGCCGGAAAGCATGGCGTTCCTGCCGCGCCGGGACCTGTTGACACTGGAGGAAATGGACCGTTTGGCATCGGCGTTTGTCACGCGTGGCGTCAGCAAGATTCGCATTACCGGCGGCGAGCCCCTGGTGCGCAAGGGGGTGATGGGTCTGTTGGAAAGCCTGTCCCGCCATCTTGCAAGCGGCCGGCTCAAGGAACTCACCTTGACGACGAATGGCACTCAGCTTGCCCGCCATGCGGAGCAATTAGCCCGCGTCGGCGTGCGGCGGATCAATGTCTCGCTCGATACGCTGGATGCGGATCGGTTTCGAGCGATTACCAGGCGGGCCGAATTCCATGCGGTGATGGATGGATTGCTGGCTGCGCAGAAGGCCGGCCTTGCCGTAAAGCTCAACGCGGTTGCCTTGAAGGGCATCACCGAAGGCGAAATCCATGAGCTGATTGCCTTTGCCCATGGCAGGGGCATGGACCTGACTTTGATCGAGACCATGCCGCTTGGCGATGTCGGTGCGGACCGGACCGATCAATATTTACCGCTGGGCGATCTCAGGCGGCTGATCGAGGCGCGCTGGACACTGGTCGACACGCCGGAGCGGACCGGTGGGCCGGCGCGATATGTTCGGGTGGCCGAAACCGGCGGTCGCATCGGCTTCATCACGCCGATGAGCCATTCCTTCTGCGAGAGCTGCAACCGCGTGCGCGTCAGCGCGACGGGCGTGCTCTATACCTGCCTTGGTCAGGAGGACAAGACCGACCTGCGCGCGGCCCTGCGTGGCTCCGAATCCGACGAGACATTCCATGCGGCGATCGATGAGGCCATCAGGGCGAAGCCGCGTGGCCATGATTTCCACATCGATCGTACAGGCGCGCCAAAGCTTGCTCGCCATATGTCGACGCTCGGAGGCTGATCGATCTGCACTCTCGCTGCTGGCGGCGAGAGATTACCCCTGATAGTGCAACTCGTCCGCCAGGAAATCGATGAGGGCTTGAACGCGATGACTGGCCGCGCTGCCGTTCGTGACCGCATATAAATTGGCGCTTTCCGGTAGAAACCGTTCGAGCGCCGTCACCAGTGCCCCGGACGCCAATTCTTCGCGGACGTCCCAGATGGGGCTCAAGATGACGCCATAGCCCTTCAAACCCCAGCGTTTTAAAATGGAGCCGTCGTTTGCCACACGGTTTCCAGAGACTCGCGTCGAGATTTTCCGGCCGTCATCCACAAAATGCCAAGTCGAGAACGTCGTTGCCGGCCTCGAGACCAACAGGCAATTGTGACCAGCAAGGTCGTCAGGATGCGCCGGCAGCCCGTGTGAGTTCCAATAGGAGGGGGCTGCACATATGACCCGCTGGCCGCGCAAGATCAGGCGCGCCTTCAGCGAAGAGTCTCGCAGAGGTCCGTTGCGTATCGCGAGATCGATATTTTGCTCCACGAGATCGATAACGGCATCCGAGAGATGCAGATCTATCGAAACGCCCGAGTGCAGTTCCATGAACCGGTCGATTGCGGGGACGATTTTGCTCCTGCCGAAGTCAACGGTTGAAGTCATTCTGATAGGGCCACGCAAGGGGCCTCCTCTCACTCCTTCGACGGACGCATCCCAATCGGCGAGCAATCGCCGGGCATTGGACAGGAACTGCAGACCCTCGTATGTGAACGAAAGGCGTCGCGTTGATCGTCTGATCAATGTCGCGCCCGCCTGCTCCTCCAACTGCTGCAACGCCACCGTAACCGTCGACGTGGCAACGGCGCTCTGTCGTGCCGCCGCTGACAGGCTTCCCGCCTCCGCGATGCCGACGAAAAGACGGAGCGCATCCAAAGTGTCCATTTCTCGAAAACTCCGAAAGGTGTTGTCGGAACTTACCTGATTATCAAGCAAACCGAAATGATCGATATTTCCGGCATCAAGTTTGGATGCAGCCGCTCGGTGAGTGGCGCCAGGAAGGAAATCGAAATGCCGGTCAAAGCACGAGCAGCGCGGATTCATCAGTATGGTGCGCCAGAGGTTTTAACGTTCGAGGACATTCTCGTCCCGGAACCGGGCGATGGCGAGGTCCTCGTCCGCAGCACGATGATTGGTCTCAATTTCGTCGATGTCTATTTCAGGCGTGGTTCGATGGAGGTGCCGTCGTTCCCTGCAACGATCGGCAACGAGGCTGCGGGGATCGTCGAGGCTGTCGGACGCAACGTCACATCCGTAAAGGTGGGTGATCGCGTCGTTTTCGGCCACAGCACCGGCGCTTACGCCACCGCCGGTCTCCATCCCGCTGACCGGTTGGTGGTCATTCCGGACGGCGTCTCCGATGCGCAGGCGGCTGGCAGTTTCCTCAAGGGATTGACCGCCAGATATCTGATCAAGGACGTCGTGCCGTTGAAGCGCGGCGACACGATCCTTTATCACGCCGCGGCTGGCGGGGTCGGCCAAATCTTCGTGCAATGGGCAAAGTCGCTCGGGTATCGGGTTATTGGTACGGTATCCAGCGACAGCAAGGCAGAGGTTGCGCGCCAGGCGGGGTGTGATCACGTCATCAACTACCGCACGGAAGATTTTGTAGCGCGAACCTTCGAACTGACGGATGGTCTCGGCGTCGACGCTGTCTTCGACTCCGTCGGACGGGATACCTTCCGTGGCTCCCTTGCCGTCCTCAAAGTTCGCGGCACGCTGGTTCAATTCGGTAAGGCGTCTGGCGAGATCGCGCCCATCGATCCTTATGAACTGGGTCCGCGGGGGCTGCACGTCACATGGCCGATGCTGCAGCATTACGTCACCACACCGGCTGAGACCGCAGAAGCCGCTGCCGATCTGTTCGCTGCAATCCAATCAGGCATTCTGCAGGTCGAACCTTCCCGCATTTATTCGTTCGATGACGTCGTCCAGGCTCATCACGATCTGGAAGAGCGACGCACGACGGGTTCGGCGGTCCTTCGCGTAACCCAATAGCGAGGATGCCGAACGGCACCCGTGGGCGCCAAGGCTTTGGCGGCAAGAACGTTAGCCGGGTGTGACAGGCAGCATTTCGGCGCGTCTGGGTATCCTACAGTAACTTACCGGCGATCCAGCGTATCTTACTACGAGGCTGGGCGCCGCTGTTCTATTATCCTCCAAACAGCGGAGGGTAATGTCATGACTGGAGAGGAAAAATCGGAATCCCACTCTTCGATGATCAGTGCGGAGGAGCTGCGTAAGCGCGCGCTTGAACTGCAGCTCGTGGAAATGCAGCGCGACGAGAAGATCAGATCGCGCGAAGCCGAAAAACATGCGGAGTTTGTCGAAGAATTTTTTGGAAAACAGATTAGCGACAAGGAGCGGGAGACCATTCGCCGCGTGGTGATGAAGTCCGTTGCCGACGGTAAGGTAGAAGCATTGATCTACAGTTTCCCTTCCGACTTCTGCACCGATGGTGGTCGCGCCATCAACAGCCAGCGCTCCGATTGGCCTTCCACCCTGCAAGGAAAAGCCAAAGAGCTTTACGAGCTTTTCAATGAAGTTGCTCGTCCGAAGGGCTACACCCTCACCGCTGCGGTCATCAACTTCCCGGGTGGCATGCCCGGCGACATCGGCTTTTTCCTGAATTGGGAAGCGCCGGTCGCCTGATCCCTACCGAAATCGGCGCTTCGATGGAATTGGCGACCAACAGGGCTTCCTCAGTGGATTTGATATACGGCAAGGACGGCTGGCTTTGCCGCCTGTATTGTCGGTTCGAACATCGACCAGGCAAGGGGGCAACTCATGAGGACAAGGGAGATCGAGCGGAAGTTTCTTGTCCGAAACGACATGTGGCGACGCAAAGTAGTGGCGGCAAGTGAATTGCGCCAAGGCTATCTTCTTTGCGACGCCGGCAAGTCGGTCCGCGTGCGCGTGGTGGACAATCGGACGGCTTTCCTGACCATCAAGTTCAAACGGCAGGGGATTGTCCGCGATGAGTTCGAATATGCCATCCCGATTCCCGAGGCGGAAGAATTGCTTGAACGCGCGGCCGGTGCAGTGATTGAGAAGTCCCGCTACCAAGTGCCCGTTGGCAAATTTGTCTGGGAAATCGATGTATTCCACGGCGCCCATTCCGGCTTGACGATCGCCGAGATCGAAATGCTCTGTGAGACCGATCGGCCCGTGCTGCCGCGTTGGCTCGGACCGGAGATCACGGGGGATCCAAAGTATTCCAACCAGACCCTGGCCATGACCATTCTGGATCCGCAGGCACAGCCTCGCCCCCTCGTTGCCAAGAGGGCCATCGTTCCAGAGGAGGCATCTGACTCTATTCGCCGACTACCGACCAGTTGTGGTCTGGATTGAACTCTTTGATGGATGCCGCAATCTCTGCAGTATTCTCACCGAGATCCCGTTCGTAAATCACGCTCTGGTCGCTGATCATGAACGTCTGCACGCCCGTTTCTCGATACTTCACCGGCCATGCGATGAGCGCAAAGCCGTCGGTCATGTGTCCGTTGACCACGTAGCTGTGCCGGCCGCCGAAAACGTTCGGGCCCTGGCTAGTCAGGATGCGATATCGGTAACCAAAATAGCCTTCGCCTTTCAGCGCCTTTCCGAATGCCGCATTTTCGATCAGATCACTGGCAGGGCTTTCGTCATCGTCCGTCTCGGCCACCCAGTAGAGCCCGTTCTTCTTTCCCTTGTCGCTGATCAGCACTTGCGCGTACTCGTAAACGCCGTCGCCGTTTCTATCCTTGCTGGCGTAAACGCGCTGCGCCTGCACATAGTCATGCATCGTCTGGATGGTTTGCAATTCATTTTCGCCGATGCGCCGGTTGAGGATTTCTTCCAGGCCCGCTTTCGTGTCAAACGCCCATTTGCCATCCTCTCGCTTGACCAGAGGGAACGGCAGCGGCCAAAGCTTGTCTCCGATCAAGACGATCTTGCGATCCCAGATATCCTGCATGGCGACCTGATTAGCCGCACCTTCCTTGATAAGGCCGAGGGCGGTCATGGCTTCTTCGCTCGCCTTCAGCTTGGCGCCATCAAGCCCCAGCAACTGCGCCAGACCGTCGACATCGTTGGAGGATAGCGCCGTTTTGAGGCGATCGACGGCCTCTGGCGGCTGATCGAACTCTGGCGACTTGCTGTGTGATGCAAAGCCCGCGAGCCTTTGCCGGTCCTGCGCCTCGCTGACATGCCAGCTTGATAAGACGGCGACCGAAGCCGCGAATATCAATGTGGGCAACTGCATTCTGGGCGTCGTTCTCATCGCCTGCCTCCCCGAAAAATATCGCGCCTATCTCCGACCTCTACCACCGCCGCCGCCTCTGCCGCCGCCCCTGCCGCCGCCGCCATGTGGCATCGGGCGCCGACCGCCTTGGTGCATTGATCTGGAGGGCGGCCGCTGTGCGCCCCCCATGCTTTGACGGCCACGCTGGGATGCCATCGCCTCCCGGCGGCCAGATGAGACGTTGCCAAGGGCCGAAGGCTGACGCCCTCTATTGTCGGGCCTGGAGGCCAATGCCTGCTTGCCTTGGCGAGCTCCGGCGGCCTGCCCGCCGCGATTTGCACCCGCCCCAGCCTTTGGCGATTTGGGATTGTTCCGGGCGACATTTGCCGGCCGATTGGCACCTTCCGTCGTCCTGGCCGTCGTCCTGGCTGCTGGCCTTTGTTGCAAGCCTTGCATCGTGTCTCTACGGACGTCAGCCGCACGGTTGACGCGCTCGGACGCGGGACCGCTTCGCTCCCGATTGATGCTCTCGGCTCGGTTACGCAAATTGTTGCCGCTGTCGGATTGGAGATTGTTTCTGATGGCAGACCTGTCCATTTTCGCAAGCTGGTCCTTGCCGATACTCAACTTGCTGCGGTCGACATTCTTCCAATCGACATCATTCCATTTAACCTTGCCGCTGAAATTTCGATTGTTGAAGCAGTTGTTGCAGTCGATATCGACATCGCCGCGCCAATTGCCGCCCCATACGCCCCAATTGTTCCAGTTGACGGCCGCAGCCCACGCAATGCCCGTGACGGCGGCCGCAAAAAAGGGTGCTCCCGGATAATAATAGTTGGGATAGGAATCCGAATAATAGGAGACGGGCTCAGAAGCGTAACCGGGTTGATAGAGCATCTCCGGCGCATACTGGGGAATGTAGATCTTCTCGGGATTTGTCGGCTGGATAACAACGTTGTCGTTTTCGTTGACGACGGTGATTTTGTCGTCGCTCTTGATAATGCCTTTCGCGACGGCTTCATCGCGCAACTGCTGGATGGCGACCAGAACGTCCTTTTGCTGGTTCGTCAGGGCATTTCCGAAGGCCTGTGTCCATTCCAGGTCATCGCTCATCATCTTGACGACTTCCGGATAGTTCAGCAGTGAAATAACGCTGCCGTCCCAGTCGCTTTTAGGCTTGAGGTCCGCATTCTTTTTTTTCGCTTCCAGGAAGCGGCTTGCCTCGACGATCTGGAGCGGAAAGAGCGACGCTGCCGAGATGGCTGCGACAAGGTCGTCGGGATAGAGTGCGATGCGGGCAACGAGAACTTCCAGCTCGTCGTCGGAAAGTAGCGCCGGCGCATCTGCCGCCGTTTGGGCTGCGGGCGCGCTGTTCGCCGATGTTTGTGAATAGGCGGGAAACTGCGCCTGGATCGCAAGAAGCGATACTGCTGACAAGCCGAAGACGAGCTCTCGAAGTTTCATCCCCATAGCGATCTCTCCCCCATAGCGATTGGTCTGATATGCCGTTTCGTCTTCTCGGCTGCCGCACTGCTTATTGCTTTTCGTTCCGAAGCTTTGTCTTAATCGGCGTTCCCGGCCGGACCAAAAAGCGGCGCGGGCTTTCCCCACCTAAGGCCCTTGCAACGCCCAACGGCCTGCAGATGCTTGCATTGCACTTGCCGCTGCTCCCATCGGCGTCGTGTTCGATCGCAACCATAATATTGCAGGCGATTGCATTAGTTATGTATAATACAAGAAGTTACGCCGCTGACCGGACGGACATCGGGGATTGCAGCTTGCTCTGCGCATCGGAAAGCGCCGCGCCGGGGAAGATTACCGTGCGGCAGGCGGGACTGTCAGAAGAGGGACATTCCTCGGAGGGTGATAAACTGTGGAGCCGCCGGCAGGTCCGCTATCTCGAATCTGATCGCGCGGTTTGGTAGCCAAAGGCTTACCTTCGCAGCGGTGATAGCCGTTGCGAGGTCCTATGTTTGCGTACGAAGCGTCCGTCAGCAGACTTTATCCCTCCCGTGGACCATGACGCGTGCGCTGCGGTGCGGCTTCGCTCGTTTCTCAACCAAACCGCTGCACAGGGAGAAACGATCCTCGATCAGCACCGGGAAGGAGCGCGAACGTGCCTTCAGAACCAGCGGTGCGCGCTTGCACTTCCTCCGATTCATCGGTCATGGCGGCCGGCGGCATCCAGTCGGATCTGATGCGCCACGGGGATGTTACACGATGCTACACGCGTTCGGGCGGCCTCCGCGTTAAAATCTCGTCCATCTGTCATAAACCTGTCACGAAGAGGGCGAGCCCTTGCCTGAGCTATGCCTTCATCGAGCAGTGATCAAGTGTTGGGACGTCGCTCAAGCGAACGCCCTTTGCGGACGGGAGCTTTAGGATGGCCGTGAGTTTTCATCTGCCCATATTGCGGGGCCTGGGCGGCTTTCGATCCGATTGGCTGCGTAGCGACATCCCCGCCGGTCTGTCGATTGCCGCGGTCGGATTGCCCAGCGCCATCGCCTATCCCGCCATTGCCGGACTTCCGCCGGAAACCGGAATTTATGCCAGTATTGTCGCTCCTATTGCATACGCCCTCTTCGGGCCGTCGCGATTATTGGTGGTCGGACCCGACGCCGCGACGATGACCGTGCTTGCCGCTGCCATGGGTGCGGTGGTCGCCGCCATGCCTGCCGGAACTCCGGTTGATCGAGTCGCCATTGCTGCCGCCCTCGCTTTGGGCGTCGGGTGTTTCTGTTTCGCCGCTCGGCTACTGCGCCTGGGCATTTTGGCGAACTTTCTCTCGCGGCCTATCCTCGTTGGTTTCTTCGCCGGCGTATCGCTTTCCATCCTGGTGGGCCAGATCAGCCGGTTTACGGGTGTCCGCATTGAATCGGATGGTCTCCTGGCGCCGGTTGCGGAAATCCTTCGCAAGAGCGCATCCATCCATTGGCCCTCATTGCTGTTCGGGCTGGCCATGTTTTGTCTGCTATGGGTCGCAAAGGCGATGCGTTCCCGTATACCGGGACCCGTGCTCGTCGTTGTCGTATCCTTCCTGCTATCCGCCATCTTCGATTTTCAGGGGCGCGGAATTGCCGTGATCGGCGACATTCCTCGCGGGCTTCCGTCGATTAGCTTGCCGCCGATCTCGCAATTGCCGCTCGACAAGATCGCCCTGGGATCGGCCGCTGTTTTCCTCGTCAGCTTTGGTGCAGGCATTGTCGCTGCCCGTAGTTTCGGAGCAAAGGCGGGCGAGGAGGTCGATGCCAATCAGGAATTGATCGGTCTGGGTGCTGCCAACATCGCGCCCGGCCTGTTTGGCGCATTCCCGATCAGCGTTTCGGATTCGAGAACGGCGATCAATTTTTCGGTGGGCGGCCGTTCGCAGGCATCCGGCCTGGTGTCTGCAGCGACGTTGATTGCGGCCCTGGTCTTCCTGCACAGCGCCTTGCGCATCCTGCCTATTCCCGCCCTTGCGGCAATACTTGCGACTGCTGCGATCGGCCTTATCGATGTTCATGAGCTGAAAAGAATATGGCAGATCAGCAGAATGGAATTCGTCTTCGCGCTGATCGCCATGTGGGGCGCCATTAGCTTCGGCGTTCTAAACGGCGTGGTCGTCGCCATCGTTGCGACGCTGATCTATCTCCTGCGCAAGACGATGTTTCCTCGCGATACGCTTCTCGGGCGCATTCCCGGCCGGGACGGCTTTTACGATATGCAGCGCTTTCCGGATGCCGCTGCCATCCAGGGCGTGGCGATATGCCTGATCCAGGGCAGCGTGCTGTTCTACAATGCCGATTACGTTCGCATAAGACTGCGCGACATCGCCAAAAGCCTCGCGCCGGACACACGCCGCTTCGTGCTCGACGCCAGCGCAATGGTCCACCTCGACAGCACGGGTGCTGCGGCGCTCGATGCGGTTCAGGAGGCTCTGCAGCAGCAAGGTATCGTCTTTTGCGTAGCGGAGCTGAACGCTGAGGCCAGGGCGCTGCTGGAGCGCGCGGGAGTCGCCGATCGTATCGGCGCGATGAGTTTCTTTGACGACAAAGAGGATGCAATCGGGTCGTTCCGTCTTCAGGAGGCGGAGCGCAAGGCAGTGCAAAACGAGACACCGCAATTCAGGGAGGGAAGTCATGAACAAGATGTATGACCCCAATCGTGACGGGGAGACAGATGGCGGCTCAAAGAAGAAAAAGCGGAACAAGGATTACGAAAAAGAGATCGCAAAGCTGCAGGTCGAACTTGCGCACCTGCAGGCTTGGGTCAAAAGCTCCGGCGCCCGCATCGTGATCATTTTCGAGGGCCGCGATGCGGCCGGCAAGGGTGGCATGATCAAGCGCATTACGGAACGCGTCAGTCCGCGTGTATTTCGCGTGGTTGCCCTGCCGGCACCCAACGACCGTGAAAAGTCGCAGATCTATATGCAGCGTTATATCGCTCATTTGCCCGCGGCAGGCGAGGTCGTGATCTTCGATCGCAGTTGGTACAACCGCCCCGGCGTCGATCGGGTCATGGGCTTCGCCACGGAAAAGAAGGCTAAGCGCTTCCTTGAGCTTGCTCCTCGTTTTGAGGCCGCCATTGTCGAGAGTGGCACAGTTCTGCTGAAATATTTCCTGACTGTCAGCGAAGCGGAGCAAGAGCGTCGCTTCAGACGTCGGATCGACGATCCGGTACGGCAATGGAAGTTAAGTCCGATGGACGTGGAGTCCTATCGTCGTTGGTGGGACTATACGCGGGCCTACGACGAAATGATCAGAATGACGGATACTCAGCACGCTCCCTGGTGGATCGTCCCTTCAGATGACAAGAAGCACGCCCGCATCAATTGCATCTCGCATATTCTGAAGTCGATTCCCTATGAGCGAGTGAAGTTCGATAAACCTGAATTGGGAAAGCGGCAGAAGCGACCCGGGGATTATGTTGAGGACGAGGGCGTCCGCAATATCGTTCCGGACCTTAACTGGTAGACCACAGAATGTGGCGGGAGCTTATGCCATGCAGTCAATCTCAGCTCCGCCCGCACAGGAATTAGCGGGAGATACCAACAGCGTCCGAACGAGCCCGAGCTCCGCCGACGCACGAATAGGCGAATTCATCCGGCTCGCTGTCGCCGGCCTTTTCGCCTATTGGTCCTTTACGATCGTCGCTCCCTTCATCTTGATCATCGCCTGGGCGGCTATACTGGCAGTCGCCCTTTTTCCCGTCTTTGAATTGTTGAGAAAGTTGCTTGGCCCTCGAGGCATTGCCGCGGCAGTTTTGATCGTGATTGCGTGCCTTGCGATCGTGATCGCGCCGCTGGCAACCATCCTGTTTGGCTTCGCCKACGGTACGCGCGCGCTTCTAACCGGCCTGAAGGAAGGGACGATCGCGTTGCCCTCAGCGCCGGAGAGCATAAAAGCGTGGCCCTATTTCGGAGAGCGCGCTTTTGAGCTTTGGAACTATGCCATAGCCAATTTTGCTGAGATGCTGAAGCAGTTCCAGGAGCCGATAAGAGCGGCCGCCGGCGTCATTCTGGAGAGAACAGCGGCTCTTGCAGGCGGCGTGCTCAGTTTCATTGCATCCCTGTTGCTTTGCGGCGTTTTCCTGGTCACTAGGCAGCAGTTGGTGTCGGCGGTGAACCTTGTCGTCACCCGGATCGCAGGCAATCGGGGAACCGATTTTGTTCGTCTGGCAAGCATAACGGTCCGCAATGTGTCTCGCGGCATCATCGGTATCGCATTGCTGCAGACGCTTCTGTGCGGGCTTCTCCTGTTTCTTTTCGACGTTCCTGCTCAGGGAGTGTTGAGCTTTGTCGTTTTCATACTCTGCATCATCCAGATCGGACCTGGCATCGTGCTGCTGCCCCTGGTCATTTGGGGCTGGTTCGCATGGCCATTCACGGACGCCTTATTGTTCATGCTCCTCGCAGTGCCGATCGCCCTTCTGGATAATATTCTAAAGCCGATTTTGATCTCGCGCGGCTTGTCCACCCCGATGCCTCTGATCTTGCTTGGCGTCATCGGTGGAACCCTGGCACACGGGTTGGTGGGCTTATTTCTCGGGCCGGTCGTCCTTGGTGTTTTCTATGATCTGTTTGTGGCCTGGACAAATCCCACAGTTCCCGCCGGTGAGAGTCCCGCAGTGACGTCGGCTTGAGAGGACGGATCGTGGCTGGTTATCGCCGCCTGCTGCCGAGCCATACTCATCGGCAGTGTCGATATGCTCTTCAAAGCAGCACTATGATTTCGGGCGCGCGGACGGTGCGCGCAAGATCACGATCTTCGAATTGCGGAGCGCATCACGAATTTCGCCAGTAAGAGCCTCGACGAGACCGGCATACTCCTGGCGCCGTACTTCCCGGACATTATCAGGCAGGTAGTCCACTCGCGTCAGTGTTTCGACGGCGGCTGCAAGGTCTTCGCACATGCTGCGGAAAGTCTCGTCGGCGCTAAAGAGCTGTTGCACGCGCGCGACTTCATCAGGGAAGCGCACTTCGACAATTTGGAGTGCGGACAAATGCGTTAAATTGTTCTTTCCCGATATCATTTTCCGCCCCGTACGTCACGGTCACGTTAAAGGAGATTGAGACATTATATTGCCACAACGTAAATTAGAGGCGTAATATACATGAACATACAAGGGCGATAAGACGACCGCTATGGTCGCGGAGGGGATACCATGCAAAGCGCTTGGGCAAGCGGCGGGGACGACGCGTCGTCTCCTGATATGTGGGAGATCAGAGAACAGCTACAGCGCATCCTTTCAAGCGAGGAGTTTTTGGCGCCGGAACGGGGCCGCAGGTTCTTGGAATACGTCGTCGAAGAGACGCTTGCCGGGCGCGCTGACTACCTCAAGGCCTATACGATCGCACAGGAGGTTTTTACCCGGGATGCATCGTTCGACGCGCAAAATGACCCGGTCGTCAGAATAGAAGCGGGCCGGATTCGACGAGGCCTCGAACGCTATTATTTGGTTGCCGGGCATGATGACCGGATCGTCATTACTATACCGAAAGGGGCCTATATCCCCTGTTTTCGGTACGCTGCTGCCGCGGAGATGCGGCCCGATCCGCCCGAGACGAAAGATGTCTCGGAGACCGAACCCGAAATCCAGAAGCCAATGATTGCGGCGGATCGCAGGGACGCACCGCCGCCGCCCGTGTGGCTGTGGTATGCGATCGGGGCGGCGATAGCCTTGGCGACGTTTGTTGCCGTTGTTCCGCCGCTCAGCGTCCTTTTCTTTTCATCGCGTGGCATTCAAAATATCACCCCGGTGGCGGCGGGAGTAACCGTTCCCAAAGTTCTCGTCGAACCTTTCGAAGAAATATCAAAAGGGGGCGGGTCCGCCGACGTTGCCCGTGGCCTCACGGAAGAGGTCATTGGCGAGCTTGCGAAGTTCAAGGAAATTGCCGTCATTGCAAAACAGCCGCCTTCGAGGCCCGACACGCGCGTGGAAGAGCCGCGCTTTGCGCTGCAGGGCGGCGTTCGCGTCGACGGAAACAAGCTTCGGCTAACGACCAGACTCGTCCGCCGTTCCGATGGATCGGTGATCTGGGCGAACAATTACGACAGGGACCTTCGAGTGCAGGATATGCTCGAGGTCGAAGCCGATGTTGCGCGGCGGGTTGCGACGGCTGTCGCCCAACCTTACGGCCTGATCTTCCAGGCCGACGTGCCGCGCCTGACCGAGTCTCCTCCCAATGACTGGGACGCTTATGCATGTACCCTGTCCTATTACAACTACCGAATCGAACTGAACCCGCAAAACCATGCGGAAGTGCAGGACTGTCTCAAGCGTACGACCGCGCGGCTTCCGAACTACGCCACCTCATGGGCATTGCTTTCTCTGACCTATCTGGACGAGGTCCGCTTCCAATATCGGCTGGACGTGCCGCAATCGGCTCAGCCGTTGACGCTGGCTCTTGAAACCGCAAAGCGCGCGGTTGAACTCGATCCCGAGAATGCACGGGCATTGCAGGCCTTGATGCTGGCGAACTTCTTCAATGGCGACGTCGACGCTGCACTGAAGGCGGGAGCCGCCGCCTATGCGATCAATCCCAACGACACGGAAGTTTCCGGAGAATATGGTTTCAGACTTGCCTTCTCCGGCAGATGGGAAACGGGCTGCGAACTGATGTCGAGTGCCATCAGCAGAAACCCCGGCCCGATCGGATATTATGAAGTGGGCATGGCAATGTGCGCCTACATTCGGGGCGACTACCAGGCGGCCGAACTATGGGCGCGCATGGCAGATCTCAAATATAACCCCATGCACCATCTTGTCCTGCTCGCGATTCTTGGTGCTCAGGGCAAAGTCGAGGAAGCCGGCCATGAACAGGAGTGGCTGAAATCGAATGCGCCCGCGTTGCTGGTCAACATCCGCAGGGAAGTCGCAAAGCGCCTGCAGCGGCCCTCGGATCAAGAGCTTTTTCTGACCAGTTTAAAAGCCGCCGGCGTCGCGATTACACCCTGAAGCGTGGCGTTTTGCCGACCCGAACAAAGAGCGGCCAATAGACGATACGTGATGCTACAGGCGTTTGAGGTCTGGCAGCGTTACTATCTCCTCCTTGACTACGGCTGGTCGGCTCCGTGATGCAGCCGAAAAGGAGGAACCGTGTTTCTCGACTATTTCGCACTTGGGGTGTTGTTTTTCGTAGTGATCACTTTGTTCTACGCAGTGATCGCGATTCATGACATCCCCCACCTGATTGCCAAGGCCCGTAATCATCCTCATCAAGACGCGATCCATGTTGCCGGATGGGTGAGCCTGTTCACCCTGCACGCCATCTGGCCGTTTCTATTTATCTGGGCAACGCTTTATCGGGAGGACCGCGGCTGGGGAATCCGGCCTGACGGCAAGCTTTCGCGCGAAGCGGAGGCAAACGCTGAAATCGCGCGTCTTCACGCCCGGATCGCCGAGCTCGAAGCGCTCCCGCTGGAGAAGGAGAAAATCTGATGGATCTGCTTCTCATACTCACTTATGCCGCGCTCTGCTGGACGATCTTCAAGATATTCCGGATCCCGGTGAACCAGTGGACACTGGCGACCGCCGTGCTTGGCGGCATCTTTCTGATCTCTGCCTTGCTCCTCATCATGAGCTACAATCATCCTTATTCCAGCGACGGACGGGTCTATTTCACCTCGGCACCTGTCATCCCGGTCGTCGGAGGCCAAGTCGTAGAAGTCCCGGTCACGCCAAACCAGCCGCTGAAGAAGGGCGACGTCCTCTTCCGGATCGATCCCAGACCCTATCAGTTTGTCGTCGATCAGAAGAAGGCAGCTTTGGCTGAGGCGAAGCAGACGGTTCTTCAATTGAAGGCTGCTCTCGATGCCGCCAACGCTGCGGTCACCGGGGCTGAGGCATCGCGCGACCGTTCCCTGCAGGCGTTCGAGAAATTCCAGCAGTCGAACGAAAACGCAAAATCCAGCGGCAGGGGCGCGGTCTATTCCGAACTCGAGGTCGAGAACCGGCGTGGGATCTATCTGACCGCGGAAGCGGCGGCCGATACGGCACGCGCTCAAGCAGCTCAGGCCAGGCTGGCCTATGAATCCGAAATCAATGGCACGAACCCAACCGTGGCCCGACTGACGGCGGAACTGGGCAATGCCGAATATGAGCTTGACCAGACGACGGTGCGCGCGCCGACCGACGGCTATGTAACCCAGGTCTTTCTCCGTCCGGGGATGATGGCCAATCCGCTGCCGCTGCGTCCTGTCATGGTCTTCATCAACAGCGAAGACCGCATGCTGGCGGCGGCATTCATTCAGAACTCGCTGCAACGCGTGCGCGTTGGCGATGAAGCGGAGGTCGCTTTCAAAGCGGTACCGGGCAAGATATTCAAAGCGCGCGTCCAAGAGGTCATCGACGTCATGGCTCAAGGCCAGCTTCAGCCGGGCGGCGCCTTGATAGATCCGCAGTCACCGGAGCGTGCCGCACCGGGACAAACGCTTGCCCGCATCCAATTGCTCGAGGATACCGACCAATATCAGTTGCCGGGCGGTGTTGTCGCGGAGGTGGCTGTCTATACCGAGCACTGGCATCACGTCGCCGTCCTCCGAAAGGTCCTTCTGCGCATGAGCAGTTGGATGAACTACGTCTTCCTGGAGCACTAGAGCTCGTCGCGATCTTTCAGATTCGCTCCCACGCTTTAGAGCTCCTTGCTTGTGCATGTCGTTTTCGCAAAACTGCCGCACACTTTTGCGCGACATGCACTAACGGCCCTCCCTGTGGCGATATCAAATTGCCATTCAAGAAAAAAAGCTGGCAATGACATTGTCATTGCCAGCAAAGCACTTGCCGAGACTAGGAGAACCCGGCAAGTCGGGAGGGTTTGTGGGACCAGTGGCGCGGTCAAGATCGACGTTATCCGCTCACCGCATTCAGGAGGCCGTGTCGAGAAATCACCCCAACCGGCCGTTCGCCATCCAGGACGGTGATTTCTCCATCATGCTCCTTGGCGATTTGCAGAAGCCTCGACAGCTTGTCCGTTGCAAGGACGGTTGGGCCGGATTCAAAAAGGTGCGTCACGTCGACAGGCTGCATCACCCTTCCAGCGGAAACCAGTTCGAGCCGGGAAATTCCCTTCACGAAGTCGGCGACGTAGTCGTCCGCTGGTTCCGTCACGATCTGCTCCGGCGTTCCCACCTGGACAAACCGTCCGTCCTTCATGATTGCGATGTGCGTTCCAAGCCGGATGGCCTCGTCCAGATCATGGGTGATGAATACGGTCGTCTTTTTGAGCACCTTCGACAGTTCGAGGAACTGCTCCTGGAGCTGGCGTCTGATCAATGGATCGAGGGCGGAGAAGGGCTCGTCCATCAGCAAGATCTCCGGATCGGCTGCCATCGCCCTTGCAAGACAGACGCGCTGCTTCATGCCGCCGGATAGCTCATCAGGGAAGCGGTCACCCCAGCCGTCCAAGCTCACCAGCTTGAGTTTTTCGATTGCGATCTTGTGGCGCTCGTTCCGGTTCATACCCCGCAGCTCCAAGCTGAGCGCCACGTTGTCGATCACCGTGCGGTGCGGAAGCAACGCCATGTTCTGGAAGACCATTCCCACGCTCTGAGAGCGCAGTTGCCGGAGCTGCGTCCCTTGCAGGGCGTTGACGTTCTGATTGGCGACATGGATCTCGCCTGCCGTCGGTTCGACAAGGCGATTGATATGCCGGACCAATGTGGACTTCCCGGAACCGGAAAGTCCCATGATACAGAAAATCTCACCCTTTCCGACGGAGAACGAAACATCAGCCACGCCGACGACGCAGCCAAACCGCTCCAAGATTTCCTTCTTGCCCAGTCCATGGTCGTTAACGGCTTTGTGCGCGTCCTTCGATTTCTCGCCGAAAATTTTCCAAACGTTCCTGCATTCGACTGTCTCATCCATGAGCGCATTCCTCAATTCTTGATGGCCGACGACTGCGGCACTTCGGCAGGGGCGTGTGAGCTTCCCATGAAAGACCGGACGAGGCCGACTGGCCCGCGTGTGAGCCATTCACCCCGCTTGGTTGGTTTTGCGAGCGCTTGTGTCAAACGATCCAGCACGATCGCGAGGGCGACAATGCCGAGGCCACCGACGGTCGCTATGCCGATATCGAGACGCCCAATGCCCCGCAGCACCATCTGGCCGAGGCCGCCGATGGCAATCATCGAAGCGATGACGACCATTGAAAGCGACGTCTCGATCGGGCAAGGCAACTGATAAAAGCCACCAACAAACCCATTGTCGACATCGCAGTGGCATGCGGCTTTGTCTCGGCCACTCACTTTTCGAAATGCTATCGTCTTCTGTATGGGTGCAGCCCGCAGCAAACAAGGTTGGACTGTATGAAGACAGTTGGGGTTCGGAAGAAGAAGCGACATACCGCATTCCAACAGACGCMGCATTCGGCACTTTTGCGGGTCTGCGACCCCCAACGACGGTGGCCGGACCAAGAAATTGCCGCTTCCAGTGACGTAACGCGCGTTACTGGCTGCCGTCATAGGCTGAGTTTCTGAGTGCGATGGGGTCGCCTATCGCACTCAGGGCGAGTTTCATCGTGGTGCGCTGAGGATCTCCCCCTCTTGGCGGCTACGTCGTCCCTCCTCGACGAGCCAGTCACGCACCCGTCTTGCCTGGGTATTGAGTTCTCTCGAGCGCGGCCAGACGACGTGGAAGGCCAGGTTGGTGTGCAGGACATGCCCGCCCACGGGAACCAGCGCTTTCGATCGGATCTGCTCCTCGATAAGATGCTGCCAACCGAGGGCCACGCCTTCGCCTGCCAGAACGGCCTGTATGACGAGCACATAATMGTTGATCGCCAGCCGCCGCGGTTGAGCGGAATATCGGACCCCCGCGCTTGCGAACCACTCAGACCAATCGTAGGCGGCTCTCACAGGTTCTTCCAAATGGATGAGGGGTAACGTCACGAGGTCTTCGGGCCGCTCGGGAAGACCGCGCCGTTCGACAAAGCCGGCGCTTGCGACGGGAAAAACAACTTCCGGCGCGAGCATGGCGGAATGATAGCGCGGCCAGCTTGCCGGATCGCCGCCACGAACGCCAAGCGGGATCGGTTCCTCGTCTAGATCGAGGTCACGCACGCTGGTCTGGATGCGCAGATCGATGTCTGGAAGGTCGGCACGGAGACGGGCCAAACGCGGCAACATCCACATGGAACCGAATGCGGTCGAGGCCGCCAGCGTGACGTTGGCTTCTCGGCCTTTCGTTCTGATGTCCTCCGCCGACTTCTGGATGCGCGAAAGGCCGACGGTGACATCCGCATGGAAACGCTCGCCGACATCCGTCAATTCGACGCTGCGATGCTCACGATGAAAAAGGGGTATGCCAAGCTGATCTTCGAGTTTCCGCACGGCAAAGGAGACGGCAGCCTGGGTCATCCCGAGTTCTTCGGCGGCCCGGCTAAAATTTTGGTGCCGTCCGGCTGCCTCGAAAATTATGAGACTGGATGCGGACGGCAAAAGTCTTCTGAAGGTTTGCATAAACAGAGCTTATACAAAAGCCAAGTTTTTTCTAGCGTTACAAAGCCTCAAAGTCGTTTAGCCTCTATTCGGATTATGGAGGCGGAAATGACTGAGGCAACTGAAGAGAGCACTGGCAGACGTGGACGAAGTGGGCGATCCGCTCGACGCGATGGCATGGGGAAGGTTCACGTTCCCTACATCATTCGCAACATTCCGACCTATGACATTCTCTCCGAAGAGAACCTGCAAAAGATCGAACGCACCGCGGACCGCATTCTGGCAGAAATCGGAATAGAGTTTCGCGACGATCCGGTTGCCGTCGAACACTGGAAGAAGGCTGGGGCCAAGGTGGACGGTGTGCGCGTTCGCTTCGAACCGGGAATGCTTCGTGAGATTGTCTCGTCTGCCCCGAGCGTCTTCACCCAGCACGCCCGCAATCCGGCGAACAGTGTGCAGATCGGGGGAGGCAATGTGGTCTTCTCGCCAGCCTATGGTTCGCCCTTCGTCATGGACCAGGACAAAGGCCGTCGGTACGGCACCATCGAAGACTTTCGCAATTTCATCAAGCTCGCTCAGGCGAGCCCGTGGCTGCATCATTCCGGCGGTACGATCTGCGAGCCGGTCGATGTACCGGTGAACAAACGTCATCTCGATATGGTCTACAGCCACATCAAATATTCCGACCGCGCATTTATGGGCTCGGTGACGGCGGAGGACCGCGCAGAGGATTCGATCGAGATGACGCGCATCCTTTTCGGTGCGGACTTTGTCGACAAAAACTGCGTCATCCTCGGCAACGTCAATGTAAACTCTCCCCTTGTCTGGGATGGCACCATGACGAGGTCGCTGCGCGCCTACGCCCGCGCCAATCAGGCTGCAGTMATCGTGCCGTTCATTCTGGGGGGTGCCATGGGGCCGGTCACGAACGCCGGGGCTATCGCCCAATCCTATGCGGAAACGCTCGCCGGCTGCGCTCTGACCCAGCTCGAACGCAAGGGGGCGCCGGTTATTTTCGGCAACTTCCTGTCTTCGATGTCACTACGGTCGGGATCGCCCACCTTCGGCACGCCCGAGCCCGCCATTGGCTCGATGGTCATCGGGCAGCTCGCACGGCGGCTGAAGCTGCCTTTGCGGTGTGCAGGCAATTTCTCCAACTCCAAGCTTCCCGACGGTCAGGCCATGCAGGAGGGGCTGATGTCCATGCTGTCGGCCATTCATTGCGGTGCGAACTTCATCCTGCATTCCGCCGGCTTCCTCGATGGTCTTCTGTCCATGTCCTACGAGAAATTCGTGATGGATGCGGACCTCTGCGGAGCGCTCCATTCCTATCTTGGCGGCGTCACGGTAGACGACAACACGCTGGCCTACGACGCGTTCGAAGAAGTGGGGCCAGGCAGCCATTTCCTCGGCTCCGCCCATACGATGCGAAACTACCAGACCGCATTCTGGCAAACGACGCTGTCGGACAACGAGCCTTTCGAGAAGTGGAGCGAGGAGGGCGGATCGACTGACATTGCGACCCGCGCCAATCGCCAGTGGAAGAGCACGCTCGCAGACTACGAAGCCCCACCTCTCGACATCGCCCTTGATGAGGCGCTCTGTGAGTTCGTCGCCAAACGCAAGTCGTCGATGGCCGATGGCTGGTACTGAGGGGCAACCGAGGCAGCCGATCCGCTGCCCTGCTGCCGTGCCAGAACGTCGAGCGTGTCGTGCAATGTGCCTGCTCAGTTCAAGTTGCGGCCATCGCGAACCATGGCCCGTAACTGATCGAGATCCCGATGCAATGTCTCGGCGAGATCGCTGAGGTCGGCGTCCAGGCTAGTTTTCGTGGCATGAGCTAGCGCGAACTCACCCGAGCGTATGACGTCGCGCCAGCGGGGCTGAAGTGGCAGGGTTTCGAGCAGCAGATATTTCTCGAGTGTTCGGGCCTGCAGCGAAGAGCGGTCGAGGTTCACGCGCCAGATTCCACTGCGCTCGGCGAAGTCGATCTTGCCTTTGCCTGTCATCCGTTTCCAGAGCTCCAGGCTCTGTTTCATGACATCGATGATGGTCGAGCGAAATGCGCGCTGGTGCTTCKGCTCACCTTGCGGTTCGAGGGACAGAGCATCGGCGTGCTCAGGCTCCGGCACCAAAACGGTCAGGTTGGCGCCGGCGCTGTCGATTGCTCCCAATACGTGGTGAACCACGCGGTCTCTGCGGAGCATATCGCTCGCCGAAACCGGTTGAATGACGAGCGCAAGTCCGCCGCCGGTTCCGATATCGAACTCGAAGACGCTGAGCGTGAATGCATCGCCGCCAAGGCGAACGCTCGGCTGGAAAAATTCTCCCTCCCGTTTCACGGCCTGATACATGGCTTCAGCAAGCTCGGTCCCCGTCAACGATGAAAGCGCTGTTTCGTTTGCGATGATCGGCATGTCAAACATGCCGAGGGCAGCCTGGTTTGCGTAGATGATCCGGTGCTGGTGATCGGTGCAGAGAATTGCCACCTCGAAAATCTCAAGAAGTCTGGCCATACGCTGCTGCGACAGCCGAAGCGCGTCCTCGACTTCAACCCTTCGCTCGATCTCGGCCTTAAGCGAGCTGTTTTCGCGGATCTGGCTGCGTGCGCGTGCGGCCTCCAGCAGCGTCGCCACCCTGGCCAAAAGCTCGTCCTTGACGAAGGGTTTGACGACATAATCATTCGCGCCATGTTCGAAGCCGGCGATCACGTCGCGCGTGCGGCTGCGCGCTGTTACCATGATGATCGGCACATCGAGCAAGTCGTAGCGCTCGCGGATGGCCTTGGCGACTTCCAGCCCGCTCATCCCGGGCATCA
Organism: Rhizobium sp. BR 317; assembly: GCF_047445835.1. NCBI lineage: Bacteria > Pseudomonadati > Pseudomonadota > Alphaproteobacteria > Hyphomicrobiales > Rhizobiaceae > Rhizobium > Rhizobium sp. BR 317. The sequence continues at coordinate 101,572 of NZ_JARWLB010000012.1, read as the reverse complement.
TCACATCGAGCACGACGAGATCGGGCTTCACGCGATTGATGAAGGCCAGCGCATCCGCACCGCTTTCCGTCGCGCGCACGACATAGCCGACCGGCTGCAGGACATTGCGCAGCACCTGGATGTTGATCGGCTCATCATCGACCACAAGGATCAGCGGCGCGCCGGGAGCCATCGGTGCATCGGCGGCAATCTGGCTGCGGGCGATCATGTCGACMGTTTCGTGCAGCCGCTTCTGATCGAGTTCCTCGCCGAAATAATCGATATAGGACGGCTCGACCGTTGCGGCCGGCAGCACGAGCGTGAAGCGTGATCCTTCGCCCAGCACTGAATGAGCGGTGAGCTTGCCATTGAGGAAGGTAGCGAGCTGGCGGGCGATGGTCAGCCCGAGGCCAGTGCCGGCCGGTCCTCGTGTGCCATCCCCGAAGCCCGCCTGCTCCAGAGGCTGGAAAATGCGTTCGAGGCTATCGCTGGCAATGCCGACGCCCGTATCCTCGACGCTGATCGCCACATTCTTGCCGGCCGGCGTGGCAACGACCCGGATCGTGCTCTGGCCGGCATATTTGATAGCGTTTCCAAGGAGATTGTAGAGGATCTGCTCGAAACGCACGGGGTCAGCCATCACGAAGGGAATATCTTCGGGGATATCGACCTCAAGGGCCACCGGCTCGCCGCGTAGCAGCGGTTCGCACATTTTCAGCACATTGCTGACGCTGGTTGCGATATGCACCGGGTGGATGTCGAGCCGCATGCGGCCCTGGCGGATGCGGTAGAGATCAAGCAGATCGTCCACCAGACGCGAAAGCCGTCGGGCGCTGAAGCTGATGAGCTGAAGCTGGTTGCGCTGGGTTGCCGTCAATTCACCGGCCACACCCGCCACCAGGGTTTCGGAAATGCCGATAATGCCGTTCAAGGGCGTGCGCAATTCATGCGACGTGTTGGCGACGAAGGCGTCCTTCATCCGGTCCGCCTCTTCGAGGGCCTTGTTCTTCTCCTCGATCAAGCCGACATGCGTTTCCAGTTCGGCGTTTTTCTGATTGATGAGGTTGAGCTGCTCGCGGACGGCGTCGCGCATGCGCGTGAAACTCGCCGTCAGCCGGCCGAGTTCGGACGGGTTTTTGATCGTGGGCATGGCATGATCGAGATCGCCGTCGGCGATCGCGCCTGCCGCATCGGTCAGGCGCTGCACGGGCCGGGTCATCGTGCCGGAGAGATAAAAGACCAGGGTGACGAGCACAGGCAGCAGAACCAGGGCCAGCGTGATGACGATCTGCCGGAGGGAATTGCTGTTGGCGAAGGCGACAGATTCCGGCACTTCGGCAACCAAGCTCCAGGGAACGCCGCCAAAATGCAAGTGGACATTTGCCGCAAGCGCCGGAACGTCGCCAAGCCCGTCCTCAACGAGCGCCGTGCCGGAGGGCGTGCTGTCACCGATCGCCGCGGGATTGCTACKCGCACCCGGCTGATGACCCGCCGGCGCAGAGATGTAGAAACCATCGGAATTGAGGAGATAGAGACTGCTGGTTTCCCCCTGCTGCGACTGAACGATCCGGTTGAGCCCCTTGGTGCCCATGCGGAAGATGACCATGCCACGCACTTTGTTGTAGAAGGCAACGCGAACGGCGACGTAGGCGCCGAATTTGCCGGTGACCGGATCGGTGGTGAAATCGCCCACCAGCATGGTCTGCTCCTGTGGCGCGTCGGCCATGGCGCGCGCCAGGCGGGAGAGGGGCGTCGGGGCAACCAGCGTCTTTAGGTCCATACCAAGATAACGGTCCTTCTCGACCGAATAGACGACGCGCTGCTCCGGCGTAATCAGGTACAGATTTTCGAATTCGGACGTCGTGACGAAGCTGACGAAATCATCGTGGAACTGCTGATGAGCGTTGGCATATTCGAGCGCCGAACGCAGCATGGCGTCATTGTCCTTCGGCAGCGCCGCGCCGCCACCATCGCTGTCGATCCCGAACATCTGGCGCAGGATGGCGGTTGCCCGTTCGGGCGACGGATCGATCTGGCGAAACGCGTAGGCAAAACCATAGAAATCACCGATCGAATAGCGCACGGCATTCGACTGGCTGAGGCTTTCAGCCTGCCTTGTGGCAAAGGTTAGATATTGTTCGATTTCGCTGCGCTTGGCGTCGCGAACGAAGGCGAGCTTGGCAAAAGTCTCCACCGTGACGCTGCGATTGAGGATGTAGAAGAAGGCGGAGGCGGTGGCCAGCAACGGCAGCAGGCTGATCGCCAGGAGGATGAGCAGAAGACGGCCCCGAAATCCGGACGGCGACAGCGCTCTCAGCATCGGCAGTATTCCCGCATCATGTCTGGCATGCCTCCTCCCGCTTTCCCCATGGCGGATAATTCCGGCCAATCTATACAATTGCGGAAAAAGGGGAGTCGGTTTTTTCGATATGATCGGAATTTCCGGTTTTGACGATTTTGCCGTAACTCTTGCCGGAATTGTCAGGTGACTTTGCCGCTTGCCTCGCGCTGATATGACGTCGCAAACCGGGCCGGGCAAGAACCTGCGCCTCGAGAGATGGGGAACGGAAATGAACATCAGGACTATTTTGAAGGCCGCGCTCATTGCCAGTGTCATGGCGCCGGTCGCGGCGCGTGCAGAGGTGATGTTGACTGCGTTGCCGGACGAATCGACCGCATGGGTCGAGAATTTCAATCCCTTCAACACCACGACCCGCGTGCCGTCGGTGGAAGATTTCATGTACGAGCCGCTGATCGTCTTCAACGCGCTCAAGGATGGCGAGCCGAACTATCGGCTGGCGGAATCCTTTACCTATTCGGACGATCTGAAAAGCGTCACCTTTAAGCTCAGGGATGCGAAATGGTCCGACGGCAAGCCGTTTACGGCGAAGGACGTCGCCTTCACCTTCAACCTGATTAAGGACCACAAGGCGCTCGACCTGCAGGCAATCTGGGATCAGATCGATGGCATCGAGGCGGTTGATGACCATACGGTCAAGATCAACTACAAAAAGGCCGACAGCGGTCTGATCTTCAAGATCGTGCAGGTCTATATCGTCCCGGAACATATCTGGGCCTCGGTCAAGGACCCCGTCACCTTCACCAATCCCCACCCGGTCGGCAGCGGCCCGCTCACTGAAATCCGCCGCTTCACGCCGCAGGAATATATCCAGTGCCGAAACCCCAATTATTGGGACAATGCGACGCTGAAGGTCGATTGCATGCGCTTCCCGCAGGTCGCAGGCAATGATCAGACGATCGCGCTTGCTGCAAAGGGCGAACTCGACTGGTTCGGCTCCTTCCTCCCGGACATTGAAAAGACCTATGTCGGTACGGACCCAAAAAACCATGGCTACTGGTTCCCGGCCGGTTCCATGGTGGCCTTCACCATGAATTTTGAAACGGCGAATGCCGGAAATCATGAGGCCTTTAACAATCTCGCCTTCCGCCGCGCCTTCTCCATGGCGATGGATCGTCAGGCGATGGTCGATATTGCCGGTTATGGTTATCCCACGCTCAACGAATATCCGTCCGGCCTCGGTCGCGCCTTCCACTCCTGGAACAATCCGAAGGTGGATGAGGAATATGGCGTCTATTCGAAATACAATATCGAGAGCGCCAAGGCCGAACTCGCCAAGGCCGGCTTCAAGGATATCGATGGCGACGGTTTCGTTGAAAATCCCGACGGCAGCAAGATCAGCTTCGACATCATCGTGCCGAATGGCTGGACGGACTGGGTCAACACTTGCCAGCTCGCGATCGAAGGATTGACCCAGATCGGTATCCAGGCAAAGCTTTCAACTCCGGACGTTCCCGGCTGGACCGATGCGCTGACCACCGGCAAATACGATGTCGCGATCAACTCGTTTCGCACCGGCGTCACACCTCATTTCATGTATGACGAAGCGCTCAATTCGCGCAACAAGGGCAAGACGCGCTTTGCTTCGGCCCATTACAGCAACCCCGAGCTTGATGCGCTTTTGAACTCCTTCTACACGACCAATGATCATGCGCAGCAGCTCCAGACCATGAACAAGATCGAGGAGTTCATCGGCGCGAACCTGCCCTTCGTGGCGGTCTACAACAATCCGCTTTGGTACGAATACAACACCAAGCGGTTCACCGGCTGGTTCAGCGCGGACAATCCGGTTGCTCGCCCGGTTGTCTACGATGGTGTGCCAGAGCGTCTCCTGCATCTTCTGGCACTGCGTCCGGTCGCACAATAGCTCCGGCGCGTCCGGTTCGATCCCTCTCCCCGGACCCGCTCCTTCGGTTCAGGCTTAAGGCCTGAACCGAACGGCGACGGTCACCCACCGCCGGAGACAAGCCGATGATGTTCATTCTGCGAAGACTGTTTTTTTATGTCGCCGCCTTTTTCACCGCGGCCACGATCAATTTTTTCATACCGCGGCTGATGCCGGGCAATCCGGTGGACGTGATGTTCGCCAAGATGAATTCCTCGCTGCCGCCGGAAGCCAAAACTGCCCTGATCGAAACCTTCGGTTTTGCTTCGGGACCGCTTTATCTGCAGTTTCTCGACTACATAAAAAGCGTCTTCACATGGAATCTGGGACCATCGATCAAATTCTATCCGTTGACGGTGGGCCAGGTACTCGGTCATGCGCTTCCCTGGACGATCATGCTCGCCGGCACGGCATCCGTCCTTGCCTTCCTATCGGGTTCGTTGCTTGGGGTGTCGGCGGCTTGGCGTCGCGGCGGCATCCTCGATACAATCGCTTCTCCCGGTGCGCTGGCGATCCAGTCCATTCCCGCGGTCGTCGTGGCTCTGACCGCGCTCTATGTCTTCGGCCTGATCCTGGCCTGGTTTCCAACCAGCTTCGCCTTCGATCCCCAGCTTGATCCGGGGCTGACGCCGAGCTTCCTCTCAAGCGCGCTTTACCACGCCGTCATGCCCGTCGTGTCGCTCGCCTTCGTCCACATTGGCGGCTATCTCGTCACCATGCGCAACAACATGATCGGCCAGCTTGGCGAGGATTATGTTGTCATGGGTCAGGCCAAGGGCCTTTCCGACCGTCGTGTGATGTTCAACTACGCAGCCCGCAATGCCCTGCTGCCAAGCGTGACGGCCTTTGCCATTACGCTTGGCGCCGTGATGGGCGGCTCGCTGGTGACCGAGGTGGTGTTCAATTACCCCGGTCTCGGTCATCTCCTCTATCTCGGCATCGTCGCTCGCGACTATCCACTGATACAGGGTCAGTTGCTGATCATGACGCTCGCCATGCTCTCGGCCAATCTGCTCGTCGACCTCATCTACGTCCTGCTTGACCCAAGACTGCGGAAGGCTTGACCCATGAAAAGGATGCTCCTTCCCATTCTCGGCAACCGCAAGGCGCTTATCGGCCTTGCCATCGTCATCCTCTATGTCGCCGTCGCCGTGCTTGCTCCCGTGCTGACCGGCCATGATCCGATCAAGCGGGTCGGCCGGCCGCACGAGGCGCCGTCGTTGGACCACATACTCGGCACCACCCGGATGGGGCGCGACGTCTTCACGCAGTTGATTTGGGGCACGCGCACATCGCTGTTCATCGGGCTTCTCGCGGGTTCGATCGTCACTGTGATCGGTGTGATCCTCGGCGTGACGGCCGGCTATTTTGGCGGCGTGATCGACGAAGCGATCAACTTCGTCACCAACATCGCCCTCGTCATTCCGCAATTGCCGCTGCTGCTCGTCATCGCCGCTTTCGTCGGCGAGGCAAGCCCGCTGGTCATCGCGCTCATCATCGGGCTGACCTCCTGGGCCTGGGGGGCACGCGTCACGCGGGCGCAGACGATGACGCTCCGGCAACGTGATTTCATCCTTGCCTCCGAACTGATCGGCGAGCCCAAATGGCGGATGATCGTCGTCGAACTGATGCCCAACCTGCTTTCGATCATCGGCTTCAACTTCATCGGCTCGGTCATCTATACGATCATCACCGAGGCGACACTGGAGTTTCTGGGCCTGGGCGATCCACTCGCCGTTTCCTGGGGCGCCATGCTTTACAATGCGCAGACCTCATCGGCGATGAGCGTCGGTGCCTGGTGGGAGGTGTTCGCACCGGCAACTGCGATCGCTGTTATCGGCATCGGCCTGTCGATGATCAATTTCGCCGTCGATGAAATCTCCAATCCGCGGTTGCGCACGCTCGGGACGGTCCACGCGGCCGCCCGGAAACAGCGTAAGCTCGACCGTGCTCGGACCGTGGTCCTGGAACAGGAGGCCTAAATTGAACCTCTCCTCCAATCTTGTGGAAGTGCGCGGGCTGCAGGTGGATTTCCTGACCGAGAACGGTCTCTTTACCGCCGTCAAAGGTGTGGATTTCGACATAAGGCGCGGCGAGGTGATGGGGCTGGCCGGCGAGAGCGGCTGCGGAAAATCGACCATAGCCTTCGCCCTGATGCGGCTGCATCGTCCGCCGGCGATCATTTCGAGGGGCGATATCCGGATCGACGGAACCGATGTGCTGGCGCTTTCCGCCCGCGCCTTGGAGCAATGGCGCTGGCGCAAGGCATCCATGGTGTTCCAAAGCGCCATGAGCTCGCTCAATCCGGTGCTGACGATCTTCGAACAGTTCCGGGATGTGTTGTCCCGGCATGACCGAATGGGACGGGACGCGGCGCGTGCGCGTGCCGAAACGCTGATGCAGCTCGTCTCCATTCCCTCCGATCGGCTCGACGACTATCCGCATCAATTGTCCGGCGGGATGCGCCAGCGCGTCGTGCTCGCCATCGCGCTCGCGCTCGAACCGCAGCTCGTGATCATGGATGAGCCCACGACTGCGCTTGACGTGGTCGTGCAACGGGAGATCCTGCAGGAAATCGTCACGCTCAAGKAAAAGCTCAACTTTTCCATCCTGTTCATCACCCACGATCTGGCGCTGATGGCACAATTTGCGGACCGGATTGCCATCATGCTGAAGGGTGAAATTGTCGAAACCGCGCCGGTCGCCGATATCGTTGCCGCACCCCGGCATGATTATACGCGGCGCTTGTGGGACGCGATGCCGCGGCTCGGTCACGCGATGGAGGCCGTCGTATGATGGGCGAAAATTTCCCGCCGCTGCTCGAACTGCAGAATGTCAGCAAGATCTTCACGCTGAAGCCTTTCTTCGGGCCGGAAAAGCGGGTCGAGGCGCTTCGAAACGTGACTTTGACATTGCAGGCGGGTCGGGCGCTGGCGATCGTCGGCGAATCCGGCTCCGKAAAATCGACCGTAGGGCKAGCCGTCGCCCGGCTCTTCCAGCCGACGTCGGGCAGCATCCTGTTTGCGGGCCGGGATATTGCCGGCCTTACAACCCATGCCGACCAGATGAGCTATCTCCGCATGGTGCAGATGGTGTTCCAGGATCCGTTCGCCGCGCTCAATCCGGCGCATAAGATCCGCCATCATCTCGTGCGGCCTCTCGTCCTGCATCGAGGCTTGAAAGGCGAGGCGTTGGAGGAGGCGACGCGCCGAACGCTCGTCGATGTCGAACTCGATCCGGACGTGACGCTCGATAAATATCCGCATGAGCTTTCGGGTGGGCAGCGCCAGCGCGTCAATCTCGCTCGCGCGCTTGCCGTCGATGCGAAGTTGATCGTCGCGGACGAGCCGACATCCATGCTCGATGTCTCGATCCGCCGCTCGGTGCTTGATCTCATGCGCCGGCTGAAGCTCGAGCGCGGCATCGGCTTCCTCTACATCACCCATGATATCGCGACGGCGCATTATATCGCCGAGGAGACGGCGGTGATGTTTGCCGGCCAGATCGTCGAATATGGTCCGTCCGCCAGCGTGATCCGCGATCCGCAGCATCCCTATACGCGGCTCCTGCTTTCGGCTGTGCCCGATCCGGCAGTCCGGATCACGAGCGGTCGTGACGAACGGGGACAGCCGTTCTCCATGCATGCCGAAACGGTGCGGAATTCGTCTCGCAGGCCGGTTGGGCAGTCGGTCGAAGTTGCCTCCGGCCATTTCGTCTACCATCATCCCGATATCAACCCTCCAACAGGAGACATTGCACAGCATGCCTGATCTTCTGGTCCGTCTTTACGACCTGCCTGCCCATGACAATGCGAAAGTGGCAGCCCATGGCATTGAGATACGCCGGGCGCTCACGCCGGAGCGCGGTCTGGTACTCGACTGGATCGAGACGCATTTCGGCTCGAAATGGGCAGCCGAAAGTGAAACAGGTTTCGGCAGCCATCCGATCATGACGTGGATTGCGGTCAGGAATGGCGAGATGTTGGGCTTTGCCTGCGGCGATGCCACTGCCAAAGGCTTCTTTGGGCCGACGGGGGTCGCTGAGGATCAGCGCGGCAAGGGGGTGGGCGAGGCGCTGTTGTTTGCCGTGCTCTACGGCCTTCGCGAAGCGGGCTATGCCTATGCCATCATCGGCGATCCAGGTCCGGTCGAATTTTACCGCAAACGCCTCGATGCACTCGAAATCCCCGGATCATCGCCCGGGCTCTATCGCGGCATGCTCCGCACGTCTTCCTGACAACCTATCGGGACATGACGCCTTAGGTTGGTCTTGCAGCGGCAACACCGAAGCTGCTGCGATATTTCGCAGGTGTCGTCGAAAAGCGCCCTTCGAACGCTTCATAAAAGCGCGACAGCGAACCGAAACCTGCTTCAAAGGCGACAGCGGCGACGGGCAGATCGCTGGAAATCAGCAGGGACTGGGCGGTATCGAGACGATGACGCGTTATCGCCTGGTTGATTGTAAGTCCTACCGCCTTTTTGAAAATCGACATCGCATAGTTCGGATGCAGCCCCGCGGCCAGTCCCACGTCTATTGCCGATATTTCGCCTAACGCCTTCTCGGCAATGAAGCGGAGCATTTTCTCAATCCTTGGCAACCGGTCGGGGTCCTGGTTGCGCGATATTTCGATGGCCGAGCTGCGTTCGCGCAGGTCTTGCCAGCCGTCGCGCGCAATCCGTCTAATGCGCGCAACGAGTTCGTCACGTACGATCTGCTCCAGCTCCGGGTCGCCGGACAACAGCTCTTCGCGCCATCTGAGAAAGACATCCCGATCAGGAGGCCTGGGGTTTAGCGCTTCTATAAGGCCGCCACGAAACACGGCGTCGCGGAACGAGCTCATGCTGTTGAAATTAACGAGAACGGACATCGGGACATAGAGACAGACGAAATTTGTCGGCTCGGTGACCTCCACGACCTGATGGGGGATCATGCCCCAGAACAGGCAGAGCTGTCCCTCGGAAATCTGCAGCCTGCGGCCATCGAACCAATAGGTGATGCGCCCGTCGAGAATATAGTTGAGCTCGACCTGGCTATGCATGTGAGGCCCGCTCATGCGCCGCACATCCAATCGTTCACCGGCACAAAAGCGATGGTCGCCAAACACGACGAGCGGGTGGCGGGTTGGGCCGTCATGAACTGGAACTGACTCATCTTCGAGCAGCATCGGGGCGTCCTTTAGCAAGTTTGCGATCTTAGAAAACCGGAAGTGATCTTCGCAATCGCGGTAGCGGTCTACGAATTTGGATGATGAATATCAATCGCCGTACATGGGAGTGACATGTGCGTAGGCGATATGGCGCAACGAGTCAGTGGAGGATTGTGTGCCCTTTTTTAAAAATTTCAGCTCGATTGCATTGAGCTACATGCTGATCTCGTCGGCAGCTTGTGCTGGAGAAATCGTTCTCAATTCCGATCAATCCGACCCAACGCCGAAGAAGGCAATGGAGCAACTGATCGCAAACTTCGAGGCGAAGAACCCCGACGTAAAGGTCAAGTGGAACGATTTTGATCACGAAGGCTACAAGTCCGCTATCCGCAACTTCCTGACTGCAGACGCTCCCGATGTCGTCGCCTGGTATGCCGGCAATCGCATGGAGCCTTTCGTCAAGGCGGGCCTCTTCCAGGACGTGAGCGATGTCTGGGCAACCAACGGTTTGAACGACCAGTTGAAGGCGGCTTCCGCCTCCATGACGATCGACGGCAAGAAGTGGGGTGTTCCCTATACCTACTATCAGTGGGGCATCTACTACCGCGCCGATATTTTCAAGGATAAGGGCATCGAGCCGCCGAAGACCTGGGACGAATTGGTGGCAGCTTGCGCCAAGCTGAAGGCCGCCGGCGTCACGCCGTTTGCCATCGGCAGCAAGGCACTCTGGCCGACCGCCGGCTGGTTCGACTATCTCGATCTGCGCCTGAACGGCTATCAGTTCCACATGGATCTGACGTCGGGCAAGGTGTCCTACACCGATCCGAAGGTCAAAGCCGTGTTCGCCAAGTGGGCGGAACTCGTGAAGCCCGGCTACTTCCTTGCAAACCATTCCGCGCTCGATTGGCAGGATGCGATTCCGCAATTCGTCCAGGGCAAGGCGGCCATGTACCTCATGGGCAATTTCGCAGTTGCTCCGATGAAGGATGGCGGACTGAAAGAAGATCAGATCGGCTTCCTGCCGTTCCCGGAAATCACGGCCGGATTGCCGTCTTCTGAAGAAGCGCCGTTGGACACGTTTCATATCCCGTCGGGCGCCAAGAACAAGGAAGACGCGAAGAAATTCCTTGCCTATGTGGCTTCTGCGGACGCGCAAACGACAATGAATGCCACTCTTGGCCAGTTGCCGGTCAACAACCAGTCGACCAAGCCGGACGACAAATTCCTGAAGGCAGGCTTCGAGATGCTGTCGAAGGCGCAGGCCCTCTCGCAGTTCTACGATCGTGATGCACCTGCCGACATGGCGAAGGCCGGCATGGAAGGCTTCCAGGAATTCATGGTCAAGCCCGACAAGATCGATGCGATCCTCGCGCGTCTCGATAAGGTGCGCGCTCGCGCATACAAATAGCATCCTCCCATGATGATAGGCTGCCGGACGTCCGTGACGTCCGGCAGAATTCTTACCAGCAGTTTGTACAGGAGCAGACGGTGGGCACGCCCAGTACCGCTCAACCAACGTTCTGGAAACGCAATCAGCAGGCTCTTGCCCCCTGGCTCTTTCTCGCGCCAGGCGTCCTGATGTTTCTGGTCTATGTGATTGTCCCCGTATTCCAATCGGTGTGGATCAGCTTTCACGACTGGGACGGCCTTGGGCCGAAAACCTGGATCGGTCTTGGAAACTATGTCGAGCTTTTCTCCGACGATGCCTTCTATACGTCGCTGGAGAACAACGTCATATGGCTTGTCCTCTATCTGCTCGCCGTTCCGGCCGGGTTGGCGGCAGCGCTGTTCTTGAACCAGACCGTGGCCGGCATCCGCCTCTACAAATCCCTCTTCTTCTTTCCCTTCGTCATCAGCCAGGTCGTCGTCGGCCTGATCTTTACGTGGTTCTACGCCCCGAACTTCGGCCTGCTTTCGGCGCTGCTGAACGCCTTGACGGGAACGCAGATCGCCGTCCTTGCCGATGAGCGCCTGGTGACCTACGGCATTATTGCTGCCGGCCTTTGGCCGCAGATAGCCTATTGCATGATCCTCTACCTGACGGGCCTGAACAACATCAATCCGGAGCAGATCGAAGCCGGGCGCATGGATGGCGCAAAAGGCTGGCATTTGTTCTGGAACATCGTCCTGCCGCAGCTTCGCCCGGCAACCTTCATCGCGGTGGTGGTGACGGTCATCGGCGCTCTACGGTCCTTCGACCTCGTCTCGGTCATGACCGCCGGCGGTCCCTACGGATCGAGCCGCGTTCTGTCCTATTACATGTATGAGCAGGCGCTTTCCGAATATGGTTTCCGCATGGGCTACGGCGCAGCGATTGCCGTCGTTCTCTTCCTGATCATGATGATCTTCATTGCCTTCTTCCTCATTCGCATGCTGAGGCAGGAAAGGAATTCCTGATGTTTCCGACACCTGTCCAGAAATCCGGGCCATGGGTTTCCATCGCCTATCAGATCATTCTGCCGATTACTCTCATCGTCTGGCTCCTGCCATTGATCGGCGTGGCGTTGACATCGATCCGCCCATCGGGGGATCTGGCTGCCGGCAACTATTTCGGCATCCCATCCGGTTTCGCCGGCGTCGAAAATTATACCGCCGTCTTCCGGAATTCACCCATCGGTCACTACATACTGAACTCGTTCAAGATCACCATCCCGACGGTGATCGGCGCAGTCGGGCTGTCCTGCCTCTGCGGCTTTGCCCTTGCGGTCTATCGCTTCAAGGGAAGCCTCGCGCTGTTCTTCATCTTCGTCGCGGGCAACTTCATTCCATTTCAGATCCTGATGGTTCCGGTTCGCGACCTGACCCTCAAGATGGGCCTATACGACACGGTAACCGGGCTCGTATTGTTTCATGTTGCGTTCCAGACGGGCTTCTGCACGCTCTTCATGCGCAACTTCATCAAGGGGCTGCCATTTCCCTTGATCGAGTCCGCACGCGTGGAGGGCGTCTCGGAATGGCGGATCTTCGTCCACGTCGTCCTGCCCTTGATGCGCCCGGCGATTGCGGCGCTGTCCGTGCTGATCTTCACTTTCGTCTGGAACGACTATTTCTGGGCGACAGTTCTCGTGCAGGGGCAGGCTGCCATGCCGGTTACTGCAGGACTTAACGCATTGAACGGACAGTGGGTCGCCGCATGGCATCTGGTGTCGGCAGGCTCGATCGTTGCCGCCATGCCGCCGGTCCTGATGTTCTTCTTCATGCAGAGGCACTTTATTGCAGGCCTCACTCTGGGAGCGACCAAAGGATGAGTAAGACTGTTGTCGTCACAGCGGGAGAGATTTCCCTAGCGCTCGGTCTGCCGGAACGCGGCATGCCCGAGATTCTTGGCTTCGGCCGGCGCGCGCGTGCGCCCGAATTCTGGCCCGACGTGCCGCGGTCGAGCCGCGTCAATGGCATGGATATCGATGTGCCTTCGAATGTCCTGCTGCCTGTTGGCGGTCTCGGCTTCTTCGGCTGGCCGGCAATCTCAGGCCATCGGGACGGACGTTCGTTCATTCTGGATTTCGGCAATTGGCAGTCCGAAGAGAGCGATACGGACGTCGTCCTGAAAGCCGAGGATGCTATCGCGGAAATCGGCCTCCAGATCCGCATCGAAGCAAGCCCGACCGGCGTGCTGTCGATTTCGACCTCCCTGACCAATAATGGCTCCGGCGACTACACCCTGGAGCGTTGCATGGCGGCAAGCTTTCTGATGCCGGCTGGCGCAGCGGAACTGACGAGCTTCACCGGCATGTGGGGCAGGGAATTCCAGACCCGCCGCTCGCCGCTTTCCAACGGGCTCTGGATGCAGGAAAGCCGGCGCGGACGCACCTCGCATGACCGTTTCCCTGTGGTTTTCCTCGACTGCGGCGACGAGCAAATGGGCTTTCATCTCGGCTGGAGCGGTAATCATCTGATCGCGATCGACACGCTCGACGACGGACGCCGGCTGGTGCATCTCGGCGAACTCTTCGAGCCGGGTGAAATGCGCCTTGCGCCGGGAGAAAGCTACGACAGCCCGACGGCCTTTGCAGGCCCCGACAGCCAGGCCTTCATCGCCTTTGTCCGGGAACGCGTGGTCGCATGGCCTGGCGGCGCGATGCGGCCGCGGCCGGTGACGCTTAACACCTGGGAAGGCAATTACTTCGATCATCGCATGGAGTCTCTCAAGGCCCAGGCGGATGCCGCGGCGGCGATCGGTATCGAGCGATTTGTGCTCGATGACGGATGGTTCGGCAAGCGCGACGACGATACGACCAGCCTTGGCGACTGGTTCATCGATGCGCGCAAATATCCTGACGGACTGAAGCCGCTTGTCGATCACGTGACGTCGCTCGGCATGGAATTCGGCCTCTGGTTCGAGCCAGAGAACGTCAACCCGGAATCGGAATTGTTCCACGCTCATCCCGATTGGGCCTTGCAGGTCAAGGGCCGTTCGCTTCTCCTGTCGAGAAACCAGCTTGTGCTGGATCTGACGCGGCCGGAAGTCAGCGACTATCTCTTCGAACGCATGGCGGCGGTGCTGTCTGCCCATGCGATCTCCTACATCAAATGGGACATGAACCGCGACCTGACCCATGCCGKCGGCGCCGMCGGCCGCGCGCTCATCGCGCGGCAGACGCGCGCCGTTTACGCGTTGATGGATCGGATCCGGCAGGCATTCCCGGCCGTCGAAATCGAAAGCTGCGCATCGGGTGGCGGGCGCATTGACTATGGCGTGCTCAAGCGTACTCACCGCGTCTGGACGTCCGATTGCACCGATGCCTTCGAGCGGCTGGAAATTCAGGATGGTGCCTCGCAGTTCGTGCCGCCGGAGATCCTCGGCGCGCATATTGCCGCTTCGCCGAACCATCAGACCGGCCGTAGGCTTAGCCTTTCCTTCCGCGCTCTTGTCGCGCTCGCCTATCATCTCGGTGTCGAGCTCAATCCGCTCACCCTGGAAGCGGAAGAGAAGCAGGAGCTCGAAGGCTGGATCGCGCTCCATAAGCGGCTGCGGCCGCTGCTGCATGCCGCCGGCAAGCAGTTTCGTCTACCGGCGCTCGACGGTCGTTATGTGTGGGGTGCTGCCGATGCCGAACGCATCCTGGCCTTCGTCGTTCAGGGGCAGCAGATGGTCGGCGAACAGCCGGCGCCCGTCAGCCTGCCGATTGATGGCGACGACAAGGGGCAGTGGCGGATAGCGGCAGTGCATCCCGCCGAGCCCGACTTCATCCGAATATCCGAAGGTCAACGGAAGCTTCTGAGCGGAGAACTGACGTTCAGCCTCGATACGCTCCGGCATGTTGCACTGCCACTGCCAATGCTCCGTCCCGAAAGCGGGCTCCTTCTCGAACTCGAACCCGTGATCAAAGGCTAAATTCCATGGGAAATGTAACGCTCAACCGCGTGACGAAGCAGTTCGGCGCCGCCAGCGTCATCAAGGGTGTCGATCTGACGATCGAGGCCGGCGAATTCTGCGTCTTCGTCGGGCCGTCCGGCTGTGGCAAATCCACGCTTCTGCGCATGATAGCCGGGCTGGAGGACATCTCCTCCGGCGCGCTTAAAATCGGCGGCAACGACATGACCAGAGTCGGCCCGGCGGAACGCGGGGTCGCCATGGTGTTCCAAAGCTATGCGCTCTATCCGCACATGACGGTGGCGGAGAATATCGGCTTCGGCCTGCGCATGACCGGTCATTCAAAAGACGAAGTCGCCCGCCGGACCAAGGCGGCTGCCGAGATGCTGCAACTGCAATCGATGCTGAGCCGGAAGCCTTCGCAGCTTTCGGGTGGTCAGCGTCAGCGCGTCGCCATCGGACGCGCCATCGTGCGCAATCCGCAAGTCTTCCTGTTCGACGAACCGCTCTCCAATCTCGATGCCTCGCTCAGAGTGCAGATGCGCACGGAGATCAGCAAGCTGCACCAGGATATCCGCACGACGATGATCTACGTCACCCACGATCAGGTTGAAGCCATGACGATGGCCGACAAGATCGTCGTGCTTCAGGGCGGGCTGGTCGAGCAAGTGGGATCGCCGCTGGAACTTTATCATCGGCCGAAAAATATCTTTGTCGCCGGCTTCATCGGTTCTCCGAAGATGAACTTCCTCAAGACCACCGCTACACCTGTTGCTGATGGCGCCAAAGTCGATCTGCCCGGCGGCCAGTCGATCACCCTGCCGGGCGCTTCGGTCAGGGAAGGCCAGTCGGTCACGCTCGGAATTCGTCCCGAGCATCTCGATCGGGGCGAGGGGAATGGTACTGCGCTTTCCGGCAAAGTCCGCCTTGCMGAATATCTGGGATCGGAGACAATGTTCTATCTCGCGCTTGCAGATGGTAGCGAGGTTGCGGTGAAGGCAGATGGTCTCGCGCAGGCCAAGCCCGGCGACGATCTTTCCATTCATGTCCGGGCCGCCGCCTGCCATCTGTTCGACGATGCCGGCAATGCCATCCTCAACGGAGATCTGACGAAATAATGCTTGGCGTTTGCTACTATCCGGAACATTGGCCCGAAAGCTGGTGGGAAAAAGACGCGCGCCGCATGCGGGCGCTTGGGATTTCCTATGTGCGCATCGGCGAATTCGCCTGGTCGCGCCTGGAGCCCGCGCGTGGTATGTTCGATTTTTCCTGGCTCGACCGGGCGATGGACACGCTAACGAAAGCCGGTCTGAAAATCGTCCTGGGGACGCCGACGGCCACGCCGCCGAAATGGCTGATGGACGAATATCCCGAAATCGCCCCGGTTGATGAGCAAGGCAAGGTGAGGGGCTTCGGCTCGCGCCGCCACTATACCTTCTCGTCGGACGTCTGGTGGAAGGAATCCGAACGCATCGTCGAAGCCGTCGCCAAGCGATATGGCGAGCACCCTGGCCTGGCCGGCTGGCAGACGGACAATGAGTATGGATGCCATGACACGAGCCTTTCCTGGGGCGTGGAGGACCTGAAGGCGTTTCGCCGCTGGCTGCGTCTTCGCTACCAGTCGACGCAGCAGTTGAACGAAGCCTGGGGCTCGGTGTTCTGGTCGATGGAAGTCCAGAGCTTCGACGATGTCGTGCTGCCCAACTTGACGGTGACTGAGCCCAATCCGGCCGTCAGGCTCGATTTCTGGCGCTTCCATTCCGACCAGATCGCCGCCTATGACCGGATGCAGTGCGATATCATCCGTCAGCATTCACCCGGCCGCTGGATCACCCATAACTTCATGGGTTTCGTCAATGATTTCGATCATTGGAAGGTTGGCGACAACCTCGATCTCGCCTCCTGGGATTCCTATCCGATCGGCTTTGTTGAGAAGTTCCCCTTCAGCGAAGAAGAGCGTGTGCGCTGGGCTGAGACATCGCATCCGGACATCGCCGCCTTCCATCACGATCTCTATCGCGGTGTCGGCAATGGTCGCTTCTGGATCATGGAGCAACAGCCGGGGCCGGTAAACTGGGCGCCCTGGAACCCGGTGCCGAAGCCGGGCATGGTGCGGCTGTGGACCTGGGAGGGTCTTGCCCATGGCGCCGAGGTGGTCAGCTATTTCCGCTGGCGCCAGGCTCCCTTCGCGCAGGAACAAATGCATGCAGGGCTCAATCTTCCGGGTCTCGACGAACTTTCGCCGGGAGGCTTGGAAGCTGAAACCGTCGGACGGGAAATTGCGGCGATCGGTGCCTTGCCGGAGGTTTCTCAGGCGCCTGTGGCCATCGTCTATGACTACGAAAGCTATTGGTCCGCGGTCATTCAGCCGCAGGGCAAGGATTTCCGCTACGAGGAGCTCGCCTTCCGCTGGTACGAGGCTGTCAGAAAGCTGGGGCTCGATGTCGATTTCGTTCGACCGGGCGCCAGCCTGAAGGGCTATCGGCTGGTTCTCGTCCCCTGCCTGATGCACGTTTCCGACCTGGCTCTTGCCGCATTCGAACAGGCGGATGGAGTCGTCCTCTTCGGCCCGCGGACAGGTTCGCGGGATCGCAATTTCAAAATCCCGGCCAACCTTCCGCCTGGACCTGTCGGTGATCTCGCCGGCATTCGGATCACACAGGTCGCTTCCTTACGACCGGGTCTCGGCGTTTCGCTGTCCGGCGCGATCCATGGCCAGGCGACACGATGGCGCGAATATATTGAGACCGCGGCGGACGCCAAGGTCGAGGCGACTTTCGAAGACGGCCTTCCGGCGCTGGTCTCCAAGGGACGATATCGCTATCTCGCCTGCTGGATCGAGGGACCTTCCCTCCGGGATCTGATGCAAGATCTTAGCAACGGTCTCGATCTGCAAACCGTTGCTCTGCCAGACTTCGTTCGTTATCGCAGTGCCGGCGAGCTAACATTCGCGTTCAATTATGGGCCTGATGCTTGGTCGATTCCTGAAACGCAGGAGTTTGTGATGGGCGGACAGCAAGTGCCCCCATTCTCGCTCTCGGCATGGAGAAAGGCGTCGGTCTGAACATCGAACGGGTGGTGCGCAGAAGCACATTCTGCGCACCCAATCGCCGTAGTMGCGCATCCTTGCCAAATTTTGCCATCGCGGCTATGTTTTTCGCATGAGCACGATGAACATTTCCCTGCCGGATCATCTCAAGAGCTTCGTTGATGAGCAGGTGGCAGGACGTGGATATGGGACGAGCAGCGAATATATCCGCGAACTGATCCGGCGAGATCAGGACCGTCTTATTTTGCGTGGGCTTTTGCTTGACGGGGCATCGTCTGTGCAGACTGATCCTGCCGACGGACGCTATTTCAACGATCTGCGCGATCGAGTGCGTGGTCATTCCAGTAAGTGACAAACAAAACCATCATCCCTCGGGAGCTGGCTCGCGGTGACGTCGAAGCGGCCGTGGACTACTACGCAAGCGAGGCTGGGACCAAGGTCGCCCTCGGCTTTATTGACGCTCTACAGGCCGCTTACGATCTCGTAGCGAGGCATCCGGAATTGGGATCGCTGCGTTATGGATACGAATTGGGATTGCCTGAACTGCGCAGCATTGCGCTAAAACGATATCCCTACATCGTCTTTTATCGCGACCAGGAAAATCACGTTGACGTGTGGCGCGTGCTTCATGACAAACGGGATATCCCGCAGTCGATGCAGGAACCCGAGAATCATTGATTTCCGGACAGATGCCGTCTGAAGCGTGGCGGTGAAAGCGTGCGTAGCTTACCCTGCCTCTGTCAGTCTTTCGTCCTTCGTACGGCAAAATTCGATCAACTGCTTCGAGGTCATTGGTCGTGCCAAAGCGTAACCTTGCAGCAAATGGCAGCCAAGATCCTTCAGGATCTTCGCATGCTCCATTGTCTCCACGCCCTCGGCAACGATGTCGATGTTCTGTGACCGGCCGATCTCGATGATCGAGGAGACCAGGCGGCGTTGAGATGGAGACGTGACAATCGGGTTGATAATTTCCCGATCGATCTTGAGCCGTCGTGGTTCGAATCTGAGTAGGCTGACGATACTGGCATGCCCGGTGCCGAAATCATCGATCTCGATTTCAATGCCAAGCTCTTTGACGGCTGGAATGATCTCGTTGAGAACAGGCTGGAGATCGTCGAAGGAGATTGTCTCGAGCAACTCGAAACACAGGCGGCCTTTTGCCAAGGGAAGCGCGGACAGTTCCGCAAGCAGGTTTGCCTCCGCCAGTCGACGCGCTGAAATATTCACGGAGACACGCGGGATGTGCATTCCCAGGCTGTCCCACCTTGTCAGCTCGAACAGGGCCTTTTGCAGGATGAGCCTATCCATGTCGCCGGAGCGCCCCAGATTTTCCGCGACGCCAAGAAATTTGTCCGGGGTGAGCAGGCCCTTTCGCGGGTGTTCCCAGCGGGCAAGTGTCTCGACGCCGGCGATATCCAAAGTGTTGGCGTTAAACTGCGGCTGGAAGAATGCAACGAGTTCATCGCGATCGAGCGCATGATTGAATTCGTTCGCCAATTCTTTCGAATGGATCGCGGCGCTGCGAAGCTCTTCGGTGAAAATGGCCGAGCGGCCGCGACCTGCCTTCTTCGCCTCGTATAGAGCCAGATCGGCATTTAGAAGCAATTGACCGAGTTCCCGCCCGCGCGCAGATGCAGTCTCCCAGGCGACGCCGACGCTGGCGCCGACCACACACTCCCAACCATCGATGAAGAGGGGCTGCTCGAGCGTATCGACGATCTGCTCAGCCAATTCGTTTGCTCTGTGCTCGGGATTGACGCTCCAGCTGGCGAAGATGAACTCATCTCCGCCGATCCGAGCCGCTGCGTCATGTGGACCGGTCAAATCGGCAAGGCGCGACGCCGTTGCCTGCAAGACCGCGTCGCCTCCAGCATGCCCCTTCGTGTCGTTGATCTCTTTGAAGCGATCCAGGTCGATATGAATGAGGATCAGACAATCTTCCGAACTGGGTCGCGGCGGTTGGGCGATCATCTGGTCAACAAATCGCCTGTTAGGAAGCCCCGTGAGGGCGTCATGCAGCGACAGATATTCCAGCCTTTGCCGTGCTCGAACGAGCTTTTTCTTGTGAAGGCGGAGCTTCTCAATGGTTTTCTGGCGCGATTTCGTCAGAAAGCCGACCCAGACCATCGGCGCAACGACGCATAATGCCAACAGGCTCGCATAAAGCTCAAAAATGGCTATGCCGTTATTTTGACCCCAACCGCCCTTGGGCAGGGCGACGAGGGTCCAACGGCCATACGTCATATCGACGGATGCCACCACCGGCTGCTTCGAAAACGTTCCGAGGTCGCCGAGAAAAACTTGTTTGGACAAGTTCGGCTGCGGCGTGGTGCTGACGGCAATCTCAAGGTCGCTCGATCCAAGACCGCTATCTTGGTAGAGCCTCGGTATGTCTATGATCCCGGAAAGAAGGCCCCAAAAAGTCTGGCTTTTTCCGTCATTGATATAAACCGGGCACCTGACCACGAAAGCAATTCCGCCTTGGACCAGCTCCACGGGGCCCGTCAAAACGATGTTGTGGGTGTTGCGCGCCAGCATCGCGCTATCCCGCTGCTTCTCGTTCGTTCGGTAGTCAAGTCCGATGGCCTTTTCGTTTCCTTTTTCCGGATAAACCCACTTGACCACCATGCCGGGCGCGGCGGCAAAGCTTCGCAGTTGTGAATCGGGCTGCAAGATTTCCGCGGCAAGTTTGGAAAAGGCGTTCTGGTCCATCGTCGGATTGACCGCGACACCGGCGGCCAAGCCTTGCAACAGCTTCACGTTGCTATTGATGTTCGTCTGAAGCCGCGACGATATGGTGGCAAGTTCGCCCGCAACAACCGAGCGCTCGTCGGCCAGCGATCGTTCCCGCTGCCAGTTCGTTGCAACACAGACGACGATGGCTGCAATAGTCGCTGCAAATATTGCCGGCGCAAATGCGCTGGCATGGCTTATTGCAGAACTCGCGAAGCCGCGTAATATTTTTGAATTTCTTCGAAACTTCATCAGGTTGCCGGTATAGAGAACAGGCCTGCATCCTGGCACAGTTTCTTTAAAGCAACGCTAAACCCATCAGCCAATCTACTATTGAAGAAAGCCGTCTATTCTTTCTGGATTGCGGCACTCAATGTCGCGAATTTTTGATATCAACGGCTCGTTATATTTGACGGGATTCGCCTTAATTATCTGAATTAACAACATAATTTTATGAGCGGCGATGTTCTGGTCGCAGCTCACAAGCTGCAATCCCGGTTCGATTGCGAAAGTGGATAAAAGCGGTCTTCTTCTGTAATTTTTGCTGTGACAACCGCCCGCCAGATCCGCTTATTGTCTCAGAATGCCGGTTTGGGTGGCTCGATGGTGGCAAAATCTGGGATGAAACATCCGAGCTTCATATAGATGCAGGCTTCGTGCGCTGCCACGATGAAAGCATCTCTTGCAAGCTCAGGCGTGGATTTGCCCTCGACTGCGGCGCTGCAGATCATCAACGCATCCTGATATGCCTGATCTTCTTCGGCGGGCCAGTTTACCAATAGGCAATCGAGTGCTTCCAAACTGCTCCGGATCGTTCGAAACTCGCCGATCCGGTGTAGCTCAAGGCTTACGGGCTCCTGCCATGTTCCACACGTCATCATGATCTACCTCTGACGCTGAAACGGAGCAAAGGGGATTTTTGTTCCTGAGAGAGGCTGCGTGACGGTCTTTCCGATCCTTGAAAGCTAATCGCGCTTTTCAAGATTGGGATGATGCCAGCATCCTGGACTGGCGGGCGCCGAGCAATAAGACCGCAGCGGCAAAGACAGCGACTGCCGAAGCGACGTGAAGTACAGTTCGAAAGCCATAGGCCTGTGCGATGATACCGACGGCCGGGCCGGCCAGTACGCCGCTGATCATCAACGTGTTCCAGTAAATCGCCGTGGCGCGCGCCGGACGGTCTTCGGCGTAGGACTGGACAAAACTGATGCCAAGGCTTGCATAGAGTCCGTAGTATAGCCCCTCCATTGCTGCACCCGCCAACATCTGCGGAAAAGTCTGGACCGAGGCCAGGAACTGAATGGCGATAACGGCTAGCAGCGTTGTCGCCAATAAGGGCTTCCGGAGTCCAAATCGGGCCATCAGAAGCGGCGTTGAAAAAATAGCGAAGACTTCCACAAAGGTTTTGACGGTGAAGGCTAATCCCGGCGCGTAGCCTGGCAGCCCAACTTCCTGCACGTAGAAAAGGGGCAAGGTCGAAAATGTCAGCGAGTGGGCGGACGATAGGCAGAACACAAATGTTGCGGCGAGCCAAAGACCGGGATTTACGCGACCGCCTTCGCGCTTTTCCAAAGCGCCTTCCTTGGGCTTGGCCTTGGCGTTCTGTGGCTTCACCCACCACCAAAGTACCAGCCAGACGAGCCCGAGTAGGAGGCCGCATCGGAAAACACCAACTTTGCCGATTTGATCTGCGATGACAAAGGATACCGCCGGCCCGACCATCCAGGCCGTGGAGGTTGTGGCGCGCATGAAGGCGTTTAGCCGGCTCCGTTCGATCTGGTGCTGCTCAGCCAAACCGCTGCCCAGGTTGAACATTGTCGATACCGCGCTCGTGCTGATTCCGAACCCGACCACGCCGAATGTCAGCACTGTCCAGAGAGCCGGAACGATTGACAAAGTGAGGTTCGCTAAGAGATAGCCGCCCAGGGCGACCCCGATCAGCGGAAAGGCACTTTTGCCGCGATCAATACGCTGAGCAAACTGACGATTGATAGCGATCGCCAAGCACGAGAGGGCTCCCGCATAGATGCTGATCGTCCATGGGGCCTGCTTCAGACCGTCAACGATGAAAAAGCCCATGAATGGCGCGATCATCGCATTGCAAACTGTTCCGACGAACAGAAGGAGCAGAAAGGGGAGGAGTGCACGTCTAGGGGGGCGGGACATAGGGACCGAATATGAAGCTCTTGGGATGTCACGCATCGCACGACTTACAGACCTGCGCAATCACAGGTGCAATCGGCTTTCACCGACTTCCACCATCTTGCCACTGCGAGACATTCTCACCGCCGGCCAGCCAAGTCTGTGAATGCTTTCGCCGAAGCTAAGCTGAAATCCGGCGGGCGACCGTCAGATGACTTTGCGGACTTCCTGCTCGAAACTGAGGACGTGATGTAGCGCGATCCGTTCAGCGGTTTCGGCATCTCCGCGACAGACGGCTTCAAGCATGAGTGTCTGCTCCTGCACGACCTTATCGAGCCCCGGCGCCAGTTCCGGAAATCGCCTCATGGCGACATGAAGAATCCGGAGGGAGAGATTGTGGTAATGATCGAGCGTGTCGAACAGATAGCGGTTCTTGGCGCTTCGATAGATAAAACGATGGATGCGCCGGTCTAGCGCGAGCAGGGCGTCAAGTTCCGTGGGCAGAGAAAGAGCCTTCAGCGCCTCGATCAGTTCGCCGGCTTCGCGGCGTTCCGGCTCACGCAAACGTTCCGCCGCCAAGCGCGTCGCCCAGGATTCGATCCGTGCTCTCGCCTCATAGATTGCGGTAAGGTCGCTGATATCGATCCTGCTGACAAAGGTACCCCGACGCGGATTGACGTCCACGAAGCCGTCACGCTGCAGCCGGAGCAGGGCCTCGCGCACGGGCGTACGGCCAACGTCCAGGCGGCGCATCACTTCGTTCTCACGCAGAACAGTACCCGGCGGCAAGTGTACCGTGATGATATCCTCCCGGAGCTGCAGATAGGTGCGCTCAGCCAGCGTCAACCCTGCTTCCGGGTCGTCGAGCATTTCTTCCGACACCCAATTGTCCATCACATCGTCTCCGTCCTGAGAGTGATCCGCTCCGATTGCTGAATCACTTGACAAGGGACTTCGATAATATACTCTGTAATATATTACAAAAATATTAGGAGGGTGAACCATGAATAGCAACGAAATTTCCTCATATCCCCCACTCAAACGTGGTGTGGCGGCAATCTTGGGCTTCGGGCTTGGGATGCTGGCTGCAACCGTGGTTGCGCAGGCCGAAGACTTTGAAACGCTGAAGCCAGGCGTGCTCCAGGTCGCGATCGAGCCCTACATGCCGTATACGGCGCTGAAGGAAGACAAGCTGGTCGGGCTCGACAGCGACATTATCGACGCGGTTGCCAAGAAGCTTKGCCTCAAAATCGAAACCACGGTGACTGACTTCCCCGGCATGCTCGCTGCGGTGCAGTCGCAGCGCGCCGACATCACGATCGGCGGCATCGCCTGGTCCGACGCTCGCCAAAAGGCGGGCCTGTTCACTGATCCTCCCTATTATTCTCCGCCCGCCATGGCCGTTCATGGCTCGACGTCTTATCCGGACGTCAAAAGCCTTGAAGGCAAGGCACTTGGCACTGTCACAGGATATGTCTGGGCCAAGTCGATAGCCGAAGTGCCGAAGGCCAATGCGCGCACTTATCCGACGGCCGACAGCGTGTTCGAGGATCTTTCATCGGGAAGGCTCGATGTCGGCTTTCTCGACCCCTTGCTGATCATCTATCAACAGCAGCAGCGGCCCGACATGAAGTTCCAGGTCGCATATCTCAATGCCCCAACTGCGGAGCAGGTCGCGGCGCATCCGGATTACAAATATTTCCAGCCGTATATGACCGGCTTCTACCTCCCCAAGCAGGCTCCGAAGCTCACAAAGGCGGTCTCGGATCAGATCGACGCAATGTACAAGGATGGTTCGCTTGCGGCCCTTGTGACGAAATGGGGAGGCGATCCGAAGCAATTCCTGGTTCCGTCGCCGGATATGGCCGCGCAGCGTCGTGGTGTCGACCGCTCGCAGACTTGGTCGCCGCCGTCAATTGCTGACTGACTACCGGGAGGACGACATGAACCTTTGGCAACCTCTTGCTGAAATGTTTCAAGTTCCCTGGGGCGAATATGCGGCCAATCTGGGCGAGGGTCTTTTACGGACCCTTGCCTATACGCTAGCGAGCTTCATCGGTGCTGCAGCCCTGGGTCTTCTGCTTGCCTTGATGCGCCTCAATCGGCTGCGCGCCGTACGCCTGCCTGCGGTCATCTACACGGAAGTCTTCAAGAACGTACCGCTGCTGGCCATTATCTTCGTCACGTATTTTGGCTTGCCCTCGGTCGGCATAAGATTCAGCGTGTTCGTCGCTGGCGTCTTGAGCCTGGTGCTGTTCTATGCGGCCTATCTGTCGGAGATCTTTCGTGCAGCGATTGCCGGCATCCACCCTGGCCAAAACGAGGCGGCGCATGCATTGGGTCTCGGACGCGCGACCACTTTCGGTCATGTGATCCTGCCCCAAGCGCTTCGCCTCGCGCTGCCGGGTACCAATACGATGTTTGTGGATCTGCTCAAGTCGACATCGCTGCTGGTGACCATCTCGGCGGCGGAGCTGATGACAAGGGCGCAATTGATTGCCTCGGAGACGTTTCGTTCACTCGAAGTCTATCTGGTGATCGCCGCAATCTATTTTGCCGTCTGCTACCCCCTTTCGCAAAGCCTGCTCTGGCTTGAGCGCACTATTCACGCAGGCGTTCCCTTGTCGCTTGGTCGCCGGCGAAGGCTCCGGCTGGCGCAGGCTTTGATCMAAAACGGGGGCTAGGCGAATGGCACATATGACAGTCGAAACTGCTGGCATCGCGGCTCCTTCCGACAATGCTGCGGCAATCAAGATCAGGGGTCTTCGGAAATCGTTCGATGGAAGACTGGTGCTCGATGGCATCGATCTCGACGTTCCGCGCGGCCGCATCATCAGCATCATCGGTCAAAGCGGGGGCGGCAAGACGACCCTCATGCGTTGCGTGAATCTGCTTGAACAGCCCGACGACGGCTCTATCGAAATAAATGGCGAGGCGATCTTTGTAAAAGGTGCGGTGACTTGCAAAGACCTTGCCAGATTGCGCCAGCGCGTCGGCATGGTGTTCCAGCGCTTCAACCTATTCCCGCATCTGACCGCTGTGGAGAATGTGGTTCTCGCCCAGATGCACGCGGCGGCTGTCGGGGAGCGGGAGGCTGTCGAGCGTGCGGTGCGATTGCTGACGCGGGTCGGGCTCGTACACCGGGCAATGGCCTACCCGGAGCGCATGTCCGGGGGTGAGCAGCAGCGTGTCGCCATCGCGCGTGCTCTTGCGCTCTCGCCGACCGTACTCCTGTTCGACGAGCCGACATCTGCGCTTGACCCGGAATCGACCGGCGAAGTGCTGCGTGTGATGCGTGAACTCGCAAACGACGGGATGACGATKATCATCGTCACGCACGAGCTGCCATTTGCCCGGGAAGTATCGGACTGGGTCGTCTTCATCGATGGCGGCCGGATCATTGAACAGGGACCGGCAGCGGATGTACTCGACAACCCTCGGGAACCTCGAACCGCTGCCTATGTCGCGCGATACGCAAAACCGGCCTGACCGCAGGGCACGTCAGCGCACCCACCTGGATCTTGGGTGCGCTACCGATCGGTTCCTCTAAAGACTCATGGATGAGATGAATAGGATTTCGACAGATATCGCCGTCGTTGGCGGTGGCGTCATTGGCTTGGCCATCGCACTTCGGCTTCGCGCCGACGGACGTGAAGTCATGATCATAGAGCCGAACGAACCGGGCTCCGGCGCTTCTTACGGGAACGCCGGGACGGTAGCGAACTACGCGGTCATACCGGTCGGGACGCCATCCGTTCTTCGAAACTTTCTGTCGCTGCTGCTTAATCCGAACAGTCCTCTGGCGATCCGCACATCCGCATTGCCGACCTTGTTTCCTTGGCTGGCGCGGTTTGCCTACGAATCTCTGCCACATCGCTATAGGGAAAATGCCGGCCAGATCGCCGAACTCGTCTCGGACGCGTCGTCAGCCTGGACCGAATTCGCCGCCGAGATAGGCGCATCGAATTTCCTGTCGGCAAAGGGTTGTCTTTACCTTTATCACACGCGCAAGGCGTTCCAGGCAGCCTGCGCGGACATAGAGCTGCGTCGCAGCTATGGCGTTTCGCAAGAGCTTCTCTCGGCCAGCGAAGTACTTGGGCTTGAGCCGCGGCTTCCAGGGTTCGAAGGCGGCGGCCTCTTCTTTCCCAAAGCCATCAACCTTAGCGATCCGGGCGAAGTGATGCGCCTTCTGTCTGCGGCGGTGAAACGGGTTGGCGTCGAATTCGTCCAAACCTCTGTGACCGGCATGTCACGCAAGCAGAATGGCCTGCGTATCGCGGCGTCGCCATACGAAGTGCATGCCCATACCGTGGTTATCGCCGCTGGCGCCCATTCACGCAAACTGGCTGCGGAGATTGGCGATCCCGTGCAGCTCGATACCGAGCGCGGCTACCATGTCGAATACGACATGCCGGAACCACCCATCGAGCGGCCGGTTTGCCCGACAGCACATGGCTTTTATTTCTGTCCGTTGCGAGGACGGCTGCGTGTTGCCGGTCTGGTGGAACTCGGCGGCCTTACCGCTCCGGAGAACCCGCAACTCTTGCAAGCTCTGGCGCGGAATGCTMGCCGCTTCTTTCCCGAACTCGGTGCGCCAAGTCGTACATGGCTTGGCTTTCGCCCTTCGATGCCCAATTCCGTGCCGGTTATCAGGCCATCGAAAGGCGGCAAGGACGTTATTCTTGCCTTCGGGCATGGGCATATAGGGTTGACCCTGGCCCCCCGCACCGCCCGGTTGGTTAGCGCGATACTGACGAGCAAAGGCACATAAGCGTCCAGCGACCAACGCCCGTCATTCTGCTGCCACCTTGGACTGGCGCGACAAGATGCGATAGGCGGCTCCGGGGTGCGGAGCAACCAGCCGCGGCCCCGCTTGTCCAAGCTTTTCGCGCAGCGTGCCCTGCCGGTACTCGGTCTTGTAGACGCCGCGCTTCTGCAGCTCGGGCACCAGCAAATCGACGGCATCCTCGAAACTTTCTGGCGTCACCGCATAGGCGAGGTTGAAGCCGTCGACATCGGTATCCTCGATCCATTCCTGCATCAGGTCGGCGACGGTCTGCGGCGAGCCGACAAAGACCGGTCCGAAACCGCCAACGCCCACCCAGTCCGCCATTTCGCGCACCGTCCATTCCTTGGTCGGATCGATGGTGGTGAAAGTCTCGACGGCCGATTGCACCGCATTGGTATGACGGTGCCGCAGCACCCCGTCCGGTCCGAACTGGCCGAAATCGATACCGGTCCAGCCGGAGATCAGCGTCAACGCACCTTCGAAGGATGCATATTTGCGGTATTCGTTGAACTTCCGCTGCGCCTCGGCATCCGTCTCGCCGAGAACCACGGTTTGCAGGTTAAAGGCAAGGATGTCGCGGGGATTGCGGCCGGCGCGTTCGGCCGCCTCGCGGACATTGGCAACATAGCGTTTCAGCACGGGTTTCGACGGGGAGGCGACGAAGATGCATTCCGCATGGGCGCCGGCGAAATCCTTGCCGCGGCTTGAGGCCCCGGCCTGGTAGAGAACCGGCGTGCGCTGCGGCGAGGGCTCGCTCAGGTGAATGCCGGGAACCGTGAAGTATTTGCCGGAATGGCTGATCGGATGGACTTTTTCCGGATGGGTGAAGATGCCCTTTTCGCGATCGCGAACGACCGCATCGTCCTCCCAGCTTCCTTCCCAGAGTTTGTAGCAGATCTGGAGATATTCGTCGGCGAGATCATAGCGGTCATCATGGTTGGTCTGTGCCGGCTGGCCGATATTGAGTGCGCCGCTGTTCAGATAGGAGGTAACGATATTCCAGCCGACGCGACCCTTTGTCAGATGGTCGAGCGTGGAGATACGCCGGGCAAAGGTATAGGGATGCTCGAAGGAGAGCGAGGCCGTCAGCCCGAAGCCGAGATGTTCGGTCTCATAGGCCATGGTCGGAATAAGCTGCAGGGGATCGTTGACGGGCACTTGCGCCGAATGGCGCAGGGCTGCATCGACATTGCCGTTCAAGACATCATAGACGCCGAGCACGTCGGCGATGAAGAGACCGTCAAACTTGCCGCGCTCCAGCGTCTTTGCCAGATGCACCCAGTAATCCAGGCCCTTGTAGGTCCAGGACTTATCACGCGGATGCCGCCACAGCCCCGGCGACTGGTGTCCGACGCAATTCATGTCGAAGGCATTGAGCCTGATTTCACGGGTCATGTCATTCTTCCTGCATCTATCGGCGAGCATCGTTTAGGCGCCGACGGTTTTCCTATTGATGAAACTGAAGGCGAGCACGGCGAGGATCAGCGTGCCGGTGCCCACCTGCTGCCAGTAGAAGTTCAGGCCGGTCAGCAGCAGGCCATTGGCAACGATGCTGAGCAGCAGGACGCCGAGAACGGTGCCTAGGACATTGGGCCTGCCGAGCGGCGATAGGGTGGTGCCGATGAAGGTCGCGCCGATGGCGTTCAGGAGGAACGCATTTCCGGAGGAGGGGATGTAGACCGTCACCGTCGCCGTCAGTATGAGTCCGGCTACAGCGGCAATCAGTCCGGCGAGAATGAAAGTGACGGCAACGGGGGCGCCAAGTCCGACGCCGGAATAGCGTACGACACTTGGCTGGATGCCAATTGAAACCACGATGCGTCCAAAGCGCGTGCGGGCTAACACCGCGGCCGAACCGGCTATGACCACGGCAGCGATCACCAGCGGCACCGGTACATTCGCGATTGTGCCGTGGCCGAGGAAGCGGAAGGCGGCGGGAACGCCCGAAGGCGGCAGATAGACCGGATTGCCGCCGTTGGTCAGTAGCTGCTGGAGACTGCGGCCGATGAACAGGGTACCTAGCGTCGCAAGAAATGGCGCGACACCGATCACGGAAACAAGGATTGCATTAAACGCGCCGACAAGCGCGCCAGCACCGAGGCCGGCAAGCAGAGCCAACGGCACCGGCTGGCCAGCCAGCACGAGGGAGACGAAGGCAAAGCTTGCAAAATCGACGGCCGTACCGACCGAAAGATCGATGCCACCCGAGGATACCGCAAAGGTCATGGCGATCGAGACGATGGCGAGCAGCGTGAAGTTGTTGACCAGAATGCTTTGCAGGTTGCCGGGTGTCAGGAACGTTGGCGCCAGAAGCGAGAAGACGGAGAAAACCGCGATGAGCGCAACGATCAGCCCATAGCGTGCAAGGCTGGTGACCGAGCGTCCGGCGAGGGTCGGAGCGGACATGTCATATCTCCCGTTTGCGCAGCAGTGTCGTGGCTGACACGACGATCAGGATGAGAAGGCCCTCAACGCCGCTGACGAGTGTGCTCGGCAGGTTCAGGAGCTGGAAACCGTTGGTGAGGAAGCCGACGAACAGCGCCGAAATCAGCGTTCCAGGAATGGTCGGCACCAGGCGGCGCGAAAAGACGGAGCCGAGGAGCGCGATGACGACGACGGGTAGAAGTGCCTCGCCCGATCCGGTCGTGCTGCCGCTGAGATAGGAGACCGACAGGATACCGGCAAAACCACCGCAGAACCCACTGGCAATGAAGGCGCCGGCAAGCAGGTGCTTGAGCGGCAGCCCGGCGGCGCGTGCCGCATCAGGAAACTCACCGATGGCGTAGAGCCTCAGACCGATCGGCGTGTATTGTACGATTGCCGTCGCGCCCGCCGTAAAGCCGATCAGCACATAGGCGAGAACGGGGATGCCGAAACTGTCGGACGCCGAAATTGCGGTGAGAAAATCGGTCGAAGCGGGCACGACGGTATTCTCTGTAAGCACAAGTTCGAGGCCGGCCACGATGTTCATGACCGCAAGCGTCGCGAGCAGCGGCACGATGCCCACGAACACGACGGCGGCAGCGTTGACCGCGCCGATCGCAAGTCCTGTCAGCAGAGCGGCGGCCGCGGCTGTGAGATCGCCGTAGCCGAGTTTGATCAGCGTGGCATAGACTGCGGCACTCAGACCCATATTGGCCGCTATCGAGAGGTCGATGCCACCGGTGACGACATTCGAGCCGCCGGCGATCAGCACCACCGTCAGCCCGATTGCCAGCACGCCCGAAAGCGCCGACTGGCCGAGAACATTGCCGATATTGCCGACCGAGAGGAAATAGGGTGCCGTCAGTGAGAACGCGGCGAGGATCGCGGCGAAAGCAAGCAGGGAGCCGAAGCGCAGGAAGGCCACGGCCGCCTTGCCGCTCGATTGCGGCGCGGACTTGGAGGACGCAGTGGGAAGAGGCGCATACTGAACGTCAGCCGACATGGCGCAATCCTTCCGAAGCGCCGGTCGAGATCGACAGCACTTCATCCGTTGTGGTTTTCGAGGAGTCGAGTTCGCGGATCAGCCGGCCGCGGAAGAAGACCAAAATCCGATCGGTGATGCCGACCAGCTCCGGCAGGTCGGAGGAGAGAACGATGACACCGGCGCCGCGGGCGGCAAGCTCGCCGATCAGCAAGTAGATATCGACCTTGGAGCCGATATCGACGCCGACAGTCGGCTCGTCCAAGAGATAGATTTCCGATTGACGGCTCAGCCATTTGGCGATTGCGACCTTCTGCTGATTGCCGCCCGAGAGCGTGCGGACAAGCGCATCACGTCCGGCGGTCTTGATCTGCAGCCGCTTGATCAGGTCGTTGGCATCGGAACGTTCACGCTTTTGATTGAGGAAGCCGAAGCGGCTGTAGCGGGAAAGGCTCGGAAGGGTGATATTCTCGGTCAGGCTCAGATCGAGGCCGACGCCGTGTCCGCGCCGATCTTCGGGAACAAGCGCAAGCTGGCGGCCGACGGCTTTTGCAGGGCTGTGCGGCTGCGCCGCTCGCCCCTCTATCTCGATTTTGCCGCTTGCCGCCTGCTCCAGACCGAATAGCGTTCGGATCAGGTCTTTGGCGCCGGACCCGAGCAGGCCGGTGATCCCCAGTACTTCCCCGCGTCGCAAGGTAAAACTGACATCGTCGAACCGGTTGGGCGCCGAAAGCGACCGGACATTCAGAATTGTCTCGCCCAGATCGACCTGGCGCTTTGGGAACATCTCCGCAATGTCGCGTTCGATCATCAGGCCGGCGATCGCCTTTGCAGAGGTTTCACCAATGGGCAGTGACGCCACATCCAGGCCGTTGCGTAGCACGGTGACGTGATCGCACAGCTTCTCGATTTCATTGAGGTAGTGCGAGATGTAGATGACGGTCACGCCTTCGTCGCGCAAGCGGCGGATCAGGCGGAAGAGGATGTCGGCCTCGCGCCGGACAAGTGCGGCCGTCGGTTCGTCGAAGACAAGAACTTTCGGCTTGCGGAGCAGTGCGCGGGTGATCTGGACGATCTGCCTTTCAGCGGTCGACAATTCACCGATCAGGGCGTTCTTTGGCAGGTCCACGCCGAAATAATTGGCGAGAAGCTCGCCGGCACGCCTCTGCATGGCGCGGCGATCAAGAAAAGGCGTGCCTCCAAGCCGCGTCTCGCGGCCAAGAAACAGCGCTTCGCCGACCGTGAATGTCGGAACCAGCAGCCGGTCTTGGTGGATGAAATGGATGCCGAGCTCTTGGCAGAGGTGTGGCGTCAGCCGGTCATAGGCCTTGTTTTCGATTTCGATCTGCCCCTCATCCGGCGTATGCAACCCGGCGAGCAGCTTGATCAGCGTCGATTTGCCGGCGCCATTTTGGCCGACGAGACCGTGGACGGCGCCGCGGCGAATGGCGAGCGATGCGCCAGCTAGTGCCTGTGCGCCGCCGAAACGTTTCACGACGCGGTTGAAGCGAATGATGACATCGTCATTCTCGGCCGGTAGCGTCGGGATGGATGCAGTCATGATGCAGCTTTCCGGAAAAAGGCGGACCTTGCGGCGTCGGGCCGCAAGGTCTGGTTTAGTGTCAACCGATGCCGAGCTTCTTGATGATCTCGCCAACGTTCTTCTTGTTGGCGAGCAGCGCCGGTACATAGGTCTCGCGCGGCAGCGTGTCGCCGCGAAGCAACTTGGCKACGTTGCGGATCGCCACACGGCCGATCTCGGCCGGCTGCTGAGCAGCATCGGCGCCAGCCGGCGAATTCGGATCGGCAACGAGCTGGAGAACCTCCGGGCTGCCGTCGACACCATAGGTGCGGATCTCATTGCGCCCGGCGGCGGCAATTGCCTGCGTTGCGCCGAGCTGCGGAATATCCCAGGCCGACCAGACGGCCTTGATCGAGCCCTTGTCCGGATTTTTATTGAGGATGGCTGTGATCTGCGTGAAGGCGTCCTGCACCGTATTGGGAATGACGTCACGCAGTTCCGGCTGGATGAGCTTCACCTTGGGAAAATACTTGATGACGTTGACGAGCTGGTCGTAGCGGATCGCGCAGGGCGTCACGCCATAGAAGCCGTTAAAGACGACGATATTGCCTTCCCCGCCGATGTCGGAGACGAGCTGCAGGGCGAGATCCTTGCCGATGCCCCAATTGTCCGACGTCGTGTTGTTGATCGAATTGGTCGAGCCGACATCGACGGTCAGCACCGGAATGCCGGCATCGCGGGCCTTCTTGAGCCAGGGATCGATAACGCTGAGCGTGCCGAGGATCTGCACCAGCGCATCCGGCTTCTGGGCAACCAATGTCTGAAGCTGGGCAATCAGCTTGCCGTCGTTGCGGCCGGCATCGACCGCAATCGGTTCACCGCCGAGCCGCTTCACCTCTTCGATCTGGGCGTTATAAACTTGAAGATCGAAATAGTGGTCGGTGCCGGTGGCGCTGATGGCGATGCGCTTGCCTTTAAGCGAAAGACCGTCGTCTTCGGCCCTTGCCGCAGGTGCAAGCAGCATGCCCGCGCCAGCAAACGTCGCTCCGGCGACTGCCGCGAGCTTCAAGATGTCCCGGCGCCCAAAGCCGCCCTCAAGTCCTTCATTCATGACGATGTCCTTTCGATCTAATAATCTATAAACTATATAGATTTTATTGTAATAAGAGGTACGTTATTCCAAAAGCATTCGGTCGCGGGAAATTTCTGAGGCCGAATGCTGGACTCAGCGATCGGCGTTGCGGCCAGGGCCGTAGGTCAGCGCCAGCGCGCCGACGAGTACGGCGCCTTTGACGAAATCCTGCGTGTAATAGGGAGCATTCAGCATGGTGAGGCCGTTTAGCAGCACACCGACAAAGACGGCGCCGGCGACTGTGCCGAGCACATTCGGGCGGCGCAGGTTGAGGACGGCAAAGCCGATCAATGCGGCAGCKACCGAGTCCATCAGCAGGGACCCGCCGGAGGAGACATCGCCACGCCCGACGCGGGCGGCGATCACGATGCCGCCGAGCGCTGCCAGCGTTCCCGAGATGACATAGGCAAGCGTCTTCAGCCGCCTCGTGGAAGCGCCGGCAAGCCGCGTCGCCACCTCATTGCCGCCGGTGGCAAACAGCAGCCGGCCGATGCGCGTGCGCTCGGTCAGCACGAAGAGGACGATGGCGACGACCGCCATCAGCACGACGGAAACGGGCAGGGTACCGAACAGGCTATAGCGGCCGATCAGCAGGAAGGCGGGATCATAGCTGCCGGTCGCCTTGGAGCCGTCGGGCAGGACCAAGCCTGCCGAGATGGAGCGCCCAGCCGTCGGAATGAGCTGCAGACCTGACAGCAGGAACATCACGGCGAGCGTGGCCAGCAGATCAGGCACACGCAGGCGCACGATGAGAAAGGCGTTGATAAGCCCGACGGCAGCGCCGAATGCAAGCACCAGCGGCGCGGTGGCGAAGGCATTCAGATGCCAGACGATCATGGCGTAGCTGGCCGCCATGACGCTGGAGGCAGCAACCGCGCCKATCGACAGGTCGAAGCCACCGACGGCGAGCGTTACGGTGACTCCGGCGCCGAGGATCGCAACGACGGATACGGCTTGCAGGATGCTCATCAGGTTGCCGATATTGATGAACGCCGGTTCGGCGTAGGTGAAGCCGATCACCATGAGCCCAAGCAGGATGAAGACCGCACCGGCGCGCAGGAAACTGCCKAGCGCTACCGCTGGGTTGTTCCGGTCATAGTTTTCCGGTGTTGCGCCGGCCTTTGGCAGCGCCTCGTCATCGATGGTCGTCATGCGGAAATTCCCTGTAGGGCTGAAGAAGAGGCGAAATCGGCGGCAACTGGCCGCAGCGTGTGACGGTCGATGGTCAGAATGCGGTCGGCGACCTCGTAGGCCTCTTCGGGATCGGATGTTGCGATCAGCGTGGCACGGTCGGTGCGAGCGCGGATCGCCTGGATGATATCGTGGCGGGCGCCGACATCGACGCCCTGGAAAGGTTCGTCGAGCAGCAGCAGCCGGCTCGGTTCGGCCTCCCAGCGGGCGATCACCGCCTTTTGCTGGTTGCCGCCCGACAGCGTCCAGACGGAGGCGAGTGCACCGGTGGCCTTGATGCCAAGGCGGGAAATCGCCTTTTCAGCCTCACGCCGCTCGCGGCCGCCGAAAAGCAGACCGCGCGGATACCACTTGGCAAGATGCGGCAGGCTGATAGTGGCGGCCAGCGAATTGCCGGGCCAGGCGGCCGGCATGAGCGACGAGCGATGGCGGTCTTCCGCCGCCATGGCGACACCTCCGGCAATTGCATCGGCCGGCGATCTCGGTCGATAGGGTCTGCCGTCAAGCCGCATCTCGCCGCCGGCAAAGCCTCCCACGCCGAAGATCGCCGAGAGCAGGCGGCTCTTGCCGGCACCGAGCACGCCGGTTATTGCGACGACCTCGCCCTCGTGCAGGGTCAGATCAAAGGGCCTGCTCGTCGGTAGAAGACGCATGGCGCGCATCTCGAAGATGGCCGGGCCAGTCGCCGGTCGCGCATCCGGTCTCGCCGCTTCTAGCCTGCGGCCGATCATCATTTCGATGGCGCTCGGAAAATCGATAGGGCGGGAGAAGCTGCCGACGATACGGCCGCCGCGCGTGACGAGCGCCCGATCGGCAATCGCTTCGAGATCGGCAGTCCTGTGGGAGATATAGAGGATCGCAAGGCCCCGCGCCCGAAGGCTGAGCAGGATATCGAACAGGCGCCGGCTCTCCTCGGCCGAAAGGCTTGCGGTCGGCTCGTCGAGGATCAGCAATTCAGCCTTGTTCGATAACGCGCGGGCGATTGCAGCGAGTTGCCGGTCCGCAGCGGAGAGGTCGCCGAAATCCCTGTCGAGCGGCAGCGAGAAACCAGCGGTATCGAGCATTGCGCGCGCTTCGCGACGCACGCTTGCTCGCGAGACGAAGAAGGGCGTGCCCCGCTCGGCGAAGCGATGCAGAAGAAGCGCATCGGCGACCGTCAGACCGGCTGCTCCGACAAGATCGGTGGACTGATGCACAGTCACGACCCCGGCCTTCGCCGCCTCGGACGGGGTTTTGGGCGAAAAGGGCCGGCCGTTCAGTCTGATCGCGCCGCCGTCGGCCGAAAGCACGCCCGACAGTATTTTCACCAGCGTCGATTTGCCCGCGCCGTTGGCGCCCATCAGTGCGACGATCTCGCCGCGTTCAATGGAGAAATTTGCGCCTGAGAGCGCGCGCGTGGACCCGAAACTGCGGGTGACGTTTTCGACATGAAGAAGTGGCATCGGGCAAATCCGAATTTGCATTCGAGCCGCAATATTGGCCTGCGGGGTGCCTGATCTTCGAGGCAAGCCTTTGCCGAGGGAATGCGCGGCGGGAATAAAGAATCTCCTGAAGCGCGGAAAATCGGATCATTTAATCTACTAAAAAGATAGAGTTTATATCTAATGAATTCATGCGTCGCGAGGAGTTGCCAACCTGTCAGACGACGCTTCCGATTGATCAGAAGGATCGCGACGATGAAATCCCTCGCACGGCTGGCGCTCTCCGCAGCCGCAATCTCTTTTTCCCTCTATCAGCCTTCCTTTGCCGCTGGCCTCAGCGGCGCGCCTGCCCCCTTCGACAAGGGCGGCGTCAAGGTTGCGCTGATCAGCTATATCTCGGCCGGCGACTTCTTCCAGGCCTATCAGTCGGGCGCGGAAGCCCAGGCCAAGGCGCTCGATATAGACCTGCGCGTCTTCCCAGGCCGGCAGGATGCAGCCGAGCATCGCGAACAGATCCTTCAAGCGATCAATCTCGGTGTCGCCGGGATCGTCATCGACCATGGCTTGCCGGAATCGCTCAGCGATGTCGTTCAGCAGGCGCTGGACAAAGGCATCAAGGTCGTCGCCTTCGACGTCAACCTGAACAACCCCAGGATTCCGCAGGTGGAGCAGAGCGACCACGAGCTTGCCGAGCACGCGCTGGAGCAGGTGGTGAAGGACAACGGCAAGAGCTTCAAAGCCGGCTATGTCTATGTTGCCGGCTTCGCGCCGCTCGACCGTCGCAACGAAGTCTGGGAGAAGTTCAAGTCGGAGAATTCCGGCGTGGTCGAAAAGGCCCGCTTCGGCAATGTCAGCGATACGACGGCGACCTCGACCGCCGACCAGGCCAAGGCTGCCTTGACCGCCAATCCTGACATCAGCGTCGTCTTCGCGCCATATGACGAATTTGCCCGCGGCGTGAAGCTTGCGGCGAACGATCTCGGTATTGCGGGCAAGCTGAAGATCTATTCGGCCGACGTGTCGACCGCCGATATTCAGGAGATCACCGAAGAAGGTAGCCCGTGGGTCGCGACGGTCGCGACCAATCCCGCCGTCGTCGGCGCCGTTTCCGTTCGGGCCGCAGCTCTCCAGATTGCCGGCGTGGAGATTCCCCATCAGATCACCGTCAAGCCKACATTGCTGACGCAGGAAAGCCTGCGCGCGGCCGGCGTCAAGACGATCGAGGATCTGGCGCAGAAGGTCCCGGCCTTCAACACGAGCGACGCGATAACCGCGAGCTGGATTCCGGACAAGCTTTTCTAAGCTGCGACGCTCGATCTTCCGGCGGGGGCGTGCGGCCCCCGTCGATCCATTTTTCAGAAACTGGAGTTCCGACCCATGAGCCAGTCCAATGTCGTCTTCGCGACCAATCGCAGCACGACGCGAGAGGACCTCTTTGCCCGCGCCGAAGAAATCTCGGCCAGCCTTACCAAACGCGCCCCGGAGCTTGACCGCGAAGGCCGCCCGCCGCGTGATGAAATCGTCAAACTCAAGAATGCTGGTCTGCTGAATGCCCTGCATCCGACGCAGATCGGCGGTGGCGGGCTCGATTGGGTTGATGGGCTGCGGCTGGTACGCATCCTCGCGCGCGGCGAAAGCTCCATCGGCCAGCTTCTTGGCTATCACTACGTCAACAGCCAATACGTCTATTGGGCGCTCGATGAAGCGCGCGCCCATGCGCTGGGTTCTGAAACCGTTGTGAAGAACCTCTATTGGGGCGCGGCCGTCAATCCGCGCGATCCGGGCCTTGTTCTCACCCACCGTGGCAACGGTTACGTGCTGAATGGGCGCAAGTCCTTCTCCACGGCAGCCCATGTTTCCGACTACATCAACGCCAATGCCGCACTCGACGACAAGGTCGTCGGTTTTGCCGTGCCGACCAGCCGGCCGGGCTATACGGCCAATGACGATTGGGACAATTTCGGCCAGCGGCTATCCGACAGTGGCAGCGTAGAATTCCATGATTTCCCTGTCTATGAAGAGGATTTTGTTGGTGCTCCGACCGCCCCCGACGCGGCTCCGTCGGTGCTTTCGACCTTCAACACCCCGTTCATCCAGCTCGTCTTCGTCAATTTCTATCTGGGTACAGCCGAGGGGGCGCTTCGAGCTGCCGTCGACTATGTGCGCGCGACAACACGTCCCTGGGTGACGTCAGGTGTCGCGCGTGCTGCCGATGACCCCTATATCCTTGAGCGGGTTGGCGAGTTCACCGCCGCGCTCAAGGCATCCGTCGCGTTGGCGGATACGGCGGCTGCCGCAGTGCAGGCAGGGCTTGCAAAGGGCCATGCCGTCACGGCCCGCGAGCGTGGCGAAGCGGCTGCGGCTGCCTATGCAGCCAAGGTGCACGCCACCCATGTCTCGCTCGATATCACCTCCCGCGTCTTCGAGTTGACCGGCGCACGCTCGACGGCAGAGAAACATCGCTTCGACCGTTTCTGGCGCAACGTGCGAACC
Source organism: Rhizobium sp. BR 317 (assembly GCF_047445835.1). Classification (NCBI taxonomy): domain Bacteria; kingdom Pseudomonadati; phylum Pseudomonadota; class Alphaproteobacteria; order Hyphomicrobiales; family Rhizobiaceae; genus Rhizobium; species Rhizobium sp. BR 317. The sequence continues at coordinate 63,011 of NZ_JARWLB010000012.1, read as the reverse complement.
CATACGCTGCATGACCCGGTTTTCTACAAGGCCAAGGAAGTCGGCGAATTCGTGCTGAACGACAAAATCCCGGAAGTCAGTCTCTATAGCTGAGGTCAGGCATATCGTTCACAAGACAAACCCCATTCCCGGCGGGCGGGGATGGGGTTTTCATTTTTCGGGGGCAAATCAGAGCGCGCCGTTCTTCGGCGGTATCACCCCGTTCAGATGGTAGTTGCCGACGACGTGGTACTTCCAGCGCACAGGATCGTGCAGCGTATGGGTGCGCGCATTGCGCCAGTGGCGATCGAGATTGAGGCCGATCTGCACAGAGGAAGTTCCGGCAAGCTCGAAGAGCGTGCTCGAGGCCTCAAGCGCCACCTCGGTCGTCAGCACCTTGGCGGCGACAACTGCAAGCGTCGCTTCGACAACGGTCGCTTCCGTCGTCTCGATCTGGGCCGCATCGACCTTGCGGCCGGCGTGTTCGATCAGTGCTGTCGCGGCCTCCAGCCGGATCGCGATCTGCCCAACCTTCGATATCGTCAGCGGATCGTCGGCGGCGCGCTCCACGCCACTATTCATCCAGGGGCGCGATTTGGTGCGCACGAATTCCAGGGTTTCGGCAAAGGCGGCGCGCGCGATGCCGAGATCGATGCCGGCATGGATGATCTGGCCGACGGAGCCGATCGTCGTCGGCCGCTCGAAGCCCTTATGATGAAGAACGACGGAATCAGCGTGGACATAGACGTTGTTGAAGATCGTCGTACCGCTGCCCGTCGTGCGCTGCCCGAAGCCGTCCCAGTCGTCGATAATCTCGACACCTTCAGTACCTTTGGGCACGAAGGCCATCACCATCTGGTCCTCTTCATTCAGCGCAAAAACCGTGACCCAGTCGGCAAACAGAACGCCGGTCGAGTAATATTTGGTGCCGTTGATGCGATAGCCGGGTCCGTCCCGCGTTACGCGGGTATTGTAGTGCCCGACTGTCTTCGTGCCGCGCTCGGAAAGCGCATTGCCGAAACGGTCGCCGGCGAGCGCTCGACCGAAGAAATACCGCTGCTGCTCCTCGCTACCGTCCGTGCGCAGCGCCTCCAGAATGTAGAAGTGGTTTTGTGGGATCTGGCCGATCGAGCCATCTGCTTCCGCGAGAATCGCGGTCACCTCCGCCAGGACTGCGTTCGAGACGTCGATCCCACCATATTCCATGGGAATAGCGATCGCCAAAAGGCCGGATTGCGAAAGCTGGTCGAGTTCGGCGAAGGGCAACCGGCGTTCCGCATCGCGGTCCGCGGCGGTGGCGGCAAATTGGGCGGCGAGCCTGCGCGCGGTCTCAAGCGCCTCGTCAGGACTTGCAATTCGATTTACTGCAGGCTGGGTTATGTGAATGACAATGGGCGCGCCCATGCCTTAGCTCCTTGTTCTGCCGGCAGACATTGGAAGCGTCCGGCGTGTTTTCGACCTCGGCGCAGCGGTCAGCGCCTTCGGGTCCAATCTAGGCACCAAGCAGGTCGAGCGAGCAAAGGCATAATTTCTATAAATAATATAGATTATAAAACGCCGTTTCTCCAAAGGACCAGGCGCCTCGCATAGGCTCGCGGCTCCATCGAAAAGGGAGAAGACTTCGGGTCAAGAGAGGGCCGCCGCGGGTGAAGGCTGCGTCAGTGCGCCTTCGCCGCAAGCTGCCGGACAACATCCAGGAGCATGTTCGCTCCCGCGATCAAGTCCGCATCGGATGTGCTTTCCTTCGGATTGTGGCTGATGCCGCCAATGCTGGGGACGAAGATCATCGCGGCAGGCGCAATCCTCGCAATCATCTGTGCATCGTGCCCGGCACCGGACGTCATGCGCCGGCATGAGTGACCGCGGCTCTTCGCAGCGCCTTCGATCATCTCAACGATATTCCGATCGAACTGCACCGGCTCGAAACGAGCCAGACCCTCGACTTCGATCGAGACGCCTTCCTGGCGCTCAAGCTCGTCCAGAAAGGCAGCCAGTGCGGCCTCTTCTTGTTGCAGGCGGCTTTCGTCCGGATCCCGCAGATCGACCGTGAACACAGCTCGTGACGGAATGACGTTGATGGCATTCGGCTGGAATTCCATGCACCCGACCGTAGCGACCGTCGGCGTGTTGGAGTTCTTCGCCCGGTCCCGAAGGAAGGTAATCACCCGTGCGGCAACATAGCCTGCGTCGCGCCGCATCGAGATCGGCGTCGTGCCTGCGTGGTTCGCGTCGCCCTCGATCGTCACCTTCTGCCAGGATATGCCCTGCAGATTTTCGACGGCACCGATCTGGACGCCTTCGCGCTCGAGCACCGGACCCTGCTCGATGTGCAGCTCGATATAGGCATAGGGACGCATGAAGCCCGGTTCATGCGCTCCATCGTAGCCGATGCGTTCCAGTTCCCTGCCAAGGACGCTGCCGTCCGTGCCGACCGTCGCCAGCGCGATCTCGGCATCGAGACCGCCCGCGTAGACGAGCGATCCCATCATATCCGGAGCGTAACGGACGCCTTCCTCGTTGGTGAATGCCGCCACCACGATTGGCTGCGACGGCTCGAATCCGGCCTCCAGGAGTGTCTCTATCACCTCAAGTCCCGACAGCACGCCGTAGCATCCGTCATAGATGCCCGCATTGATGACGGTGTCGATGTGAGAGCCGAGCATGAGGGGCGCCTCCTCGGTCACGCCGGCTGGCTTCCATATCCCGAAAATGTTGCCGATGCGGTCGACGGCAAGTTCCAGCCCTGCCTGCTCGATCCAGGAGACGAACTTGTCGCGGCCCAGCTTTTCGGAGTCCGTCGCAGCGAGGCGGACGAGTTGACCGCCGCTATCCCGGCCGATGTTACCGAGTTCCACCAGACGGCCGAGCAGCCGCGCGGGATGGATCGAATTGTCGCTCATCCCGCGACCCTTTCCATATTTCTTGACAGAACTTCTGAGGGCGTCGCTCCGATGAGCTTTTCATAGAGGTTCGGGTCCGTCGCGCCTTCAGTGTTGATCAGGAATATGCGCGACTGCGGTCCGAGACCGATCTTCTCGCGCAGTGCCTTGTCGGCGGCCAGGTTCAGAAGGGCAGCAAGCCCKACGCCGCCGCTTTCGCCCGCGACCATCGCAGGGTCGGAACCCCTAGGATTGGCCAGGAGCTTCATGGCCGCGATCGCCTCGGAGTCTTCAACTGCCATGAATGCGTCGGCGGTCCGCGAAAGGATGCGCCAGGCGACCAAGGACGGCTCATAGCATTCGAGCATCGCCATCACCGTGGCTTCGCCATGCTCGACCTTGACCGGATGACCGGCACGGGCGGTCTCGAAAAGGCAGGCCGCACGAGACGGATCGACGACGACGAAATAGGGGCGAGCGTCTCCAAGGAGGATGGAGAAATGGCCAGCCACCGTCGCGGCGATGCCGCCGACGCCTGCCTGCACGAACACATGGGTCGGCGGTTCCGGCATCTGCCGAAGCGCTTCGCTGAGAAGGGCGGTGTATCCTTGCATGACGAAGCCGGGGATGCGCTCGTAGCCGGGCCAGGATGTGTCTGAGACGGTGATCCAGCCCTTCTTTTCGGCGACGCGGGCAGCCTCGTGAACCGAGTCATCATAGTTGCCGTTTACGCGGATCATGTCGGCCCCGTAGCGCGCGATTGCAGCGACGCGTTGGGCGCTGACACCCGAATGAACGAAGATCGAGCACTTCGCACCGACGAACTGCGCACCCATGGCCACCGAGCGGCCATGGTTTCCGTCGGTTGCGCAGGCGAATGTCATCTTGGCGGCCACGGCCTTCACGTCGTCATTCTGCAGCTCGGAGACATCCACCTCTCGACCAAACTCTTTCGAGGCTTCCTCAAGGACAAGCCGGATTACGGCATACGAGCCGCCAAGTGCCTTGAAGCTTCCGAGGCCAAGCCGATGTCCTTCGTCCTTGATGACAATCGATCCCACTCCGATTTTGCGCGCGAGTGCCGGCAATGAGACGAGGGGAGTGACGTTGTGGCCTTCGCGATGCCGCAGGAAGCGCTCAACTTCGTTGGCTGCCTCGGCACTCAGAATCTCGGCGTCTCCAGCCTCTAATGGCGTGCGATAATCGGCTTGGTCGTTCAGCATGAACATCGTCGAGACGTCCTCTTTGAGTTGATGGTGAATGAGAATTACTTCATCGCGAACGAGAAAGGCGCTCCATTTTGACGCCATTTATGCAACATTCGCTCGCGGAGGCGAGGCAAATGGGGGTGAATCGCCAATTGAAGGTGAAATCCTGAAGTCCACAAAGGAACGGAACATGCCGGAAAAGACGCGCGCCGATATGGTCGAACTCGATCGCTTCGACCTCGCGATCCTCGAAATTCTGCAGTGCGACAACAAGACGCCGCAGCGGTCGATCGCCGAGGCGATCGGCTTGTCGGCCCCGGCGGTCCAGCGGCGTGTGAAGCGGATGGAGGAAACCGGGACGATCATGGCCAATGTCGCGGTCGTCAACCCCTCACACGTTCGCCAAGAGATCACGGTGTTCGTCGAAGTGGAGATGCATAGCGAGCATAAGGACATGCACGACCAGGCCAAAAAGGCCTTCAGCGAAGCACCCGAGGTGCAGCAGTGCTACTATGTCACCGGGGAGGTGGACTTCATCCTCCTCGTCGTCGTCCGGACGATGGCAGACTACGAGGCCATGACCAGACGCCTGTTCTTCGCCAACAACAACGTAAAGCGCTTCCGCAGCTTCGTCGCGATGGACAGGGTGAAGGTAGGCCTGAACGTTTCCCTCGATAGCCGCCGAAACCGCACCTGAAGGAGCGGCGCGCATGTACGCCCGAACTGATCGTCGGGCGCGGTCTGGTTCGTTTCTCTGCCTATGGCGATCGGTTGGGAGCGGAGAAGAATTCTCAGTAGACGCGAAGACGTTCGCGGACGAATTCGCGGTGCAGGCTCGCTCCTAAAGGCAAGAGCGCGTCATTGAAGTCGAAGTTCGGATTGTGGAGTGGAGCGGAATCCTCACCGTTTCCTATGAACACGAAACAGCCGGGAACCTGCTCCAGGAAACGTGCGAAGTCTTCGGAAGCAGTCATCGGCTCGCGAGCAACGCGGACCTTGTCATCGCCTAAAACCTTGCGGGCCGCGGCGAAGGACACATTCACGAGTTCCTCGTCGTTCAGGGTGGGAACGAATTCCCTGGTGTAATTGACTTCGACCGCCACGTTGTAGGCAAGGGCCGTTCCTTCGGCGATGATGCGCATCTGCTTTTCGATATCGCTGCTCACCTCCGGGCGGAAGCTCCGCGCATCGCCCAGGATCCGGGCAAGACCCGGAAGCGCATTTCGCGTTCCGTCCGTCAAAAGCTCCGTTGCCGAGACAACTGCGATGTCGCCGGGGCTCAGCCGGCGCGAGACGATCGTCTGCAGATTGGTGACAAGGGCACACGCCGCAACGAGAACTTCGCTTCCTGCCTGCGGTTTGGAGGCGTGACCTCCGACCCCGCGCAGGATGATCTCGAAATTGTCCTCGGCCGACATGATCGGACCGGCCTTGGTCTCGAAGGTGCCGACGGGCATCCCCGGCATGTTGTGGATGCCGAATATTTCCTCGAACGGAAAGCGTTCCAGAAGGCCGTCCGACAACATGGCCAGCGCCCCTTTTCCCCATTCCTCGGCAGGCTGGAACACGAACCGGACGGTTCCGTCGAAGTCATCGTCTTCGACGAGCATCTTCGCGGCCCCAAGAAGCATCGCCGTGTGCCCGTCATGTCCGCACGCATGCATGACGCCCGGCGTCTGCGACTTGTAGCTAAAGCTGTTGTTCTCAGGGATCCTCAGGGCGTCCATATCTGCTCTAAGGGCGATTGAACGATTACCCGATCCGCGCGTCAGGGTACCCACCACCCCTGTCCCGCCGATACCCTCGGCGACGTCGTCCAATCCGAACTCTCGCAGTTTCCCGGCGACGAAAGCGGCTGTTTCTTTTTCTTCGAAGCCGAATTCGGGATGGGCGTGAAGATGACGGCGCCAGGCGGTCATTTCCTCATGGAGTAGCTGCATCTCGAAACCCATTCGTTTCCTCCTCGTAGACGCGGATACGCCATCCGGCACAAACACGACTTGCTCGAGGACAAGTCGGCATGCTCCGGGCTGCGGCGGCTCTTTCAACGAGTAGCGCATTCCCGATGATTTAACCGCTGTATTTTAGTCGCCGTTTTGAAACAAAAACTCGGTTGTGCTGCCAAAGGAGGAGAGGCGGCCGCCTTTTCTAAAGCTGTCCAATCGGCGTGCTGCGATCGATTGTTTGACACTCGTGACGGAGCGCATTCGAACGTCAAGGCGTGCTCGATGGCCATCGAGCACGCCTTGACATCAAAATTGCTCCCAGCCGGTCTTGCTGGCCAATGCTGCGTTGCCGGAGAAGGCGTTTGCGAGCTTGCGGCCGAGTGCGCGGGCTGGTGATGCGACCGGTTTGGCGGTCTGACCGGCTGCGTGCGGTGCCATCCCTGCCTCGAGCTTGAAGCGGGCGATGAGATCGCGAAGTTTGACTGCCTCGTCTGCCAGGCTATTGGTGGCGGCGGTGGATTCCTCCACCATGGCCGCGTTCTGTTGGGTGACCTGGTCCATCTGATTGACGGCGGTGCTGACCTCGGAGAGGCCCGTCGATTGCTCCTTGGCGGCGGTTGCGATCGAATGAACGTGATCATTGATCTTCACCACATGATCCTGGATCGATGTGAGCGCCGTGCCGGTTGCCGTCACCAGCTTGACGCCGGAATTCACCTCTTCGCCCGAGCGGTTGATCAGCGTCTTGATATCCTTGGCGGCGTTTGCCGATCTCTGGGCCAATTCCCGCACCTCCTGGGCAACGACGGCAAAGCCCTTCCCGGCCTCACCGGCACGGGCCGCCTCAACGCCGGCATTCAAGGCAAGCAGATTGGTCTGGAAGGCGATCTCGTCGATGACGTTGATAATCTGACCGATCTCGCCCGAGGCCTGCTCGATCCGCCCCATGGCGACGACGGCCTGCTTGACGATGGCGCTTGACTGTTCGGTGCTCCTGCGTGCCTCGTCGACCATATGGCTCGCTTCGAGCGCCCGTTCCGTCGAGCTCTTCACGGCGACCGTGATTTCCTCAAGCGCCGAGGAGGTCTCCTCCAGCGCGGCTGCCTGTTGCTCCGTTCGTTTTGAAAGATCGCCGGATGCCAGGCGCATGTCACCGGCATTGTTGCTGATCGTTTCGATCGCAGTGCGGACATCGCCAAGTACGGAGCGCAAATTGGCCATCGTCGCGTTGACGTTGTTCTTCAGTTCGCCGAAAGCGCCCTGGAACTCGCCACGCATTGTCCCCGTCAGATCGCCTTCGGCCAGTGCGGCGACGACGCGACGGGTCTCGGCAACACCTTGGTCGACGGAGGCGACAAGCTCGTTGACGCTCGTCGCAAAGCGGTCGAGATCGGCATTGTCATAGGCCTTTGTGATGCGCTGCGTGAAATCGCCGGCGACCGCTGCCGATACGACGGCTCCGATGCTTAGCTGCAGATCGGCGCTTTTTGCATGCAGCGCCGCTTCCTGGGCATTCAATTCCTGCACTTTAATGCCGTTCTGTTTGAACACCTCTACAGCACGCGCCATCGCACCGATTTCGTCGCGGCGGCCGACATAGGGAATGCTCGTGCCGAGATCGCCGTCTGCGAGCTGCCCCATGCTATTGGTCAACATATTGATTGGACGAGCGATCGTTTTCCCGCCGAATACGGCGGATGCGATCAGTGTCGCCATGACCAGCAGCCCGACACCAAGATTGAGCAGCAATACGAGTTTTGCTGCCGCATTTGCCTCGCCGTCAACCTGGGTCGCCATCGCCTTTGCCGATTCAACACCCTCATCGAGCAGTTTGGATAGCTCGTTCGTCATGCTGAGCATCCTTGCTTGGACGTCCTTTTCCTTCCCATCCAATGCTGCGCCACCATCTTTGCTCTGCAGCTCCGCCTTCATGACCTCAACCATGTCGTTCGTCGCAGCGAAAAAGCTCTCGGTCATGGCTTTAAGCTGTTCTATCCGGTCTCTGTTGACCTGCAATCTCAAACTGCCCTCGGCGTCGTCCAGATATTTGATTGCTGAGTGATGACGAGCGGCTATGTAATCGACGGCAGTGGTGAGTTCCTCCGTAGAGGAGGCAAGACGCAGATCGCGCACGCCGACCTGCATGCCGCGCAACGATGCCTTTGCATCGACGAGGTCGCGGGAGACAATCAACTGGCTTTTGAGATAGGCTGAGCGTTCATCGATCACCCGGCCGCCATAAAGCACGATCAAAAGCATCGCCGCGACCATGAAAATGCTAATAGCGGAAAGTGCGGCCAATTTGGCGCCGAGGCGCGACGAAATGGATGATAGCATTCGTATACTCTCAATCACCGCGAGATGCCGTCATAGGGCTCGCGGAAGCTAAAATATCGTCCTGCATCATGCATGCGATGTGCCAAGTATTGTGGCGGCGTGGAAAAGCTATGTCGCCCAAGAAAATCGATTAATCACCTGACATAAAAGTAAACGATCGTCTTTTATTAACCGTGGCCCATGAGGTTTTTGCGCAAATTGGACGATCCTGCATAAAATGGCTATTCAGGTGCAGGTTGTGGCCCATGTCGGATTGAGGAGCATCAATCCCATTCAACGGTCGTGCGTTAGGGATCTGGAAATACGGCTGCGTCCAGCGCAGCACTACTCTCAGTGCCGAGATAGAAGGTTGCTCAGCCGTCGCTATCGCTCGGTGGCGACGATGTTATTCGCTGGTAGGTTTACGCTGCTTTGTTGCGTTGGATGGCATTTCGCCGAAGGACCTGCGATAAAGCGCTGCGAAGCGGCCCATATGGGAGAACCCCCAACTCTGGGCGATCTTCGCAATCGACAGAGAGGTGGTTGGATCCTGCAGTGCGTTGCGAGCGCCCTCCAAGCGGATTGTCCGTAGATAGTTGAGAGGTGTCGTGCCTTTGAATTGCTGAAAGGCAGCCTGCAGCGATCGAACGCTTGTGCCGGCTGCCTCTGCGATATCGGCAATGTTCATCGGCGATGCGACATTGGCGTGCATATACTCGATTGCTCTCTTCAAATGCCTGGGGATTGCCGGGGATGCTAATTTTGCGAGCCGCCCTGAATAGTTATTCGGGACCGTTTCCAGCAACGTGATCATCATCGCATTCAACAGATGTTCGATGAGCGTCGAAGGAGGGTGGGCAAAAAGGCTTGTGTCGAGACAGCTCCAAATAAGAGTTCCCAGCATCGCTATCTGCGCGCCTTTTGCGGTAGCCAGATTAATTGCGCCCATAAAACAGATGTCTTTGACAACGGGCGCATCCAGCAATGTGCTCAATTGCCGGATCATCGCGGACTTTTCGAACGCTATGCCGATATGGCTGAGGTCTACATGAGGAGTCAGTGCCTCAAAGCTTGACATGTCGCCCAATAGGACGGTCGGCTTTGTAGCGCCCTGTCTATAGCTGGTTCCTATGGCTTTCGTATCCACAAATGGAACGTAGAGCACAAAGACATCGGGTCCGTCTGAAAGTTTGATTCTTATTTCGGAATGGCGTCGACCATTCCAGATTCTGTAGTGCCCGACGTGGTAATGCCGGTCTTCGACGGAGATCAGCGGGTCTCGTCGCAACGCTTCTATCATGAGTGGCGTCACGGACCGTGTATGGAGTTTGAACCCTTTGTCGAACTCGACATTTTTAATCCTGAAACCGACATGATCTACGTACCTCAGTCTTTGCTTGCGGCATTGGAAATTACCAAGGCCTATCCGTGGGATAGAAGGATTGCGCGTCAGCGGAATCCGTTTCCGGATATGTGGGACTGAGGGCCGTTAGTACAGCAATGCGATATACGCACTGCGTTCAGGATATCCGCTAAGCGCAGAATAATCTGCTCGCAGTTGCAGCATTTTCGCCTGGGCGGATCATAGGCGCCGTACATCGGCTGATTGCGAACGGGAAATCATTCCCGTGAGGCTTCGGCTGGAAAATGGCTCCAGCCGAAGCGAATGGTTGGAATGCCTGGCCATTGCTGGCTCCGATGATCGGAACGTCGCGGGCTTGCATTTGAGGCGGCAGTTACTGACGCCCCGCAAAATAGAGCCGCTACGCCGCCGCTACCTGCTCGATGTTGGCGAACATTTGATCGAGGTTGAGGAAACAGACCATGCCTTGGTCGAGCGGGATAATTCCGTACGAGAAGGTCGGGTCGAACTCGGTGCCGAAGTCCGGCACCGGCTGGATTTGGCCATTGCCGATCGACAGGATGTCCGACACGCGATCGACCACCAGGCCGATCGTGCTCGATCCTACCTCGGCAACGACAATGGCGCTGCGGCTGGTGTGTACCGAGCTTTGCACGCCGAGCTTAGCGGCAAGATTGATGATCGGAATAACCGAGCCCCTGAGGTTCAGCATGCCGAGAACATGCGGTGGCGCGTGGGGCAGTGCCGTTGCCGCTGCCCATGCCCGGATTTCCCGGATCGATGTCGTCTTGATGCAGAACTGCTGGTCACCGAGATGAAAGGCAATGATTTCCAGCGTCGTTGCCTGACCTTGGGCTGAAGAGGTCGCCTCCATCGAAATTCCTCCCATTCCTTGGTGGCTGCCGCAGTCGCCGCCTTGCCGCCAAAGGCGCGGGCAATTTTGTTGCCAAGCGCACGTGCCGGAGAGGCAACCGGCTTTGCCGTGTCACGGGCAACCCGCGGGCCAGCCACACCCTCCAACTGGAAGCCGGCGATGAGATTGCGAAGCTTAACCGCCTCCTGGGCAAGGCTGGAGGCGGCCGCCGTCGACTGTTCCACCATGGCTGCATTCTGCTGCGTCGTCTGATCCATCGAATTGACCGCCGTGTTGATCTCGGCAAGACCCGTCGACTGCTCCTTGGCCGAAACGGCGATGGCGTTCATGTGGCTGTTGACCTGGCCGATGAAGCCGCCGATGACGTTCAGCGCTTCGCCGGTATCGCGTACCAGCTTCACGCCGCTTTCGACTTCGGCCGAGGACTTCTGAATATGTCCCTTGATCTCCTTGGCCGCCTGGGCGGAGCGCTGGGCAAGTTCACGCACTTCCTGGGCGACGACGGCAAAGCCCTTGCCGGCTTCACCGGCACGTGCCGCCTCGACGCCGGCATTCAGCGCCAGCAGGTTGGTCTGGAAGGCGATTTCGTCGATGACGCCGATGATGTTGGAAATCTGCTGCGAACTCTCCTCGATCCGCCGCATCGCCTCCTCGGCATGCGAGACCACTTCGGCGGATTTCTGGGCGCTCTGATTGGCTTGGGTCGCGACCGTGCGGGCTTCTTCGGTCAGTTTCGTCGACGAGCCGACATTGGCGACGATCTGATCGAGGGCTGCCGCGGTCTCCTCGATCGACGCGGCCTGCTGTCCCGTGCGCTTGGAAAGATCCTGCGCGCCTGACGAGATTTCGCGTGTGCCGCTGTCCATCGCATCGACACTTTCGGCGATGGTCGACAGTGCTGAGCCGAGCGGGCGAACGGAGCGATTGAAGTCCTGGCGCAACGGTTCGAAGTCCGCCGCGAAGGTCTCGTTGATTTGGAAGGCGAGATCGCCGGCGGCCAACCGCTTCAGACCGGATGCGAGGTTTTCGGAGGCAAAACGCAACTGTTCGGCTTCCTGCTCGCTGCGGCGCTGTACCTCGGCACGTTCGGCCTCCTGATGACTGCGAGAAACTGCAGCGTCTTGTTCGAGACGAGCGTTGGCGACGGCGTTCTGTTGGAAGACCTTAACGGTTTCATACATGGCGCCAATTTCGTCCCGGCGCATTTTGAAGTCGATATCGACACTTGTGTCGCCGTCGGCAAGTCGGCGCATCACCGCCGTCATCGTCTTGATGGGCCTGGCAACTCCGATCATCAATACGATCGCCGATGCGAACAGGACGAAGATGACGCTTGCGCCAATGATCAACGAGATCGTTTCGGCGCTTGAAACGGCAGCGGCCAAAGCCGTTTTTGCTTCCTCCGTGAAGTGACGAGCGTTCTTGATCGAGGCTTCTGTTGCTGTGCGCGTACGCTCCATGACTTGGTCGATGTCTGTGGTGGCGACAACGGCCAATGCCGTATCGGTTTCCGTCTGGCTCAAGGGAGCGCCGTTCTTTTTCGCCATGGCTGCGGTCAGAGCGGAGGCACGTTTTGCTATAAGGCCCTCATACTCGCGCAGGCCACAACGATGTCTTTCAAGGCATCGGGCTTCAGAGCGATATTGATGGGCTCCTCAAGGCCATCCCATGCCTGCTGGCTGCTTCTTTTGGCCTGGTTAAGTGCGGCTTCGACATCCCGAGCGGTCGTGCCGGAGCCGACTTCGTTGGAAGCCGCCCGCATTTCCGCGAGAGATACGGCGGCAGTCTGAATGCCATTGAAAATCGTTTGCTCACGAGAAACAGCGGCGTTCGCCGAACTGATTTCGCTGCTTGCTATCTGCTGATTGATAAGGATACCTGCGATCAGGACGATGCCGATACCGGATGAAAGTGCGAGCTTGGTGCCAATCTTGAGGTTCGCCAAGAAGGACATAATAGAAATCCTTTGTGTTTAAGCGCCGGCAGCCTCCCCCCTGCAGCCGGAAGCGTTGAATGGTTTAGGTTAGAGATAAAAGAGACGGCGGGCCTCTACGCCTTCTGCACCGATCGCCCGTCTGCGTTCATTGGGTGATGCGGCATGGCACCGGTGTCGTGCCTTAGCGACCTACAGAGCGCTTCAAGGTAGTTCGTTGCGCTGACGAGGAGTTCATGTTTGCTCATCAACAGAAGTTCAACTTCGTCGGGGAGCATCGGAATATTCAGGGGCGGGGCATCCGGTCGATTGCGCTTTTGGGATGGAAACGGAATAAGATTCGGCATGCTGTTCCAGTATGAAAAGACAGAGGCGCCGTCGTCATTGGGCTCTTTGTGAATTGGTGAAAAAAGCCGCCTCAAATCATTTGTGCAGCGTGGACAGGCTTTTGGTCGCGCGACATGGAACATCGCGGCAATTGCGCCCGCGTTGGATGAATTGACGGTAACTCTTAACAAACACTGGATTTTTGCGGGTTTGCCTTGGCCATCGCGGTTGCGAAGGAACTTCGCTGCTCATTCTGGATATTATGATGAAAGCTGGATAGAGAGAGGCATGAGCAGATAGCGGAAATGCATCTCCGCGCCCGTTCCTGTAGAACTCCATCTCGATCCAGATTCAACACCCCGCCAAGCCGCAATATGCAGGCACGCAAGAACTCCTGCACCAGGTGTTTCTGATGCAGCATCATAGAACTTGGTATGAGAGGACGTATCGCTGAGCACGCATGTTGCCGCTCGGGCGGCGCCATCTGGCGCAACTACGCGGCCGGATACACTGGCGTGATCCGCCTAGATTTGGCGACTGTTACCTTCGCCGAAAGCTGTACAATGCCCGTTACGCAACAACCTGATTTCGCCCGCCTCTTTTTGCTGCATAGAGATTTTGGTCGGCGATCTCCAGAATTTCGTTGGGTGCGTTGGCAGAGAGGGTGCCAGCGACACCTATGCTGATCGTGACCTGCAGCCCGTTGCAGATCTCCGACCAGTCCCAATGCTCGACGGCCGAACGCAGTCGCTCGCAGACATCGGCGGCGCCTCGGGGAGGGCCTGCCAGCAGGACGATGAACTCCTCGCCGCCAAAGCGAATTGCCTGGTCGGTAATCCGCAACTGGTTGCGCAATATGGTTCCAATGGCACTCAGAACCTGGTCGCCGATCATATGGGAGAAGTTGTCGTTGATCGACTTGAAATGATCGACATCCAGCATCGCGATGGAATATGGACGGTTCTCAGATTCCAGTTCCTTAAAGCGGCTGTCGAGATATTTGCGGTTATAAAGCCCAGTCAGCGCGTCCAGATAAACGGCACTGGCAAGGATATCGGTTTCTTCCTGCAGTTTCTGATAGGAGGCCTCCAGCGTGTCGGCACGCTTCGTTTCCGTTTCAGCGACTTCCTTAAACCGCTTGGTTTCATAGTAGATTTCGGCGAGACGCGCGCGCTGCTGGGTTCTCTCGGCGCTATTCTGCAAATATGCGTGGTGGAACTTTTTATGCGTCTCCAGCGCCAGGTCGAACTGTCCCAGCCCCTCATAAGCCTGCGACAGATAAAGATAGATCTGGATATAGGAATCGAAGCTGCCGCCGTCGCCGATCAGATCCAGCGCCTCAAGCAGCAGCGAGCGGGCTTCCACGAAGTTTCCGCCATTGATGTGGATTTGGCCTAGAGTGTAGAGATATTGCTGCCTGTCCCGGACATAGCTGTTTTCCTGAAATGCCTGGTAGCGGACCATGCACTGGAGCGCCTTGTCGTGCTCGCCTAGATGGCTGTAGTAATCGGCTTCGTTGCCGAGACAAATGCGAGCAGCCCAGCGGTCGCCGATCTCGATTGATATATCGAGCGCCTGTTCGGTCAGCTCCAGCGCTCTCACTAGCTTCAGGTGCCCTTCTTCCTGCTGGCCGAGAGACTGCGCGATATAGCCGCCTTCCGAATGAGCGCCGCCGAGATTGATGAGCCACCAGCATTCGAAGGTCTTATCGCCGATAGATCTGGCGAGCTCGACAGCCCTTTCGCTGATCAGAATGGCGCGGTCGGGCTGCTTGTTGTACCAGAAGATAATGCCGATGACGTTGGTGGCCAGGCTCTGCACCCTTGGGTCGTCGGTCCTGTCGGCCAAATCCAGCGCGCGGGTAGCCTCTTCGATCGCCTCCTCCGGCAAGCCCAATTCCAGGAACAACCATCCGAGATAGGCCCGGGCATAGGCTTCCTGAATGGGCTCCCCGTTTGACTTCCAGAAGTCTACTGCCTTGCGGACATGCGTTATCCCGAGTTCGGCCTTGCCGATCTGCAAGCAGTACCAGGCGATATCGGTGTCGCATAGCGCGGCGGTCCGATCGTCGCTCCGCGACTTGGCATCGGCAAGAGTTTGGCTGGCAAGTGTGAGCGCCTCAACCGAACGGCCGGTACATCCGAGGTGCCAGGCTTCCCGTAAGTTCGAATTTGCTTTTTGAGCAATTGCCTCGATATCAACAACTTGCATATTGAACGCCAATATTTGTCTTCCGGGCACCGATAGCATCAGAAGTTTAACAATGATGCAAATTGACCAATAAAACATGCCGCAGGTTCGTATTTATTGTGGCATGCAAGTGAGGGTGTTCCGCGGTTGCTGTTGGAGTGTCTGTTTTAGTTATTGCGCATCCTCGCATCGAGCGCCCCGCCACGGTGCGATATCACCGCATCGCACCTATGCGATTGATTGAAAAATGAGCATGTTTTCTAATTGACTATAAAGTGAGCCTATCGTAGCGTTGAAGTAAGAAATGGCATTAATCGCCGACGGCAAACGAGCCCCGATTTCCGCATATCCTGCGGACGGGGCTTTTTTATTGCCGTTTGGTTGGTCTTACCAAGCACGTATTCGAACTGAGATATTGGCGTGATAAGCGATACACCCAGTCAGGATAATCGATTGCCTTTCGGGCGGCAGACAAGCGGTTGCCGCCTGCGTTACGTGTCGTGGGACGCCTCATGATCCGGAAGCCCATCCCTGTTTCGCTTCTTTATTCGACGACAGGCACTTACGCAGCGCTTGGCCGCGATGCTGTGGACGGGGCCTTGGCGGCGATCGCCGAAGTCAACGGTGATCCCAACTGCTTCTTCCAATTCGAACCGCGCGTCGATGATCCAGCCGGTAGCGCAGAACGCTATGCCGAACTTGCCGAAGCCACCATCCGGCAACGGGGATGTCGGCACATTGTCGGTGCGATCACGTCCTGGAGCCGGAAGGAAGTGCTTCCGGTCGTCGAACGCCACGGCGCGCTGCTGTGGTATGCCTTTCCGCATGAAGGTTATGAGACGAGTGACAGCGTCATCTATCTGGGGGCCTGTCCCAACCAGCATCTGCTGCCCTTGTTCGACTATGTCCTGCCGCGCTACGGCCGGCGGCCGTTCATCGTCGGCTCGAACTATATCTGGGGCTGGGAAATCGGCCGCATCGCCCGCGAGATAACCGAAGCCGTGGATGGTGAGGTTCTGGCTGAGCGCTTTGTGCCACTCGGCTCGGAAGAGGTTGACCATCTGATTGCCGAGATCCGCCAGAAGCGGCCGGATTTCATCCTCTCCAACCTCGTTGGTCGTTCCGCCCAGGCGTTCATCCGTGCCTATGCGGAGCTGCGTGAGGACGACGTCCAGTTTAGCGCCGAACGCCGACCACTCGTAGCCTGCAACCTTTCGGAAATCGACCTCGCGGACCTCAGCCCGCAGGCCAAGGCTGGGCACATCATCACCAACATCTATCTGGACAGGCTCGACACTGAGGAAAACCGGCGTTTCAAGGCGCGGTTGGCAGCCCGTCGCGGCGGCGGACGCCCGGTCACCGGGCCATTCGTCTTCGCCTACATGGCGGTTTCCGTCCTGGCTCAGGCAGTCGCTGATGCCGGCACGGACGATCCGGATCTGATCCGCAAGGTGGTCACGCAACGGCGGTTCGATACGCCCATTGGGCCTATTTCGTTTGATCCGCGCACACATTATGCCGGGTTGCGGCCATTTATCGGCAGGTCCGACAGTGAGGGCGGTTTCGAGATTTTCGACACCGAAACGCCCGTTGTCGAGGCTGACCCTTACTTGGTGCGTTCGATTTTTCCGGGCAAACCCAGCGGCTATGCGCCGGGAGCCGGACTAAGGGTGGTGAAATGAGCCGCTTCGAACGACCGATGTTTTCCAGTTGGCGCGCGGTGATCTTGCATCGGCCGCACCCGGCCGTCGAGGCGCTGACGCGCCAGTTGGACTCGCTGCATATCCAGGTCAGGGCCGTCTGGCCGCAGCTCGACGAGCAGGATGCGCTCGCCGACGTCGTGTTTTTCGATGCCGATATGGGACACGACCAGCAATTTCCCTGGCCATCAGGCTTTTCGCCCATGCCGCTTGTGGCGCTGATCGGCTCGGAAGCGCCCGGACGGATCGAATGGGTGCTGGCCCAAGGCTCCAACGCGCACATGCTGAAGCCGATCGGCTCCACCGGCGCCTATAGCGCGCTGCTGATCGCGTCGCATGTCTACCAGAAGGCCCGCGGCGATGCCGACGATATTCGTACGCTCGAGGACCGATTGCGACAGCGGCCGATCGTTGTGCGCGCCGTATTGCAGTTGATGCAGCAAGGATATGCCGGCGAAGCGACCGCTTTCAAACGCTTGCGAAGCATCTCGATGGATTGGGGCATGACGATCGAGGAAGCCGCGGATGCCATCTGCAAGAATGACAGGCGTACCCGTGGCGGACTCTAAGGAAGATGATGAAGAAGGGAGACGAAACATGCAGCTAACCGAAGACTATGCACTCTATGGCGCCTATCAGACCTGGTATCGGATCACCGGCGATCTCGCCTCCGGCAAGCCGCCGCTGATCGTCGCGCATGGCGGGCCGGGCTGCACGCATGACTACGTCGACAGTTTCAAGGACATCGCCGCCACGGGCCGCGCCGTCATCCATTATGACCAGGTCGGCAACGGCAAGTCCACGCACCTGCCGGAAAAGGGTGGTGATTTCTGGACGGTCGATTTCTTCAAGGCGGAACTCCACAATCTGATCGACCATCTCGGCATCCGCGATGCCTACTGCCTGCTCGGACAATCCTGGGGTGGGATGCTGTCGGCAGAATTCTCAGTCGATCGGCCGGCCGGGCTCAAGGCGCTGGTGATCGCCAATTCGCCGGCGGCGATGAAGACCTGGATTTCTGAGGCCAATCGCCTTCGGGAAGCCCTGCCGGCCGATGTGCAGGCCACGCTGCTCAAGCATGAACAGGCGGGCACGACGGACAGCCTCGAATACGCCAAGGCGACCGACGTTTTCAACGAACGCCACGTCTGCCGCGTCGTCCCCATGCCGCCCGAGGTAAAGCGCACTTTCGACGCCATCGCCGACGACCCGACTGTCTACCACACGATGAACGGTCCCAACGAATTCCATGTCATCGGCACGATGAAGGACTGGTCGATCGTCGGCCGCCTCTCGACCATCGACGTTCCGACGCTGTTAATCTCTGGCCACTATGACGAGGCGACGAAAGCCTGCGTGCAACCCTATGCCGATGAAATTCCGGATGTGCGCTGGCGGATATTTGAACAGTCCAGCCACATGCCGCATGTCGAGGAGCGCGCGGCCTGCATGGCAGAGGTCGCTGCCTTTTTGGATGAGAAAGCACCGTGAAAACAAGAGATTGCCTCACGGGGCAGCCGCATGGAACCAGCTATAATAAAAGGGAACAGATAATCATGACGATACGATCGACAATATCCATCCGCCGCACTGTGGCGGCTTTCGCCGGCCTTCTGCTCACGCAGACCCTGCTTTCAGGGGCAGCCTATGCCGAGGATCGGGCTGCGCTGATGACCCAGCATCGCGGCGGCACGATGACGCTCTCGGCCGTTTCGGCTGCCGGCACCGTCGACCCGATGCTCAACTACACCGCCCAGTATTGGCAGGTCTACCAGATGACCTACGACGGTCTCGTCAAGTTCAAGCAGGCCGGCGGCACGGAGGGTTTCAAGATCGTGCCCGCGATCGCCGAGGCGATGCCCGAGGTCAAGAACGATGGGAAAACCTACGTGTTCAAGATCCGCAAGGGCATCAAGTTCTCGAACGGCAAGGATGTCACCCCGGCCGATGTGCTGGCCTCGTTCCAGCGGATCTTCAAGGTCAAGGGCCCGACCATGGGCAGTTTCTACAATGGCATCGTCGGCGCCGATAAATGCATGGAAAATGGCGATACCTGCACGCTTGATGGCGGTGTGATTGCCGACGAGAAAGCCGGCACGGTCACCATCAATCTCGTCGCGGCGGATTCAGAGTTCTTCGCCAAGCTCGCGGTGCCGCATGCGAGCATCGTTCCGGCCGATACGGCCGCCAAGGATGCTGGTACGAGCCCCATCCCGGGAACCGGCGCCTACATGATCGCAAGCTACAATCCGAATGAACAGATGGTGCTGAAGCGCAATCCTTATTTCAAGGAATGGAGCGTCGACGCTCAGCCGGACGGCTATGCCGACGAAATCGACTATAAGTTCGGCATGACGGAAGAGGCCGGCATCAATGCCGTAATCAACGGTCAGGTGGACTGGATGTACGACACGCCGCCGGCAGACCGCTTGCCGGAACTAGGCTCGAAATATGCCAAGCAGGTTCATCTCGATCCGCTGGCGGCCTTTTGGTATGCGCCGATGAATGTCAATCTGCCGCCCTTCAATAACATCAAGGCACGACAGGCATTGAATTATGCGATCGACCGCGATGCGCTCGTCGGTCTTTTCGGGGGCGAAGTGCTGGCACAGCCGAGCTGCCAGATCCTGCCGCCTGATTTCCCTGGCCATGTCGATGATTGCCTTTATACCAAGGATCCCGGTCCGCAATGGTCCGAGGCAGACATGGACAAGGCCAAGCAATTGGTCGAGGATTCCGGTACGAAGGGCCAGAAAGTGACCGTGATCGCCGAAGACAACGCAGTTGCGCGCGGCATCGGCACTTATTTGCAGAGCGTGCTCAGCGAACTCGGCTATGATGCCTCGATGAAGGCGATCTCGCCCAATATCCAGTTCGCCTACATCCAGAATACCAACAACAACGTCCAGATCAGCGTTACCCAGTGGTATATGGACTATCCGGCCGCATCGGACTTTCTGAACGTGCTGCTTTCCTGCGATAGCTTCCACCAGGGCAGCGATTCCTCGATCAATATCTCAGGCTATTGCAACAAGGACCTCGACGCCAAGATGAAGGCGGCCATGACCCTTTCGCTGACCGATGAGAGTGCAGCGAATGCCGAATGGGCCAAGATCGACAAGGCCTATATGGGTGAATCGCCGCTGGCGCCGCTGTTCACGCCAAAGAGCGTGAATTTCACCTCGGCCCGCCTCGGTAATTACCTGTTCAACAAGCAGAATCGTTGGATCATTTCCCAGTCCTGGGTGAAGTAAATGGCTTCGGGCAGTGGCGTGCGCCGCACGCCGCTGCCCGTTCGATCTCTTCTTGAACAATCCGGACCGGCAAGACCAGAGGGCTATTTGCAGCCGCTCGACTGTGCGTGATGGCAGGAAACGGAAATGACCCTCGTACCCGACAGCGTTGCAAATCCGGTGGAGAGTGCGGAAAGCCAAGGCGCGCGAAAAGGCTCGGGGCATTGGCAACGGGCCTGGCGGCTACTCAAGCGCGACAAGGCGACGGTCGCCGCTGCCCTGGTACTGCTTTTGATTATCCTGTCCAGCCTCGCTGCGCCGCTTTATGCGAACTACGTGTCGATGACCGATCCGTTCCGGTCCAATCTCAGCGGTAAGGTCAATGTCGACGGAAAGAAAATCAAGATCATGCAGCCTTCGACGGAAGGCCTGGGCCTTGGTGTCACGCCGATCGGTCCGACCTGGGCTGCGCAGTATTTTCTCGGCGCCGATACGCAGGGACGCGATGTCGCTGCCCGGCTTCTCTATGGCGGCCGCAATTCGCTACTGATCTCCTCCTGCGCCACTGCGATCTGTCTGATCCTGGCCGCGCTGATCGGCATCTGTGCGGGCTTTTTCGGTGGCGTCGTCGATATCATCCTGTCGCGACTGCTCGATATCCTCTGGGCCTTTCCGGTCTATCTTCTGGCGATTTCTCTGTCGATTGTGCTGATCTCCAAGGGCATCGTGCTTGGCCCGATCGAGATCACCGCCGACAGCCTGCTGCTGCCGATCGGAATTATCGGCATCATCTACGTGCCTTATGTGGCGCGGCCGGTGCGCGGCCGCGTGTTGGAGCTGAAGAATAGCGAATTCGTGCTGGCCGCGATCGGGCTGGGCGTTCCCGAATGGCGCATCCTCTGGAAGGACATCCTGCCCAACGTCACCACGATGCTCATCGTGTTCATTCCGCTGATGATGGCACTCAACATCGTGACGGAATCGTCGTTGTCCTTCCTTTCGATCGGCGTGCAGGCGCCGGATGCGAGCTGGGGAACGATCATCCAGGACGGGCAGACCCTGCTTTATACGCGCCCGGCCGTGGCACTGGCACCCGGCATTGCCATCGCGCTCACGGTTCTGTCGCTCAACGTGCTCGGCGACAGCATCCGCGATGTGCTCGACCCACGCACCAAGATCGTCTGAGGAAGCGGAGATGGTTTTTGCAATCCTTCAGCGTCTCGGCCAGATGGTGTTCGTCATGTTCGGCATCTCGGCGCTGGTGTTCCTGATCTTCTTTGCGACGCCCGGTTCCGACCCGGCCGCGCGCATTGCCGGCCGCAATGCGTCCCAGGAGACGATCGCGCAGATCCGCAGCGAATTCGGCTTCGACCAGCCACTGCCGGTCCAATATGTGCTGATGATGAAACGGCTGTTCGTGACGCAGGATCTCCCTTCCTACGTCAATCGCGGCATGCGCGTCGTGCCGCAGGTTGCGGAGGCCGCGCCGGTGACGCTGTCGCTGGTGTTCGGTGCCGCCGTGCTGTGGGTGGTCGGCGGCATCGTCTTCGGTGTCGCCGCCGCCATGGCCCGCGACACGCTGCTCGATCGCGGGCTCATGGCGCTCGCGCTGATTGGCGTCTCCATGCCGGTCTATTGGCTGGGCGAAGTGATGAACCTGATCTCGCAGAGCCGCTTCCACGACACATGGGCGTTTTCCTGGGTTCCGGCGCTCGGCTATAAGCCGCTGTTTTCCGATCCCGTTGGCTGGTTTCTGACGCTGATCATTCCCTGGGCAACGCTCGCAGCACTTTATGTCGGCATCTACGGCAGGGTGCTGCGTGCCAACTTGGTGGAAGCCTATCAGGAGGATTATATCCGCACCGCCCGTGCGAAAGGGCTGAGCCCGGCGCGGGTGATGCTCAGGCATGCGCTCCGGACGTCGCTGATCCCGTTCGTGACCATGTTCGGCCTTGATTTTGGTGCCCTTGTCGGCGGTGCAGCCCTTCTCACGGAAGTCGTGTTCGGCCTGAACGGCGTCGGACGGCTCACCTATCAGGCGTTGCTCAACCTCGATCTCCCGATGATCCTCGGCACCGTGATGTATGCCTCATTCTTCGTGGTGCTCGCCAATGCGTCCGTCGATATCGTCTACGTGCTGATCGATCCGCGCGTGAGGAAGAACTGACGATGCAGAACGCGGAGAAACCCATTCTTCTCGATGTCCAAGGTCTCACGGTTTCGTTCGTCACTGATTATGGTCTTGTCAGGGCCGTGGATGACGTGTCCTTTTCCGTGCGCGAAGGAGAAATCCTGTCGATCGTCGGCGAATCCGGCTCAGGCAAATCGGTAACGCTGCTTTCGCTGCTCGGCCTCCATGATCCAAAAACCACCAAGGTCGAAGGCGCGGTCGCCTTTCGCGGAGAGCGGATTCTCGAACTGTCAGCAAGTGCCATGCGTCGCATCCGCGGCAAAGAAATCGGGCTCATCTCGCAGGACCCGATGACGGCGCTCGCTCCGGTCTATACGATCGGCTGGCAGATCGCCGAACAGATCCGCGCCCATGAGCCGATCTCGGCCGGGGCTGCCCGTTTGCGGGCGATTGAGCTTCTGGGTGAAGTCGGCTTTTCCAACCCCGCAGAAGCGGTCGAGCGCTATCCACACCAGCTATCGGGCGGCATGCGGCAGCGGGCGGTGATCGCCATGGCGCTGTCCTGCCAGCCAGCGCTCTTGGTCGCCGACGAACCGACGACGGCGCTGGACGTGACCGTGCAGGCACAGGTGCTCGACCTGCTGCTCAGACTGCGCAAGGAACTTGGTCTGGCGATTGTTCTCATCACCCATGATATGGGCGTGGTCTCCGAGGTCGCCGACAAGGTGGCGGTGATGTATGCCGGCCGCATCGTCGAGCGCGGCACGACGCGCGAAATCTTCTCCAATCCCATCCATCCCTATACCTGGGGCCTGATGGCCTCGATCCCGCCGCTGGCGGGCGAGCGTCCGAAGCGGCTGATTTCGATCGGCGGCATGCCGCCGACGCCGGGCAGCATTCCCGAGGGCTGCGGTTTTCAGCCGCGTTGCCGGTTCGCCCGGAGCGAATGCGCCGCCCGCCCGCCAATCCGCCATATCGGCAATCAGTCGGTGCTCTGCTTGCTCGATGGAGAGGAACGCGAGGCCCTGCGCAATACCGTCCTGATATCGGAGGAGCCCGCATGAGCGCGACCGAGAACACCAGGCCGCTGCTTTCCGCCGAGGGGCTGACCAAGAACTTCGTCGTCGGCAAGACCATCTGGCCGGGTTCGGGCCGTATATTGCAAGCCGTCGAGGAGATCAGCCTCGATGTCTATCCCGGCGAAACGCTGGGTCTGGTGGGTGAATCGGGCAGCGGTAAATCCACGCTCGGTCGCTGCCTGACGCGGCTCTACGATATCACCGCCGGCCGGCTGACTTTCGACGGCCAGGACATTTCCAAGGCGGAGAAACGCGCGCTTATGCCCGTGCGGCGCAAGGTGCAGATGATTTTCCAGGATCCTTCGTCCTCGCTCAATCCACGCCGCAAGGTGCGTGATATGCTCGAGGAAGTGCTGAAGGTGCATGCCATCCGCAGCGGAGTGGCAATCGATAACCGGCTGGCCGAACTGATGGAAATCGTCGGCCTGCGTCGCGAATATCTCGACCGTTATCCGCACGAATTCTCCGGCGGTCAGCGCCAGCGTATCGGAATTGCACGCGCGCTCGCCGTCGAGCCAGCCCTGATCGTCGCTGACGAGCCAGTATCGGCGCTGGACGTTTCGGTGCAGGCGCAGATCGTCAACCTTTTCGCCGACCTACGGCAGCGGCTAAACCTCACCTATGTGTTCATCGCCCATGACCTGGCGGTGGTCCGGCAGGTGTCGAGCCGGGTGGCTGTCATGTATCTCGGATCGATCGTCGAGATCGGCGAAACGGATGCACTTTATGGTGCACCGCGCCATCCCTATACCCAGGCGCTGCTCTCGGCCGTTCCGCAGCCGCACAATCGCGGCAAGCGGGGGCGCATATTGCTCGACGGCGAGATACCAAGTCCCCTTAACCCTCCCAGGGGTTGCAAATTCTCGACCCGCTGCCCATACGCCAAGCCGCTTTGCCACGAGGTCAGGCCGCCGCTGATTGCCGAGACGGGCGGCCATAGCGTCGCCTGCCACTTTCCGCTTGCGTGACGGCGTCGTCTTTTCAGGCGCGTCATCTTTTCGATTGGCTTTCTGAGATTGTTTCTATCGATCCAAAGTGGCGTAGTCATGAGGAGCGACACGCAGACGGTGAGACTGATAAAACAAGACTATCCGTATTACGTCATCTGATCCAAAATGCGCGGTGAAGGCTTGCTCCCTTCGGCACGCTCAGCATTTTATTAAACTTCTCAAAGGCTAATCGTCCCACGCCTTGCAGCAGCGACCTTCGGATATCGATGACGCAGCGAGGCCGTTGATCCCGCCCGAATGACTTGTGCGGCTTCCCCCCAATGAGAATAGACCGGATGGATGACACGTCTGGTCACCGCTGCAGCCAGGAGGATCGCCATGAAGCTACCCTCGTTTTCGCGCAAGGTATCCTATGGCGCGTTCACCGCAGGTAAGCCGACAGTTCGAACAAGTGTGCTGCCGATCGATGCGGTGACGATCGAGCATATGGCTCCGTCTGACCAACGTCATTCCTCTTTGGATGGATACATCAGGTCCATTGGGCGGCACTATGTCGCCGCTGTCGTCGTCATGACGATGCTCATTGGCGCGACCTACCAGACCGTCGAGATCGCACTCGATCGCCATTCGCTGCAGCAGGACATCAGCTATCTTACGGGGCGCCAGTTCATCCGTTTTCAGCAGCTTACCAATCAGACGCGCGCCGTCATGAGCGCCTCGGCCAACGCGGAGATGCCGGAATATATCATCAAGCCGATGGTCGATGATGTTCGCAAAGCAATCGGCGACATCCGCGCCATGAGCACGCAGCTCAACGAACTGCACGGCAAGTTGGAACGGAATCTTCTTGAAAAGCTCAATACGCGCGATGCCGCATCGGAAGAAATGCGGCTGGAACTCGCGGGGCGGCTGGAGGATTTCCTCAAGCGCGCCGATAGGGTTGTGTCGGCAAAACTGGAAGATCGACGTCAGCGTTATTCTTTTTGGGGGCCGATCGATTTTGCTGCTTCTTCGGACAGCATGCTCATGCGCCAGTTCAGTGCGTTGATCGACAGCGCACATGATCGCAGCGACGGGAGCATAGATCATGCACGCCTGATCAGCGCCGTGCTTCTTAGCCTCACGGCGACCGCACTCATTCTGGCCACCTCAATTCTTTTCATGCCGCTTCTGAGGAGGCTCCGTAACGAGCACCGGCGAACGATCGATTTTGAGTCCAAGTTGACGCATCAGGCGCATACCGATGCGCTCACCGGCCTCAGCAACCGCTCGTCCTTCAATGATGCGTTGATCGCGTTTTTTGTGTCGCTGGAGCGGAGCGGCACGGGCTTTTCGATGCTGCTGGTCGACCTCGATCATTTCAAGGGCATCAACGATAGTCTGGGGCATCCCGCGGGGGATGCGGTTCTCCGCCATGTTGCCCGCATCCTTCAAGGGACCTTTCGCTCCACGGATATCGTGGCGAGACTTGGCGGCGACGAATTTGCCGTTCTGCTTCCCGGTCTTGCCGATATAGCGGCGTTGGAGACGCTCGCCGAGCGCGCGGTTGCCGCGATTGGCGCGGAGTTTTATTTTGACGGTCGGGGCTTGCCGATTTCAGCCAGCATAGGCGGCGCGATTGCACCTCAGCATGCGGCAGATGAGACATCGCTCATACGTGTTGCCGATCTCGCGCTTTATGCTGCGAAGGCCAAGCGCAATACCGCCGTGATCTTTGACGAAGCCTCGCTTGCACGACGTCTTGAAGAGAACCAACTAGCAGCGGCTCTGGCTTTCGCCGCCGACCGCGACGAGTTCGTGGTCTACTATCAGCAGAAGGTCAATCTGCAAACCGGAGAACACCTGGGCTTCGAGGCCCTGGTGCGTTGGAACCATCCCCGGCTTGGCATCTTGCCGCCAGGTCGCTTCTTGCCGCTCGTGGAAGGATCCCACCTGATCAGCAGCATGACGCGCTGTGTCGTCAACATCGCGGCTCGTGATCTCAAGGCGTGGAAGGCCGCGGGGCTCCGCCCCGGATCGGTGGCCGTCAACCTTCCAGAGGTCCTGCTGCTCGGTCGGGACGGCTATGATATCATTGCTGCGGCGATCAGAGCCAATGACCTTGAATGGCGCGACTTCGCCGTTGAAGTGACAGAAGACGTTTTTCTCAACCGTGGCGCCAGCCAGATATTGGAGACCATAACACGCTTCAGGGAGCGGGGCATGTCGGTCTCGCTGGATGATTTCGGCACCGGTTTCGCGTCACTCGTGCACCTGCGTGACTTTCCATTCGACGAGCTCAAAATTGACCGCAGCTTCGTTGCCGATCTGGGCAGCGATATCCGGTCGGAACAAATCGTGGGAGCGATGATCAATCTTGCTCGCAACCTGGGCAAACGCTGTGTCGCGGAGGGTATCGAAAACAAAACCCAGCAGGATTTCCTTCTGCAGGCAGGATGCGAGATCGGCCAAGGCTATTTGTTTGCCAAGCCTGAACCGGCCTCCGCAGCAGTCGAGCGTCTGACGGTCTCGAACCGCGGCACACGCATCGCATCACGCAGAACGATGCGCATCGCAGGCTGACGTTCAAGGAGAATTCCGCATTCGGTGGATCGACCAATTTTATCAATGAAGGAACAGCGGATGAATGGAATGATGCGGGCATTGCTCGCGGTTGCTTTGGCGGTCACTGGCCCGGTGGCGCCGGCGCTTGCCGGCGACGGGGTGTCGGTGGATGTCGTGCATTTCTGGATATCGAAGAGCGAGTCTGCCGCACTCGACGTGTTTCGAAAAGCTTGGGTGGCGGCCGGCAACCAGTGGACCGACATGCCTGCCGCCAATAAGGTCGCCGTCCAGCGTGTCGTGAGTGATCGTATCGCCAATGGCTATCCGCCGGCCGTGATGCAGTGGAACGCGAATGTTGGATCGCGGGAACTGCCGGAGATGGGAATCGTTCAGGATATAGATGACGTCGCCGAGGCGGATCACTGGCGGGATGTCATGCCTGCGACTGTCCTCGACCGGATATCGTACCGGGGAAAGGTGTATTTCGCGCCAACCAATATCCATGCGGAAAATTGGCTGTGGACCAGCAGGAAGATATTCGACGATGCCGGCCTTAGCGTGCCGGTTTCCTGGGACGATGTCTTCAACGTCGCCGAAAAGATCAAAGCCGCCGGACATGTTCCGATTGCACTTGGCGGTGCACGATGGGAAGTGTCGCTCATTTTCAACGACATCATCTATCATAAATTCGGACCGGAGGGATATGCACGCCTTATGAGCGGTGATGCGGCATTGGTTCAGGATCCGCGGATGATCGAGGCCCTGGAAATGCTTTCGCGTTTGTCGGACTATGTGGAACCGTTCGCAACGCGAAAAAGCAAGACTTGGGCAGAGGCCACGGCCGCGGTTGGCGCCGGCCAGGCTGGCATGCAGTTTATGGGAGATTGGGCAAAAGGTGAGCTTGTGGCGCGCGGCTATCACGTCGACGAGGACTTCGATTGCGCGCTCGTTCCCGGCACCTCCATCGCTTATTTCATGGTGATCGATGCTTTTGCCTTTCCGCTGACGAACCGTGATGGCACGGCAGATGCCCAAAGAGCGTTTGCGCGCATGATCCTGGACCGGGACAATCAGGTCGCTTTCAGCCGGATCAAAGGCTCGCTTCCCGTTCGCACCGACGTCGATCCGGCCGGTCTCGACCGTTGCGGCCGGCTAGGATTGGAAATGATCAGGGCGAAGAAGGGCGAGGTGAGCGCTCAATCCCAGGCGATGCCGAGCCAGATGTCGGAAGGTTGGATTGGTGTGGTCGGGGATTTCTTCAATGACAAAAATATGTCGCCCGCCGAGGCGCAGAAACGACTGTACGAACTCTTGATGCAGCGATAAGCGGTGCAACGGAAATTTGAGGTCACTGGATCGAAATGACTTCAGTGACCTCTAAGCCTTCAATGTTTGTGACGGCAGGTACCCGAAACGCTTCTTGTATTCGGCTGCAAATCGACCGAGATGCGAAAATCCCCATTTGGCCGCAACGTCTGCAACGGTCTGTTTCGTGTCGGAGGAGAGCAAATCGTGATGAGCGGCGGTCATGCGCATCTCCTGCAGATAGGTCATGGGGCTCGTATTCCTAAACTGCCTGAAGCCCTGCTGCAGGGTTCGAACGCTGACTTTGGCGGCGATCGCAATATCGTCGAGCGATATCGGGGCGGCGATATGCTCGTGCATGAAGTCGATGGCCCACTTGACATGGCGCGGAGCGGGGGCAGGGGCCGGGCGTCCCAGTTCGTTCGAGTAGCGATGCTGACAGTTTTCAAGGATGAGATAGGTGGCGGCGTCGCAAAAAGAGGCTAGAGCCAGGGGCGATTGCCGCAGGGGGCCATCCTTGCAAAGGCCGCGATGAAGCTGCTCGGCCAGATGCACCAATGCAAGCCCCGCATCCGACGTCATATCGAAATAGGGATGGATGTCGATCTTGCCGCTGATGGTCCGGTCAAGCATATGGCTCAGGTGGCCGGTGATCTTGGCCTTATCGATGAACAGAGCCAGATGACGGCGTGGGCCGAATAGAAGGGTACCGGTGGTGGGGTCTCCTTCCAGAATAGTGCCGCGCCCGGGAACCGACTCAATGGGTTTCCGCGGGTAGTTGAAGATCAAATTTCCCTGCTTTGGCAGAAAAATGATCATCTTCTCGCTGGGCGCCTCCCGCTTGAGGGCGATCGTCCCTTCGTAGGCGCAATCCGCCACCCTTACCGCTCCTGCGGAGAGAAAGTTGCAGTGGAACCTAATGGGACTATTGTTCAGTGCCGCAACCTTGATCGGCGATCCTGGCGTCGACAATACCTCAGAGAGTTCATCCGGATCGGTGCCGCTGACCACGGTTTCTGTTCCCAATGAGATACCCCCTGCGCCGCCCGTCGCCGGACCTTGGATCGAACCAGCGCGGGTATAAGAATTTAACGACATTTCGCGACCTCGAAAGATCATACCTGTCCGTGACAAGGTACGTACCTCAAACCCCACCCAAAACTCCTTTCCGGATTAAAACCGGCGTTGACCAAACCTCATCGATACCCCCAAATTGGGATGAGGAAATGAATGATTCGTTAAGAGTAACGATAAATGTGATTAAATTTAATCAGTTCCGCAGCTCTCTAATATCAAGCTCGTCGACTGACAATGTGCTTGGTTGTCGCGCAGCCCAGCGGTTAACTGGACGAGCGATATGCTCGTTCTGCGGCAGTTAGTGTGTTATTTGTTCGCGGCCAGAATCGAGAATCAGTTGGCTTTTCAAAAAAAAGGGACTGCGATGGGCTCCGCTGATCGCACGGGGGACTTTACAGGCTACGTTGACCTTTCGTCTGTTCCGACGGTGCGCAGGCTGCGTCAAAACGCGCTGCTCGAAAGGCTGCGGAAGGCCATTTCGTTCGAATACGTGACGATTGGCGGCCTGGATCTGGAAGGCTATGAATTCGGCTGCAGCCAGTCGATCGACACGGATATGCCGCCACTCTACATGGACACCTACTTTGCCGAGAAGATGAGTCCACAAGACCCTTTGGTTGTGGCCGGCAAAACAAGGAAGACGGTCTACACGGAAGAAGAAGCCTTCGATCTGTCATCACCACCGCTGAGGCTTCTTTATCTTTCGCGCGCTCATGACGTGCGAAACAGGATCTTGTTCCCCTTGTGCAGAAACGATGTCGTCTACGGCGCGGTTTGTTTCACAAATGCGCGGCCATTCACAACAGACGAGCGCGACTTCTTATCGATAATGGCCGAACCGCTCTATGGTGCCGTTACCCAACCTATCATGGACAGATTTGCCGCCAGTCATTTTCGCCTGACTGGGGGCGAACTGCTTTGCCTGAAACTCGCCAGTCGCGGTTTGACCAGCGAGGAGATTGCCGATGAATCCTGCTACACAGCGGAAACGATCAACAGCTATCTCAAGTCGGCGACCCGGAAGCTCGGAGCATCCAACCGCGTCCAGGCAGTCGCCTCGGCGATAAGAAAGAACCTGATCGATTGATCCCTGGGCGCTTCCGGCGTCTCGTGAGCGCTCGCGAAACGAATAGCGACGAAATATCGGGATATTGCCGCCGTTTGACCGACCTCAACGCGGTCGCAACTGGCCTCTTCTGGTCCATTTTGAGGCCTAAACGGGCAGCTTCTCTACCAATGGCCGAAAAACGCATGGATATCCGATGCGCGCGGAGTAGGTCACGGCTGGCTGAAATGTTTACGCATCATTAACTATCTCGTCCCAAATCCTGGACATCCGATGAGGTTCGGTCTGCACCTTTTCCCGCCATGAAGACGGGTTTCGGAGCGCTTATCGCGCGTTATCAATTTCGGAATCCGGTTTTCAGGAGGGACAATGTCGAACTATTCTCACGCACATAGCGATCGTCACACGCATCACGGTTCGGCCGCCGGGCCAAGCGGAACGTCCTTAAAAAATCAGAACATCGACCGCCGGCTGGAATTCATGGGCTTGGACACGAGGGCTCGTGCCAGCATTCGCTCGCTGAAGGCTCTCATCGAACGCGAGCTGCCGCGGGGCCTGGACAAGTTCTATGCCGAGCTTCGCAAGAGCCCTGAGGTCAAACGGTTCTTTTCCTCGGACGAGCATATTGCTCGCGCCAAGGGCGCACAAGCGGGCCATTGGGTGAACATTTCCGACGGCAATTTCAATGAGGACTATGTCGGAAAGGTACGCACGATCGGCACGGTTCACGCGCGGATCGGGCTCGAACCACAATGGTATATCGGCGGTTACGCCATCATTCTCGATCACCTGATCAGCACTGCTGTCGAGGAGATGTCTCCGAAGGGCGGGCTATTCTCGAAAGGCCCGATGAAACCTGCCGAATTCGGCAAGGCGCTCGCAAGCTTGGTAAAGGCCGTCATGCTGGATATGGATCTCGCCATTTCCGTCTATATCGATGAGGCCGAGGCCGCCAAACAGAAGGCCCAGGCGGAGGCGATTGCCGCGGAACAGAAGCTGGTATGCGACTGTTTCGGCCGGGCGATGGCAGCCATCGTCAGCAAGGACATCAGCTATCGCATCAATGACGATCTGCCGAGCGCCTATCACGGGCTGCGCGACGATTTCAACAATGCGCTTGAACAGTTGGCCGGCACGGTAGGCCAGATCGAAGGTGCCGCATCGCAGATTCATGGCGGATMGCAGGAGATACGTTCGGCAGCGGACGATCTGGCCAGGCGGACCGAGCAACAGGCCGCCTCGATCGAGCAGACGGCGGCTGCATTGGAAGAAATCACGACAACGGTCAAGGATTCCGCTCGACGGGCAGAAGAAGCAGGCCAGCTCGTCGCCAAAGCGCGCCTTGGTGCAGAAAAATCAGGGGAGATCGTCCGCCAGGCTGTCGCCGCCATGGGCGCGATCGACAGCTCGTCTCGCGAGATTTCCAACATCATCGGTGTCATTGATGAGATCGCTTTCCAGACGAACTTGCTTGCATTGAACGCCGGTGTGGAAGCGGCACGCGCTGGGGACGCAGGCAAAGGCTTTGCGGTTGTCGCCCAAGAGGTACGAGAACTTGCCCAGCGCTCCGCCAAAGCGGCAAAGGAAATCAAGGAGCTGATCAACAATTCCGGCGAGCAGGTTAAAGCCGGCGTCGGATTGGTTGGCGAAACCGGATCGGCACTCACGGTCATCGTCGAAGAGGTGAAGGAAATCGACCACCATATCGGTGCGATCGTTGAAGCGGCTCGCGAACAATCGACCGCGCTTCAAGAAATCAACACTGCCGTCAATGCAATGGACCAAAGCACGCAGCAGAATGCCGCGATGGTCGAGGAGTCGACTGCCGCCAGCCATGCCCTCGTACGGGAGGTCGGTCGCATTACGCAATTGTTGAGCGAGTTCAACATCAGTCGTGGCCGGACCTCCGATGCGCAGCCGCGGAATAGGAAGACCGAGCCGCAGGCATCTCCTTCGCCCGCGCGCGAGCTCAGATCCAAAATTGCGAAGGCCTTTCCGACCMATGGCAACGCCGCGATTGCCACCGAAGGCTGGGAAGAGTTTTGACGCCGTCTCGCAATCTATTTTCGGTCTAAAATACCTGGGTCCATCCGGGCCCGGGTACCAATTCTGAGCGAGCCAGGACGGCGCTCCAGCGCATTTCAATTCAAGGAATTTCAATGAGCATCGTTATCCCCTTTCCTCTCGACAACGCTTCGGATGCTTCGGGGCTCTCTTACGACGAGGTCGACGCACTGCAAAAAATGCTGTGTGTTCGTGCAGAAATCGAGGGCATTTTCAATCGACTGACCGCAATTCACAACGGAATAGCGGCGGTAAAGGCCGAGGAAACCCGTCACTTCTCCGAGGGCAGGTTGCGCGCGGGAGGCGAAGCTTAGGTTTGAATATCGAAGGCACGTTCGGTTCTGGTTGTCCGAACGTGCCTTCAAGGGATCGCGAACATCCCAAATCTCGACACTTAAAGCCGATTGATTCAAATGCTTCGCTTTCGAGCAATCGTTGCAGAAGGTTTTTACGCTAATAATCGTCCTTGAAAGACCTTACTTCAAAAGACAAAAGCCTCAAAAAATCAGTTTGTGAATTCCTCGGGGATAATATGCGAACGGTCCTGGGTGCATTTTCTATCGACAGTAGTCACGGTGCGACCGTGATCTTGGAGGGGAGGTCAAACCTTCCTATGGGTAAGAAGCTTCGTGCCGAGATACATATTCCGGGCCGGGCTATCATTGAAGCGACCGCCTATAAGGACTGGCCATATCCAAGACCGGTTGCCTACGAAGGTTATTTTTTGACGGGAATCGAGAGAGCCGACCTGATCGACGGAACAGCCATCAATGTTGAGCTGCTGTCGAATGAGCGTCCCCGCGAGTTTCCGGAATGAGACAAGTCAAGCATTGGCAGAACTTGACCACGGCTGGGACGAGCTCGTCTCCCATCAACTAAGCCAAGTAAACACCGCCAACGGAGGGTGATTGCTTGTCTCAAATATGGCCTCAATGGCACACGCTACATCAAGCCGTCTCGCCCGGCACAAGCAAGAATCCGACATCGACTGTCTGAGCTGGCGCATCCTCCAGCAGGAGTTCCGCTGCCCGCCTTCCTATCTCCACACGCCGCGTGAGAATGCTGGCAATGGGCTGCGGGGTGTGGCGGCAGATATCGAGTGCGTTGAAGCCGATGATCGCCAACCGGTCAGGCACGGGAATTCCCATGGACAGGCAATGGAAGTAGCCTCCAAGTGCCATGTCGTCATTGGAGAAATACACGGCGTCAACGTCGGGGGATCGGCTTAAAACACTCGCTAACCCCGCCTTTCCGGCGCTGACAGAGGAAGGAGCATTGCGGATTTCCCGATCTCTTAGCGTGAGCCCAGCCTGTTTGAGCTGATCGACAAAGCCTTCGAAGCGTTTTGCGCTGCGGGTGTCGCGTTCCATGTCGTGTCCGACATAAGCAATACGCGTGTAGCCTTTTTCAATGAGATGAGCGGCGGTAGCCCGGCCAGCCGAGCGGTGAGAGAATCCGACAGCGATATCGATCGGTTCTCCATCGATATCCAGCAGTTCAAGAACACGGCATCCGGCGGCGCGCAACAGCTTTCGCGTTCCTTCCGTATGTTCCAGGCCGACAAGCATGACCGCTTCCGGCCGCCACGCCAGAACGGCAGCAACAAGCGCTTCCTCCCGCATCGGATCATATTCGGTCACGGCGAATACGGCTTGCTTCTGCCGCACCTCAAGCGCCCGGGTAACGCCGCTCAGGACGTCCGCGAAAACGATATTCGAGAGGGAGGGCACGATGATCGCCACCAACGGCGTGCCCGTCGATGCCAGGGCTCCGGCAATCTTGTTGGGAACGTAGCCAAGCTTATCGACCGCCGCCATGACGCGCGCGCGTGTTTTCTCGGAAAAGGACCCATGATTGCGCAGAACGCGCGAGACCGTGCTTTCACCAACGCCCGCAGCGTCCGCAACCTCGGCCAGTGTGATCGGAGCGTTTTTCAGGTCCATTTCCTTCCCCCGGCTCGAGTTTTCCGCCTCGTTTCACCTTGTCAATCAAGATTTTGGCGAGCGCGACGCACTCTGAAAAGGCAGCCTCCGCAAGCATATTCGGAACAGGCCTGTCTATTCAATGGCAGCGCTGCCAAAAAATACTTGGCAGCGCTGCCAAAATGATTTACATGAATGGCAGCGCTGCCAATTTGGGGCGCGAGGAGGCGAACGAACCGCATTTCATCGGAGGAGGAGAGCAATGACGGTGCTGGATCAGGCATTGGCCGCCCAGGCGGGCGTGTCCGAAGCTTTAGAAAATACTGCTTACAAGAAAGTGTTTTGGAGGATTATCCCCTTACTGATGTTCTGCTACGTGGTCGCATATCTCGACCGCGTCAATGTCGGCTTTGCCAAACTACAGATGTCCAGCGAGCTGGGCCTTTCGGAGGCCGCCTACGGGGCTGGCGCCGGCATTTTCTTTATCGGCTACTTCCTTTTCGAAGTGCCCAGCAATCTGCTGATGAACAAGGTCGGCGCAAGGATTTGGATCGCCCGCGTCATGATCACTTGGGGCATCGTTTCCGCCGCCTTCGCATTCACGAGCTCGGAAACGATGTTCTACATTCTGCGTTTCCTGCTCGGTCTCGCGGAAGCCGGCTTTTTCCCGGGGATCATTCTCTATATGACATCTTGGTATCCGTCCCATCGGCGCGCCAAGATCATTGCGACCTTCATGTCCGCCATTCCGGTTTCCGCCATCTTCGGAAACCCGCTTTCGGGCTGGATCATGGACAGCTTTCACACGTTCCACGGCATGTCCGGATGGCAATGGATGTTCCTGATTGAGGCCGTTCCCGCAGTTCTGCTTGGCCTTGTCGTCTTCTTCTATCTCGACAACCGTATCGACGATGCAAAATGGTTGGACCAGAAGGAGAAAGACGTTCTGTTGGCCAACATGGAGGCTGAGAACCGGATCAAGACCGCGAGCCCCAGCAGCCTCGGCGCAACCCTGCGCGACGGCCGGGTGTGGCTGATGAGCCTTATCTACTTCTGCTTCGTGCTCGGCCAATACGGCTTGAACTTTTGGATGCCGACGCTCGTCAAGGCTTCCGGGGTTGTCGGCAATTTCAACGTCGGCTTGGTCTCGGCAATTCCCTACATCTGCACATTCATCACCATGCTCGTTCTCGGACGCTCGTCTGACCACTTCCGCGAACGTCGCTGGCATCTCGTTGTCCCCGCCATGATCGCCTGCGTCGGCTTCATCGCCGCAACCATGGCATCGAGCACTGGAATTGCCATCGCAGCGCTGTCGCTGGCTGCGGCCGGTGTCATTACCTGCGCGCCGCTGTTCTGGTCCCTGCCAACAGCCTTCCTGGCCGGCACTGGCGCCGCGGCAGGCATTGCATGGATCAATTCGGTCGGCAATCTCGCGGGTTTCCTGGGACCCTTCATAATCGGTTATCTCAAGGACGCTACGGGCAGTAATTCCATTGGTATGTATTTCCTGGCAGCGGCCTTGGTCGTCGGTTGCATCGCAACGCTTTCGGTGCCGGCGAAAATGGTAAACCGCTGAAATGAGCGGCTCCCCGACACCAGATGTCGGGGAGTCCACCCATTGCATCATCTAAGGATCATCACATGACAACCCTTCAGGAAAACGCGGAAACGCCCCAGGTGGCGGTGGTAATTGGTCTTGGCGCCATGGGCATGGGCATGGCCCTCTCGCTCAAGAAGGCCGGCTTTGATGTGATCGGTGTCGATATTTCCGCAGATGCCGTTTCCCGCTTCGTGCAAGCAGGAGGCCGCTCCGCTTCCAGCATCGCAGAAGCCGCAAGAGAGGCCGACATCGTGGTTTCGGTGGTCGTCAATGCGGCCCAGACGGAAAACGTCCTGTTCGGTACTGGCGGCATTGCAGACGTCATGCGTCCCGGCTCCGTATTTATCTCGTCGGCAACGATGGATCCCGCCGTGGCCAGCAAGCTTTCCTCGCAACTCGAGACAAGGGCMGTTCACTATCTCGACGCCCCCATTTCGGGGGGAGCGGCGCGTGCTGCCAATGGCGAGCTGACGGTCATGGCCTCAGGGACAAAGGCTGCCTTCAGCGCAGCGCGCCGCGCGCTCGATGCCATGGCCGCCAAAGTCTATGAACTCGGTGATACCGCCGGCGCCGGCGCCGCGTTCAAGATGATCAATCAGTTGCTCGCCGGCGTTCATATCGCCGCCGCCTGCGAGGCGATCACGCTTGCCGCGAAACTGGGGCTCGACCTCGACAAGGTCTATGAGGTGATTACCGCTTCCGCCGGCAATTCATGGATGTTCGAAAACCGCATCCCCCATGTGCTCGCCGGCGATTACACGCCGCTCAGCGCCATCGAGATTTTCGTCAAGGATCTCGGCATCATCCAGGATATGGCTCGGTCCGAACGTTATCCGGTGCCGCTCAGCGCTGCGGCATTGCAAATGTACCTCGCGGCTTCCGGCGCCGGCATGGGACGCGACGACGATTCCTCGCTMGCGCGCCTTTATGCGCAGCTTTCCGGCGCTTCGCTTCCAGAAAAGGCGAGGTGAGCCATGCCTGCCTTTGCTGCCAACCTGACGATGATGTTCAACGAATGGCCGTTTCTTGATCGTTTCGACGCTGCCGCCGAGGCAGGGTTTTCCGCTGTCGAATATCTGTTTCCCTATGACTTCAAGCCGGAAGACGTCCAGGAACGACTTGTCCGCAACGGCTTGACCCAGGCACTGTTCAACATGCCTCCGGGCGATTGGGCCGCCGGCATGCGAGGGCTGGCGTCGTTGCCGGGCCGCTTCKACGATGTAGCCGATGGCGTGACCCGCGCGCTCGTCTATGCCGAGGCCACCGGCGTGAAGAACATTCACCTGATGTCAGGCTTGGGCGATCGTAACGATCCGCAAGCGCGAGTAAATTACCGTCGTGCGGTGGAGCATGCCGCTGAACGGCTCGCCGAAAGAGGGCTCAATCTTTTGCTCGAGCCCATCAACGGGCGTAATATGCCGGGCTATTTTCTCAATGATTTCCACGCGGCCGCGCAGATGATCGGTGAGTTCGGCCTCACCAATGTGAAGCTGCAGTTCGATATCTATCATTGCCAGATCATTCATGGCGACGTGACGACACGCCTGCGGGAGCTGATGCCAATCAGCGGGCATGTGCAGATCGCCAGCGTGCCGTCGCGTCAGGAGCCCGACGGCGAAGAACTCAACTATCCGTTCCTGTTTTCCGAACTCGATCGGCTCGGCTACACGGGCTATGTCGGCTGCGAGTATCATCCTCGCGGTCGAACGACGGACGGTTTGGGATGGTTCGAACCTTACAAGCGGGGATGATCGATGGGTATTCTTCTTGGCGTCATAGCTGACGACTTCACCGGTGCAACCGACATCGCCAGCATTCTCGTCCGCGAAGGCATGCGGACTGTCATGTCGATCGGCGTTCCCACGTCGGCATTCGACGTTCATGACGCGGATGCCGTCGTCGTTGCGCTAAAATCCCGCACTACTCCCGTTGCGGAAGCGGTCGCGCAATCGCTCGACGCACTGACGTGGCTGCGGGCGCACGGCGCCGAGCAGATTTTCTTTAAATATTGCTCGACATTCGACTCCACCGCTAAGGGCAATATCGGTCCCGTCGCGGATGCCTTGAGCGACGCGCTCGATGCAAAGATTGCGGTTGTATGTCCTGCTTTCCCCAAGAACGGGCGGACGGTGTTCAATGGGCATCTTTTCGTCGGCCGGCAACTGCTGCAGGATTCGCCGATGAAGGACCATCCGTTGACGCCCATGCGCCGTTCCGATCTGGTCTCGCTGATGGCGGAACAGTCGGCCCACAGCATCGGCCTCGTTCCCCATGACGTCATCTCTGCGGGTGATGCTGCGATTGCGGACGCTTTTGGCAGAAGCGTAGAGGCCGGACAACGCTATGTCGTCACGGATGCGATCCATGATGATCATCTCCGGGCCATCGGACGCGCGGTGCGCGGCCATAAGCTCATCACCGGCGGTTCGGCGCTCGCCATGGGCCTGCCGGCGAATTTCGGCATTTCACCACGCAAGCCGGCGGAACGCGCGTCCACATCCTCGGCGTCACCGCGAACGGCAATTCTGGCGGGCAGTTGCTCTGCCGCCACGCGTCAGCAGCTTGCCAGGGCCACGGCGCTTTGGCCGAGCCGCAGGATCGACCTAGACGCCATAGCCAACAAGCGCTCCGTCGTCGAAGAGACGCTGTCCTGGGCGCAAAGCCAACCGGCCGGCGAACCGGTTGTGATCTACGGGTCCGCCGATCCCGCTGAGGTGGAGGAGAACCAGGCGAAATACGGGGCACAGCAGGCGGGCGCCATGATGGAACATACGCTGGCCGCGATCGCGGAAGGGCTCGTGGCGAACGGCGTCAGCCGATTGCTCGTGGCCGGAGGAGAGACGTCCGGCGCTGTGATTTCTGCGCTCAAGGTGCAAGGCCTCTCCATCGGCGCTGAGATCGCGCCCGGAGTGCCATGGACGACAACACTCTCCGATCGGCCATTGCAGGTGGCGCTCAAAAGCGGCAATTTTGGCGGTCCTGATTTCTTCGAACGTGCCCTGGATATTTCCGTATGAGCGAGACAAAGATTCGCGACCAGATCACCGGGTATGCAAAATCGCTGTTCGATCGCGGCCTGACCGCCGGATCGACCGGCAATATCAGCGTCCGCGTCGACGATGGATGGCTGATGACCCCGACAGGATCGTCCATGGGAGCCATTGACCCAGCGCGCATCGCCAAGCTGGATGAGGCAGGGCGGCACATCTCGGGTGACGCGCCCACCAAGGAAGCGTTTCTTCATCGCGTCATGTACGAGAAACGGCCGCGCGCGCGGGCTGTCGTCCATCTGCATTCGACTTATTCCGTCGCGGTCAGTTGCCTGTGCGGCCTCGACCATGATGATGTGCTTCCGCCGCTCACGGCCTATTATGTCATGCGCGTCGGTCGCCTGCCGCTCGTGCCCTATTATCCCCCTGGCGACGAAGCCTTGGCTCAGGCTGTTGCGGAGCGCACTGCCAACAGCCATGCCGTGCTTCTCGCCAATCACGGCCCGGTCATTGCCGGTGCCGATCTTTCCGAGGCGGTATATTCCGTCGAGGAACTCGAAGAGACGGCCAAACTGTTCCTGTTGTTGCGTGGTGAGAAAACAAGGCCCTTGAGTTGCGACGAGACGACCGAACTGCAACGCCGCTTCCCAGCCAAATGCTAGGGTCGATCGGCACGGCTGTGGCCTGAACTGATTTCAGCCGCTGAAGCATCTTGCGACAGATCGGGATGGCATCTTGATCGCAACCCGAATCCTGATCGGCAAACCGCTGATCAGGAGCTGTAGCCTCCCCCTTCAAGGCGCCCCCCATCACCCGTGACCGCTGGTCATTGAAAGTTCTTCTGACCCCATCGCTCGGCCCATCGTGTACGGAGGAAGTCAGCCGAAAGCGGTTCTCACAGTATGGGGATCGCGAAGAGGCACTCCGAAATACCGAGTACTCTGATGGACCTGTCGAAAATAAAGACGCTGATCGATTTTGTCGGACGATCGAATGTTTCCGAGCTGACGGTGACGGAAAAGGACGTCACGGTTCGGATCTTCCGGACACCGGATCAGGCGGCCTCCACGGTGCCGGCGCAGGTCCCCGAAAAAGCAGCGGCTGGTCCCGCCGCATCCAGCCGCCATGCTTCGCCAAATGCACCTGCCTCGACCATCGCCGTGAAAGCGCCCCTTTTCGGCGTGCTGCATCGCGCGCCAGCACCGAAGGAAGAGCCTTTCGTTGGGATTGGCGACACGGTGGAGGAGGGGCAGACCCTTTTCATCATCGAAGCAATGAAGGTCTTCAACAAAATCGTCGCGCCGCGTGCAGGCCGCATTTTGCGCCTGACCGATGTCGATGGCAGCGAAGTCGAAACGGGCGACGTGCTGGCGGAGATCGCGTGATGACGGAGCCTTTCGACAAGGTCGGCTTGGCGGAACGACGTTTCGATACGGTTCTCATCGCCAATCGGGGCGAGATTGCAGTGCGCATTCAGCGCGCTTGCCGCGAACTTGGTCTGAAGACGGTGGCGATCTGCTCCGAGGCGGACCGGCAGGCAGCCTATGGCAAAACAGTCGACCGCTTTCTGTGCATCGGTCCCTCGAATGCGGCCCGGAGTTATCTCAATCAGGACGCAATCCTGCTCGCCGCGCAACTGACTGGGGCAGGCGCGATCCACCCCGGCTATGGGTTCCTGTCGGAAAACGCTGCCTTCGCTGAAGCCGTCGAGAAGGCCGGTCTCGTCTTCATCGGGCCGGAGGCTTCCTCGATCGCGACCATGGGCGACAAGATATCGGCAAAACGGGCAATGATCGCCGCCGGCGTTCCCTGCGTGCCCGGCCCCGATACGGCGCTTCCGGATGATCCGTCTTCCATCGAGCGTATCGCGCTGGAAATCGACTACCCCGTGATCATAAAGGCGGCCGGCGGCGGCGGCGGAAGAGGCATGCGGGTGGTTCCCGACGCCGGCTCTCTGCACGGAGCCATCGCCCTGACGCGCGAGGAAGCGCGTCAGGCTTTCGGTTCCCCCGCGCTCTACATGGAGAAGTTTCTCCAACATCCGCGCCATATCGAAATTCAGGTGCTCTGCGATATCTATGGCAATGCCATCTGGCTCGGGCATCGCGATTGTTCGATGCAACGGCGGCATCAGAAGGTCGTGGAAGAGGCGCCTGCACCAGGAATTTCTTCGGAGACGATCAAGCCTGTCGGCATGGCCTGCGTCGAAGCCTGCCGGCAGATCGGCTATCGTGGTGTCGGGACATTCGAGTTCCTTTATGAGGATGATGCGTTCTATTTCATCGAAATGAACACGCGCCTGCAGGTCGAGCATCCGGTCACCGAGATGACCAGCGGGATCGATATTGTTCGCGCGCAAATACAGGTCGCTCAAGGGCTTCCCCTGGAAACCGCCCAGGATGATGTGACCTGTACCGGCCATTCCTTCGAATGCCGCATCAATGCCGAGGATCCCGAAAGCTTCCTGCCTTCGGCAGGCACGATCTCCGATCTTGTCTTACCGGAAGGTCCCGGCATCCGGGTCGACACCCATATCCATGCCGGCTATCGAATTTCGCCCTATTATGACTCGCTGATCGCCAAGCTGATCGTTCACGCGCCCAATCGGGCGGAGGCGATGGCGAAAATGCGCGAGGCGCTTGCCGCCACCCGAATAGAAGGGATTTCCACCAACCTGCCATTGCTGCGCGCATTGTTCGACGACGAAGGCTTCGCCCGCGGCGGGACGGATATCCATTACCTGGAGCAATGGCTACAGCATCGGAGGGCGGCATGAGCGCGATCGACTTCAGCGATCCCTTAACCATCGCAGCCCTTGCCGATGCTTTGACGGCAGCGGGGGTAGACGGTCTGGAAATATCGAGGCCCGGCGGCAATCTGCGCATCGTGGTTTCGAAGGAGGCGGGCGCGCAAATCAGCCTGACGGGAAAAGCGCAGCCGGGCTTGGCCGCGATATCGGCGGCGCCGGTCAAGGCGCCGATGGCAGGTCATTTCTATCCTTTGCATCCCCGGGATACCAATGGAGCCGAGCGTCTGCCTCGTACCGTCGCCAGTGAAGACGTGATCGGCTTCATCCGCATCGGTTCCGTCCTGCTTCCCGTTCCCGCTGGCCGGTMCGGCTTGCTGGCCAAGCAGTTGATGGAGCCAGATGCGCTCGTCGGATTTGGTGATCCCCTGTTCGAAATCGAGCCGATATCATGATTGCTACTTCGAACATTCTTACGCCATTGCGCGAAATCGTTCCCGCCACGAAGGGCCAGGCGCGGGTTTCCTGCATCGGAGCCCGATCCTTCCTGCTCGAAGCACTGGGTGAATTCGATCTCCCTGCGCAACGATGGATCTGGGCCCTGGCCCAAACTGTAAAGGGCTGGGCTGATATCGCGGAAGTGATCCCCGGCATGACCAATTTGCTGGCGATCTTCAAGGAAACGCCCGAGGATCCCGAAATCATTGCGGGCCGGCTTCTCGAAGCATGGAGCAATGCCGAGAGCCTCGACCTGGAAGGCAAGATCATCGAAATTCCCGTTCATTACGGCGGTGCTTATGCGATCGATCTTCCCGCCATCTGCGACTTCTGCGGATTGAGCGACCGCGAGGTGGTGCGCATTCACTACGAGGCGAGCTACCGCGTCTTTGCCCTGGGAAGCGCCCCGGGTTTCGGCTACCTGCATGGTCTCGATCCGCGCATTTACATGCCGCGCAAGACCGTCCCATCACTCAGGATGGAAAAGGGCAGCGTGACGATCGGGGGAATGCAGACGGGCGTCGCGATGCTGACCGGCCCGAACGGCTGGAACTCGCTCGGCCACGCAGAATTGCAAATGTTCGATCCAACATCTGCGACACCGGCCTTGATGGCACCCGGCGATACCGTGCGCTTCTTACCGGCGAGGATCGAGCTATGATCGAGATTGTCGAGACCGGTCCATTCAACACGGTCCAGGACCTTGGCCGACCCGGCTATCGCGATATCGGGGTTTCGGCCTGCGGCGCAATGGATCCTCTTGCCGTGAGGATCGGCAATATTCTCGTTGGCAACGAAGACGATGCAGCCGCGATAGAGGTCCAGACCTTTCCGTTTAAGCTTCGATTCGAGACCGGTGGCGTCTTTGCTGTCACGGGTGCGGACGGCCATCCGATGCTGGACGGTCGGGAACTGCTTCCGTGGTGTACCCATGTTGCGGAGCCGGGTCAGATTCTGGAGCTGAGACAGCCGCCGAAATTGGCCCGCGCCTATATCGTGTTCCGTGGAGGATTGGATGTGCCGGTTCTCATGGGCTCGCGCAGCACCTCGTTACGCGGTGGCTTCGGCGGAAATGCCGGTCGACCGCTCGTCAAGGGCGACAGGATTGAATTCGGCACGTCTTCTGATGCGCTTCCTCTGCCACCAGGCGGCATCGCTGTCGTCGAGCCGGCCGTGGCCCTGCGTGATGTCTTTCCGGCTATGATAGAGGGCGTTCTGCCGATCCGTGCGATAGCCG
This sequence comes from Rhizobium sp. BR 317, assembly GCF_047445835.1. Classification (NCBI taxonomy): domain Bacteria; kingdom Pseudomonadati; phylum Pseudomonadota; class Alphaproteobacteria; order Hyphomicrobiales; family Rhizobiaceae; genus Rhizobium; species Rhizobium sp. BR 317. The sequence goes on along the minus strand of NZ_JARWLB010000012.1, from coordinate 19,851 downwards.
CCGGCGAACATGAGCTGTTTGCCGGCGATGGCGAGGCCTTCTGGAGCCAGACCTGGAGGATATCGTCGAGCAGCGACCGAACCGGTTATCGCCTGTCCGGCGAACCGATCAAACCGACGGCGACAGTCGAGATGCGCTCTCACGGCATCGTGCCTGGCGTGGTGCAGGTTCCGCCCGGCGGCGAGCCGATCATTCAGATGAGCGACGCCAACACTGCGGGTGGCTATCCTAAGATCGCCGGCGTCATCGAATGCGATCACTGGCGTCTCGGCCAAGCCCGTATCGGGAGCCGGTTGCGGTTCGTCCGCTCCACGCATGCCGAGGCACGCGCGGTGGAGCAGGCCGTTGCCCGCTACATCGCGGATATCAGACAGACCTCGCAGATGGTCAAGCGCGCCTTGAAGGCGATGGCTTGACGGCAATTGCAGGGATCAAAGGGAGGAAACGATGAAGATCGATCTGAATTCCGACATGGGCGAAGGTTTCGGTCCTTATCGGCTCTGCGATGACGAAGCGATGATGAAGATCGTCTCCTCAGCCAACATCGCCTGTGGTTTTCATGGTGGAGACTCCGACACGATGGCGCGCATGGTGCGTCTTGCGAAGGAAAACGGCGTGGGTATCGGCGCACATCCGGGTATGCCGGATCGGGCCGGCTTCGGCCGGCGTGAAATGCCGTTTCAGCCCGATGAGCTGCGGCAGCAGATGCTTTACCAACTCGGCGCACTGATCGCGATCGCCAAAAGCGAGGGCATGACTGTCGGCCATTTCAGCTTTCATGCGGCTATGGGCAATATGGTCAATCGTGATGCTGCGCTCGCCGACCTGATGATGGATGCCATTTTCACGGTGGATCCACGTCTTGTGGTGTTCGTGACGCCTGACAGTGAAATCAAAAAAGCGGCAAAACGCGCGAAGCTCAAGACGCTGGCGCTGTTTCTGGCCGACCGCGCCTATGACGCCCGCGGCGCGCTTGTTGCCCGCGGTCTGCCGGGAGCCTTGGTCAAGGACGAGGCTGCAGTCCGGGCGCGGGTGCGCCGTTTCCTGACGGACGGCACAGTCGAGGCCATCGATGGCACCACAATCCAGATGCCGGCGAGATCAATCCTCGTCCACAGCGATACGCCCGGTTCGCTGGAACTTGCCCGCATCGTCCGCAGCGAAATCGAGGCTTCCGGCGCCACGCTCGCGCCTGCTGCCGAACTTGCATCCTGATTGCTTCCAGCAATCAAGTTTTCATTTCCATCGAAAGAGCACACCAATGCCTTCCATAGCCGATCGCCTCAAGAACGTCTCCATATCCGCTTCCGCCGCCATGACCCAGCGCGCCAGGGAACTGGCCGCCAAGGGCATCAAGGTCGTCAGTCTTTCGTCCGGGGAGCCGGACTTCCCGACGCCCGCTCATGCGATTGAGGCAGCTCATGCCGCAGCCCTCCGCGGCGATACAAAATATCCGCCGATGGACGGCACGCCGGCGCTGAAGGCTGCGATCAGCAGAAAGTTCAGGCGCGACAACAACCTCGATTACGATGCCAGCCAGATCGTGGTGTCCGGCGGCGGCAAGCAGGTGATTTTCAATGCGATGCTTGCCACCTGCAATCCCGGCGACGAGGTCGTTATTCCGACTCCGTCCTGGGTCAGTTATGCCGATATCGTCAAGTTTGCCGGCGGTGTGCCGGTCGCCGTGCCGTGCTTCGAACAGGCGGGGTTCAAGCTGCGTCCCGAGGACCTTGAGGCCGCAATCACGCCGCGCACGAAATGGCTTATCCTGAACTTCCCGAACAATCCGACGGGTGCGGCCTGCTCGCGCGCCGAGATGGCCGCAATTGCCGAAGTCATGCTGCGCCACCCGAATGTCTGGATCCTGACTGACGATATCTACGAGCATCTGGTCTATGGCGGCTTCGAATTCTGCACGATCGCCGATGCGGAGCCCAGGCTTTACGACCGCGTCCTGACGATGAACGGCGTCTCCAAGGCTTATGCCATGACCGGCTGGCGGTTGGGATATTGCGCAAGCGGATCGAAGGAGCTGATTGCGGCGATCAGCAACGTCAACGGCCAGAACAGCGGCGGCACGACGACCGTCACGCAAGCGGCGGCGATCGCGGCGCTCGATAGCCCCCAAGACCTGCTCAAGGAGCGCGCGGCCATCTACAGGGAAAGGCGCGATTTCGTTCTCGATCAGCTCTCAAAGGTCGAAGGGCTGCGCTGCCATAAGCCCGAGGGGGCCTTCTATATCTATCCCAATATTTCCGGTCTGATCGGCAAGACTACGAAGGGCGGGCGCAAGATCGAGACCGATGTCGATTTCGTCATGGCGCTCGTGGAAGAGCATCACGTCGCGACGGTGCAGGGTGCCGCCTATGGCATGAGCCCGTATTTCCGTATCTCCTATGCGACAAGCATGGAAATGCTTGGCGAGGGCTGCGCGCGCATCGCCCAGTTCTGCCGTGATATGCGCTGACGGATGATCGGGCCTCTCCGGTCCGGTTTCCGGGTCGGAAGCATTTAGCGCCTACTTTCAGGCTTCAGAGCTTCAGGTGCTCGGTCAGCTCGACGAGGATGTCCTTGACGGCGAAGGCCGGCTCCGACAGCGAACTCTGATCGGATGTGCAAAGCGACAGTGCTTCTTCGATGCGGGGTGTGACCAGCCGGCAAACGAGAGGCTCGCTCGATTCCGACACGATGCGGTCGGCGATCGCCTTTGGCATAATGGTCGCGCCAAGACCGCTGCCGACCGCACGCGCCAGGGTTCGCACGATTTCGATTTCCGCTACGACCTTGAGATTGATCCGGCTGCGCGTGAAGGCGGCGTCGACGGCCCGACGCACGAAATTGTAGGCCGGCGGCAACAACATCGGCATTCCATCCAGTGCACTGACCGGCACGGGCTTCAGGTCTGAATCGATCGCGAAATTGCGATGGGCAACGAAATAGAATTCCTCCCTGAGGATCGGTTCGAACCGCACGCCTTTGATTGGGCCGACGCCGTGGATCAGCGCCATTTCCAGCCGACCATTCATGATCATCTGGCTGTAGGTCTGGCCGACGCTCTCGGTCAGATGCAGCAGAATCCCGGGGTGTCTTTTTCTCGTCTCCGCCAGAAGATCGACCGAAAGCGTGGCGGCGCTGCTGAAGGGCACGAGGCCGACTGACACACGCCCAGCAAGCGAATTGCCGGCGGCGGCCGCATCCGTCTGCGCCTGTTCCATCTGACGGAGAATGATCTGCGCATGCCGGTAGACCGCATGTCCAGCATCGGTCATGCTGACGCCCTGCTGGCTTCGGATCAGGAGCTTCTGACCGAAATGCTCCTCGAGCGCCGCCAACTGCTGGCTGAGTGCCGGTTGGGCGAGGTGCAGGATATCGGCAGCCCGCGTAATGCTGCCGCTGTCAACGATGGCGATGAAGGATTTGAAACGTCTGATATCCATGGCATTGGGTACTATTCTGTTTTCGCGGGCATGTTTGCAGACGCGCATCCGTTTTGCAACGCGGACTGATGTTTGAAAGTCATGAGGGCTCCGGCAAAATGGGGCAATTGCCCGCGTTCGCAGCCCGCTCCCCGCGGCAGGTCAACCTCCATAAAAGTTGCTTATTACTCCAAAAGTAATCGGTCTTAGGCAAGCAGTTAAAGCTCCGCTAATGTCCACCGCAACAACAAGGGGATCAGAATGCCATTCTCCGATTACAAGACCGCGTTGGTCACTGGCGCTTCCTCCGGTATCGGCGCAGCCGTCGTAGAGCGGCTTCGCCGCGAGAATATCGAGGTGCATGCGATTGCGCGCAGTGCTGGTCCACTGAAGGAATTGGCAGAACGCACGGCATGCATTGCCCACGTCATCGACGTGACGGATCGTGCTGCCATCGCCGATCTCGCGAACCGCGTTCAGTTTGACATTCTGGTCAACAATGCCGGCGTCGACCGGCCGAAGAAATTCCTTCAAGCGGACGAAGAGGACATAGACCTCCTCATCGACGTCAATCTTCGCGCCGTCCTGCATATCTGCCGCCTGATCGTACCCGGCATGGTGGCGCGCGACTGCGGACATGTCGTCAACATCTCCTCGATTGCCGGCAACTATAATTTCGGCGGCAACTCCGCCTATCATGCCGTCAAAGCCGGCGTCGCCATGCTGTCGAACCAGTTGCGTATCGACGCGTTCGGCAAGCGCGTCCGCGTGACCGAAATCTGCCCCGGCCGCGTCGCGACCGATATTTTCAACCATGTCCATGGCAGCGACCCCAGTGTGCGCGAACGCTTCATCGATGGGTTTGAGCTGCCGCAGGCGGCCGATATTGCTGACGCAATCGCCTTTGCGATTGCCGCGCCGGTCGCAGTCAATATTGGCCACATGGAAATCACCCCGACACTGCAGGTAATGGGCGGCCTTCAGACGGCCAAGCCAGAGACGCCAGCCGCCCAATCTGACGCGGAAGGTGCCAAGCGGTGAGCGGGTTCGATCTCTCGGCCATCCTGAGCAATCCGGACTATCAGGCGATGCTCCTGGAGGGCATCGAGATGACTTTCGTCATCTATATCGGCTCCTGGCTGTTGGCCACGACGCTCGCCATTCTGCTCTTTGCCTTCCGGATGTCGCCGCTTCGTGTTGGCGACCCGATCGTAAAGGCTTACGTTTCCTATCATCGCAATGTTCCGACACTCGTGCAGCTCATGCTGTGGTATTTCGGAATCTATTCGTTGATGCCGCAAGGCATCACAGACTGGCTCGCCAACCATAATGCCGAAGCCATATTCGCGGTCATCGGGCTCGGATTGTGTCAGGCGGCTTATTTCAGCGAGGATTTGCGTTCCGGTCTGCGTTCTGTCAGTCCGGGGCAGATGGAAGCTGCCAAAGCTCTCGGGCATGGTTATCTCTCCGCAATGCGTTTCGTGATCATGCCCCAAGGCCTGCGCAATGCACTGCCACCGCTGATCAACCACAGTGTCTCCCTTTTCAAGAATAGCAGTCTTGCCATCGTCGTCGGTGCGTCAGAGCTTACGCATGCGGTGAAGGAAATCGATAATGTCAGCTTCCGCACCTTTGAGATCTATCTGATCGGCACCGTTATCTATCTGTTCTTCTCGCTCATCATCATGGCCTTGGGCGCATATTTCGCCATGCGTGCCGATCCGATGCGGAGGGCGCGCGCTTGATCCAGGACATTATCAATATCATCCATGACTATTGGCTTCTGTTGCTGATCGGCCAGTATCCCAACGGCCCGCTGGGCGGCCTTGCCAATACGCTCATCCTGTCCGCACTCGCCATTGCGCTCGCTTTCCCTCTCAGCATCCTGCTTGCCATGGCGCGCCTTTCCAAATGGGCGGCTCTCAGATGGCCAGTGACCGGCCTGGTCTACATCACACGCGGCGTTCCGCTGCTGATGCTGATCCTTTGGTCCTATTTCATCGTTCCGCTTTGGACCGGCGCTGACGTGCCGAGTTTCCTGATCATGCTGGTAACGCTTGTCATCTATGAGGGTGCGTTCTTGAGCGAGGTCGTGCGGGCCGGCATCGTTTCACTCGGCCAGGGGCAAATGGACGCCGCCAGGGCGCTCGGCCATAGTTATATCGGAGCGATGCGCTTCGTGATCTTGCCGCAGGCGCTCTACAATATGATCCCGAGCATGATCTCGACGTTCGTCTCGACGATCAAGGACACGACGCTTGGTTATGTCATCAATGTGCCGGATCTCACGTTTGCGGCAAGCCAGGTGAACAACCAGCTTCTCTCGCAGCCCTTCCAGGTCTTCTTCATCCTTGCCGTGGTCTACTATCTCCTTTGCTGGAGCCTGACCCACGTCGCTAACAGCGTTGAAAAGCGAATTGCTCGCCGACGTGCCGGGCCGAGCAAAGCGCGCCTCCGCACCGATGTCGTTCCCCTCAAAACATTTACGGAGCAGCTATGAGCATCCCAGTTTCCGGGCCGCAGGACGCTCAGGAGATACGCCTTCACGAGGTCTGCAAGAGCTACGGTCATTACCAGGTGCTGAAGAACATCAACGCCGATGTCAGCCGCGGCGAGGTGGTCGTCATTTGCGGGCCGTCCGGTTCCGGCAAGTCCACCCTGATCCGTACGATCAACAGGCTGGAGGAGATCAACAGCGGTTCGATCAGTTTTGAGGGAAAGAATATTCACGCCCCGATGGGTGGTTCCGAGCTAAACCGGCTGCGCAGCCGGATCGGTTTCGTTTTTCAGAATTTCAACCTGTTTCCCCATTTGTCCGTCGTCGACAACATTGCCATGTCGCCGATCCGGGTGAAGGGCGTGCCGGCGAAGGTCGCGCGCGACAAGGCCGTTGCGCTGCTTCATCGCGTCGGTCTTGCCGACAAGGCAAATGCCTATCCCGGCCAGCTTTCAGGCGGTCAGCAGCAGCGCGTGGCAATCGCCCGCGCGCTCGCGATGGAGCCGCCCGTCATGCTTTTTGACGAGCCGACGAGCGCACTCGATCCGGAGATGGTGGGCGAAGTGCTGAGCGTCATGAAAAGCCTGGCGGCCGAAGGAATGACCATGCTCTGCGTCACCCACGAAATGGGCTTTGCCCGCGAAGTGGCGGACCGGATCTGGTTCATCGACGCGGGCGAGATCCTGGAGACCGCTCCTCCCGAGGAGTTCTTTAAAACTCCCCGCCATCCCAGAGCTCAGCGCTTTCTTTCCGATTTGCGCCACTAGAGCAATTCCAGGAAAAGTGCATAGCGGTTTTCCGTCCGGAATTGCGGAAAAACAAAGAGATAGAGCGATTCTGAGATTCCGTGAAAAGCTGAACCGCTCTAGGCATCACAAAGCAATAACAAGGAKAACAGCAATGAATTGGAAATGCTTCACCGTAACGCTGGCACTCGCGGGCATCGCCGGCGCCATGCCGGCCAAGGCCGACCAGCTCGACACGATCATGTCGGCAAAGACGCTGCGCTGCGCGACCTATGCGGATGTCCCCCCGTTTTCCTCTCCTGATCCCAAGACCCGCGAAATGGCTGGGTTCGACGTCGATCTGTGCAAGGCGATCGCAAATGAACTCGGCGTGAAGGCTGAGATCAAGCCGATTTCGGTCGAAGCGCGTGTTCCCGAAGTCAAGCTTGGCCGCGTCGACATCACGGTCGCCAACCTTGCTTATACGCTGAGCCGCGCCGAGCAGATCCAGTTCAGCGATCCTTATTATGTCGCCAAGGAAATGCTCATCGTTCCCGCTGATGACGCCGGCAAGAAGAAGGCCGATTACGAGGGCCAGCGTCTTGCCTCGACCAAGGGCTCGACCTCGGAACTGGCGATCAAGCTCAATAAGTCCGACCCGCTCACCTTCCAGGATACGGGGTCTGCATATCTCGCCGTTCAGCAGGGCAAGGCGCGTGGCATGGTCGCGAACACCATGACGACGACGCTACTGGTCAACCAGTCGAAGACCAAGGGCAAGCAGATGCGGATGATCGACGAGCCGATGCTGCTGGAGCCGGTCGGTATCGGCATGCAGAAGGACCAGCCCGCCCTGACCGCAAAGATCAACGCAATCCTGCATAAGCTCGACGACTCGGGCGAGATCAACAAGATCTGGGACAAATGGCTCGGCCCGAACACGGAATACAAGATGACCCGCAACGAAAAGGTTGTACCAATCTCCGAATTGAAGTTCGAACCAATCCCTTGATGCCGCATCCCTTCGCCTGATCGGTGATCCATCCGAACATCGTTGTTGATCGCCGGCGGCACTGCCTGCCGCCGGCCTAACCATGAGAAGTTTCCATGACCCACATCAAAGATATCGCCGAGCGACCGAGCAAAGCAGACATCGAGGCGCTCTCCAAATTCTCGCCCGCGACGATCCATGAGGCCCAGGGTCGCCGTGGCGCACTTTCCTCGCGCCTGAAGCCGGTGGACTATCGCATGAAGCTTTGCGGCCCGGCCTTCACGGTGAAGTCCGCGCCGCGCGACAACATCATGCTGCAACTTGCGATCAACTACGCCAAGCCGGGCGACATCATCGTCGTGTCCGCGGGCGAATACGAGGAAGCGGGTTCCTTCGGCGATGTCCTGGCCAATGCCTGCCTTGCCAAGGGCATCGGCGGATTGGTGACCGACACCGGCGTGCGCGATACGCTTCAATTGCGGGAACTTGGATTTCCGGTCTTCTCGCTCAGCGTCTGCCTCAAAGGCACCGTCAAGGAAACGATCGCAGCCGTCAACGACCCGATTATCGTCGGCGGAGAGATCATCAATCCAGGCGATATCGTCGTCGGTGACGCGGATGGTCTCGTTGTCGTTCGCAGAGGAGAAGCGCAAGAGGTAGCGCGGCTTTCGCAGGCGCGCGAGGATGCCGAAGCCGGCTATATCGAAGCCTATAAGCAGGGCAAATCGGTCATCGAAGTCAGTAAGCTCGAACCGGTGCTGAAAGCCAAGGGCCTCATCGTCGATATCTGACGGCCTCTTTGAGGCATCCCAGTCGGCCGGAGAATACAGTCCGGCCGACCGATGGCGCAGATCCGACTATGCTGCTTTCAGCAACGCCCCATGCGGATCCAAGACGAACTTCGTCGCCGCACCCTGGTCGAAGCTTTCGTAGCCTTGGGCGGCATCTTCAAGCGAGATGATTTTTGCGTTGACGATGTCGGCAATTGGCAGCCGATCATGCAGGATTGCCTGCATGAGTTGCCGGTTGTACTTCAAGACCGGAGTCTGACCTGTATGGAAGGACTGCGCCTTCGCCCAGCCGAGGCCTAAGCGTAGGGAGAGGCTGCCGTGCTTGGCCGCAGCATCGACCGCGCCCGGATCTTCTGTGACATAGAGGCCGGGAATGCCGATCGAGCCGGCTGCGCGGGTGATTTCCATCATCTGATTGAGGACGATTGCCGGCTGTTCACCACCCGAGTGGCCGCGAGCCTCGAAGCCGACGGCATCGATGGCGCTGTCCACTTCGTCGCTGCCAACGACTTCTGCAATCATTTCGCCGAGGCGATCGCTCTTGGACAGGTCTATCGGCTCGAAGCCAACCTTTGCGGCATGTGCGAGGCGTTCCTTGTTGAAGTCGCCGATCATGACGACGGCCGCACCCAGGATGCGGGCGGAAGCTGCCGCCGCCAGACCCACCGGACCAGCACCTGCGACATAGACAGTGGATCCTACGCCGACACCAGCGCGAACGGCGCCGTGAAAGCCGGTGGGCAGAATGTCCGACAGCATGGTGAGGTCACGGATCTTCGCCATGGCCTTGTCGCGATCAGGGAACTTCAGCAGATTGAAATCCGCATAGGGCACCATCACATAGCGCGCCTGGCCGCCGATCCAGCCACCCATGTCGACATAACCATAGGCGCCGCCTGCGCGTGACGGGTTCACCGTCAGGCAAACGCCGGTATCCTGCGATTTGCAGCAGCGGCAGCGGCCGCAAGCGACATTGAAAGGAACCGAGACGATATCGCCGATGTCGAGCATCTCCACATCGACGCCTTTTTCAATGATCTGCCCGGTGATCTCATGGCCAAGCACGAGACCCGGCATGGCGGTCGTGCGGCCACGCACCATGTGCTGATCAGAGCCGCAGATATTCGTGGAGATCACCTTCAGGATAACGCCGTGCTCGATACGACGGCCGTCCGGCGCCTCCAGTTTTGGATCATCGATGTCGCGAACCTCTACGCGACCGGGCCGCATATAAACGACGCCTCTGTTGCCAGTCATGCCATCTCCTCCTTGGTTCAACACTTGATCATCACTGTCCGCGATCGCCTCCTGTTCGGCCCGCTCCTCAACGGCCGAACAGAAGTAAAAATCGACCGCGGCCACCGCGATTTCAGCGGCGGCCGGTCCACTATCGAGAAGGTGTCCGGACAACACCTTCGACATGTCTAAAAGACCACACCTGCAGGATGCGGTGCCCTCAGGAAAGCGACTCAACAGATATCCATGGGCGACGCTCCATCTCACGCCTCGATCGACACATCGCCTGTTGGCTGTGAGCAGCAGGCCAGGATGTAGCCTTCTTCGATTTCTTCATCGAGAATGCCACCGTTGTGCCGCATATCGACCTCGCCCGAAACCTTCATGATGCGGCATGTGCCGCATAGGCCACCCTCGCAGGCAGCGCCGATGCGTACGCCGATGGCGCGGGCCGTCTGCAGGATCGTCTGGCCAGGCGGGCACTTGGCCTCCTTGCCGGCCATGGTAAAGGTGACGGTAGCAATCGCATCGGCATTGGTCTCGCCCGGGCCGGCGCGCACCGCGAGTTCCTCGGCTGCGGGTGCTGCCGCAGGCTGGAAGCTTTCCTCATGGTAACGGTCCATGTTGAAGCCGCAGACCTTCAACATGTCGCGTACGCCACGCATGAAGGGCTCGGGACCACAGCAAAATACCGTGCGCTCGCGGAAATCAGGGGTTAGCAACGAAAGACGCGCCGCATCGATGCGGCCGCGCAGCCCATGCCATCCGTCACGCGGATTGTGGTTTTTGACGATGAAACCGAGCGAAAGCTTCGGCATCTGCGCCGCGAGACATTCGAGTTCCGTCTTGAAGAGCAGGTCGTCCGGTGTGCGGGCGCATGAGATGAAGCCAACGTCCGCCTGCGGCGTACAGTCCGCCATCCAGCGGATCATCGACATCATCGGTGTGATGCCGGAGCCGCCCGAGATGAAGAGGTATTTTTCGCCCGGATGGCGCACGAATGAGAAGTCGCCAAGCGGCCCGAAAGCCTTCAGCTTTATCCCCGGTTTGAGGTTGTCGAACATCCAGCGCGTACCGATGCTCGTTGCCTGGGCCTTCACCGTCACGGAGACGGAAAAGGGTCGTGAGGGCGTCGACGACAGCGTATAGGTACGGAACACCGGCTCGTTTTCGGAAACGGGTAACTCCAGGGTTACGAACTGGCCTGGCAAATATCGGAACCAATTGTCCCGGTCGGAGCGGAACGTGAAGGTCATCACATCAGGTGTCTCCACCGTGGCGGCGATGCACTCCAGCAGGTCGTGGCGGTCATTCCACGGCTGCAGTTCGTCGAAGTGGCGAAATGTGCTGACAGTCGTCATGTCAGGCCACCTGCAACAGAGGCTTCGCCACGCCGTCGAGCCGATCGATCATGAAGTTGGAATACCATTCGACGAACTGCTTGACGCCATTTTCGTCTTCCGGCGAGTAGGGGCCGGGCTCGTAAGCGGGCGAGCGGATGCCGAAGGCATTTTCTTCAACAATCCGGCGGTCCTGGTCGTTTGTCTCGGTCCAGACATGCGTAAGCTCATCAAGACGATAGTCGACACCTTCGACGGCGTCCTTGTTGACGAGCCATTTGGTGGTGACCTGCGTCCGTTCCGGCCCGAGCGGCAGGACACGGAAGGTGACCGCGTGGTCTGCGAGTACGTGGTTCCACGTCGTCGGGTAGTGGAAGAGCAAGAGCGTGCCGATACCGCTTTCCAGCATGTCGTTGGCAAGCGGACGCTGAACGGCACGAGCACCGGACATGGTGTAGCTCTCGGCGTTCTGGATGAGCGGCATGCGCGCGGCACGGAATTGACCGGTCGGCGAGATGCGGAATTCGCTGGGAAGTCCTGCTGCTTCGCACTTTGCCCAATGCTCGGCGATAACCGGATCGTCCTTGGCACCCTGCACGCCCGTGGCACTTGGCGCCTCCGGATAGGTGCGGCAAAGTTCGGGGTGATTGGCGGCGCAGTGATAGCACTCGCGATTGTTTTCCCAGACGAGCTTCCAATTGCCTTTCTCGATGATCGTGCTTTCGAAAGCGACCTTCGTTTCGCCGAGACGGTGTCGGGCAAGGTAGGGCTCGACGGTATCGCGGAAGGGCGCGAAATCCGGCGCCTGATCGGCGAGGCAGATGAAGATGTATCCACCGACAGTCTCGCAGTGGATCGGCTTCAGACCATGTTGGTTCTTGTCGAAATCCTCCGCCATATGGCGGGCGAACAGCAGACTGCCGTCCAGCTCATAGGTCCATTGGTGATAGGGGCAAACAAGTTTCGCCGACGAGCCCTTGTCTTGCGCACAGACGCGCGAGCCGCGGTGACGACAGGAATTGTGCAGCGCGTGGATTGTACCCGCCCGGTCGCGAGTAAGAACGACAGAATAATCACCGACCTGCGCCGTGAAATAATTGCCGGCCTTCGGAATCTCGCAGTCATGACCAATGAACAGCCAATCGCGATACCAGATGGTCTCCAAATCGAGCTTGTAATAATCGGGATCGGTGTAAAAGGCCTGCTCCAGGCTGTAACCGTGGCGGCGGTTCTTAAGCTTGCGGAGCACGTCGCTGGCAATATCCATTCTCTTGATCCCCTAAGGGACTGTTGGATGGAATCGTCGGCATCGATATCGCAAAGCGGTACCGCCCGCCTGATCGCCATCGCAATCAGTCGTGTTGTTTTCGTCTCGAACTGGTTTCCGGGCTTCAGAACTGTCCGTTCGGACTTCGACATACTTTCCCAGGCAAAAAGCCAGTGGAATCATATCGGTTATTCGCTCTGCTACCGTTGCGGGGGCGGCGGCGACGGTCGCCGGCTTTCCAATTATCCGCATCACCAATTCGATGCCGCACCCGAGAACAGCGTGAACATAACGTATCGCTTAGCGCGCCCAAGCATGCATCGCGACATTTGTGTCGCAGATTGAATATGGCGCATATATTTAAAAAGACCCGCCCAAATGGTCGCGGTTTTCAGGCGCAGCCCGTCGGCTGCGCAAAAGGCGCCAATGGTACGGTCAGGATGGTTGGCAAGCTGGATTTCTTTGGAAAAGGGCCGGTTATTCTTCCGATATTCAAACAGTCGGAATTGGTCGTGTCTCGGCCAATGGGGTATGGGCTACCCAGGTGGCACAGGCGAATCGACGATCCGCCTGTGCCGAGATTTCATCGTCAGTGCGAATTGACCATCGCCGTCGCCAGTTGGCGGAAATTCACGACGCCAAGCGGTTGACCCGTTGGTGCGACGACGTGGACCTCCCCGTCGGGTGACGAGCACAACAAGCGCACCGCTTCTTCAACGGTAGTACCTGCTGCGATCGTCGGCCCGCCAGTCAGGGCTGCGGATGGCAGCGGCATCATGATAGCCTCGACCTGAACGACACGCCCTCGGTTCACCTCTTTCACGAAATTGGCGACGTACTCGTCGGCCGGCCGCAGGACGATATCCTGGCTGGTGCCCTGCTGGATGACTTCGCCATCGCGCAGGATCGCGATCTGATCTCCGAGACGAAGCGCCTCGTCGAGGTCATGAGTAATGAAGACGATGGTTTTCTTGATCTCCTTCTGCAGATCCAGAAGAACCGTCTGCATGTCCATGCGGATCAGCGGATCAAGAGCCGAATAGGCCTCGTCCATCAACAGGACCGGCGCGTCGTTGGAAAGCGCTCGGGCGAGGCCAACACGTTGTTGCATGCCGCCCGAAAGCTGGTTGGGATACTTTTTCTCGAATCCCTTCAAGCCGACGCGCTCCAGCCAATTCATGGCAATGGCGACGCTTTTTGCCCGGTCCATGCCCTGCACTTCGAGGCCGTAAACGGTGTTGTCGAGCACGTTGCGATGAGGAAGGAGCGCGAACTTCTGGAACACCATCGCGGTCTGATGCCTGCGGAATTGGCGAAGCTTATCCTCATTCATCTTCACGATGTCGACGCCGTCGACCAGCATTTCACCGGCCGTGGGGTCGATGAGGCGGTTGATATGCCGGATCAAGGTGGACTTGCCGGAACCGGAAAGCCCCATGATCACCTGGATGCAGCCCGAAGGAATTTCGAGATTGATGTCCTTCAGCCCCAGGACGTGGCCGTGCTTCTCGTTGAGCTCCGTCTTGGACAGGCCGTTCTGAACGGCCTGGATGTGGGCCTTGGGATTGGGTCCAAAGATCTTATAGAGATTGCGGACCTTGATCCCGCCGAAATGATGATCAGCCATGGACGGTCTCCCGGTGTTTCTGAATTCTCTTGCCATAGGCCTGGCTCACACGGTCGAAGATGATGGCAATGCCGACGATCGCGAGGCCGTTGAAAATACCGAGCGTGAAGTACTGGTTGGCAATCGCCTTCAGAACCGGCTGGCCAAGTCCTTGCACGCCGATCATCGAGGCAATGACGACCATCGCCAACGCCATCATGATGGTCTGGTTGATACCGGCCATGATGGTGGGAAGGGCGAGCGGCAGTTGCACCTTGAAAAGCTTCTGCCAATTGGACGATCCAAAAGCGTCGGCGGCCTCGAGCACGTCCTTGTCGACAAGGCGGATGCCGAGATCGGTTAGCCTGATCATCGGGGGAATGGCGTAGATGACGACGGCGATGAGCCCCGGCACCTTGCCGATCCCGAGCAGCATGACGACCGGGATAAGATAGACGAAGCTCGGCATCGTCTGCATGACGTCGAGGATGGGGTTGACCACCCTTTGGATGCGATCGGAGCGGGACATGATGATGCCCATCGGAATGCCGATGGCGATCGACAGCAAGGTGCAGACGAAGATCATGGAGACCGTCCGCATGGTGTCGTCCCACATATCGAAATAGCCGATCAGCAGGAGTGTCACGAGACAGCCAACGACGATTTTCATGCTTCGGCTCGCCGCCCAGGCGATCACGAGAATGATCAGGGTGATGATCGGCCATGGCGTCTGCGTCATGAAACGATCGGCGGCGATCAAAAAGTGCTGCAGCGGAGAAAAAAAGCTTTCGATCGCGTCGCCATAGCCGCGGGTGAATGTTCGAAACGCTTCGTCAATACCCTTCTTCAGGCTGGCGAGTGTTTCATCGTTCATGTGTGGGAATTTATAAAACCATTCCATTCGGTTCCCCTTTTTAAAAAAGAAGCCGTGGCAAGTCTTTTTGATTTTATCGGCAGCTAGGAAGCGGTGCGCTTTTGCGCACCGCAAGATTTTACCATTACAACGAAGCTTCGATTTTCTTCGCCGCTTCCGGCGAAACCCACTTCGTCCAGATGTCCTTGTTTTCCTTGAGGAAGTGCTTGGCGCCGTCTTCGCCCGTTGCCTGATTGTCGGTCATCCAAGCCATGAGCTTGTTGACCGTGTCGTTGCTCCAGGAACGCTTCTTAAGGTATCCGAGGACGTCAGGGCCTGCCTTTTCCGAAAAAGACTTGGCTACAAGCGTCACAACGTGGTCGACCGGCCATGCGTTCGGCTTCGGATTGGGGCAGTCCGCAACGGTGTTGCAGCGCTTCCATTCGGCCGCGTCAGCGGGTACGCCAGCCTCAAGCTTGACCATCGCGTATTTGCCGAGCAAGGCGGTTGGCGCCCAATAGTAGCCGACCCAGCCTTCCTTGCGCTCGTAGGCCTTGGCGATCGAGCCGTCCAGGCCGGCAGCCGAGCCAGTATCGACCAGCGTGAAGCCAGCCTTCTGAGCATCAAAGGCCTTGTAGAGTTGCGAGGTCACGACCGTGCCGCCCCAGCCCTGCGGACCGTTGACAATGGCACCCTTCTTGGAATCTTCCGGATCGGGGAAGAGTTCCGGATGCTTCAGCATGTCCGGGATCGTCTTGATGTCCGGATGAGCGTCGGCGATGTATTTCGGAATCCACCAGCCTTGAACGCCGCCATCGGGCAGGGACGTGCCGGCGATAACCAGCTTACCTTCTTCCGTGCCCTTCTTGACGACATCCGGAAGAAGATCGATCCAGGCTTCTGGCGCGATGTCCGGCTGGCCTTTTTCAGCCATGGAGGTGATGGTCGGAACGGTGTCACCGACGGTGATCTCGGCGCTGCAACCGTAGCCTTCGTTGAGAATGATCTTGTCGAGGTTCGACAGAACCTCCGCGCTCTGCCAGTTCATGCTGGCGATGGTGACGCTCCCGCATTCTCCGGCGCTTGCAATCGACGCTCCGCCGAGCAGGCCAAACATCAGGCATGTGGACGCAAGTAGTTTTTTCATTATCGTTCCCTCATTTTGCGGCATGTATTGGGCAAGCGGGTTGTGCCGCGTGAACCCGCTTCAACGGCTATCAGGAGCTCCTCCTCCTGCGATAACCGATCTCTCTAAAGCACTGATGCGCCGGTGAACGGCAGCCAGCCTCAAGGCTGTACTGATGTTCGCCGGTCTGAATTACATTGGAAGTTGGGTCGCCCTCGTTGTCTTGTTGCCAAGGCTTGCTGGATTGATGATGCTGCTAAGGACAAATGTTCAACTAGCCCACAAAAGGCGTCAGGTTGTTCGAAAGCTGGGCACGCTATGCTGGCCATCATTGAAAGGGTAACTGACCTTTCGCACGTCGACGAATGTGGATCACCGCTCATGCCAGTCGTATATACTGTGCATTTGAAACACATAGGATGTTTGCGACGATCGGGTGGTTGTTTCGAGACAGTGACAGCGGAGACGCCAGCATCGATCTTGGATTTCGAATGCAAGATCGATTGATCCGGCAGAGGGGCATTGTTTGCTCGACGCCGCCGGCATGTGGCGGCGTCGGACAATTGCTTCAATGACTGTCGGCAAAGCGATGAGGCTTATGCGCCGTTTTAGATCAAGCGCTTAGCTTTTCGGCTTCAGGCTTTCCGGGTCATAGATCGGCTTGTAACCGATGCCGACCACCTCGACCGGATAGGTCTCTGCAAAATATTCGATGTTAAGCTTGCGACCTTCCTGGCAATGGCTCCAGGGCAGGTAGGCAAGCGCAATGTTCTTACCGATGGTTGGGCCAAATGCGATCGAGGTCGTGTAGGAGCGGCGGCCAAGTTCGTCCACCAGCACCTCGCCGGTTTCCGGGTCCATGACCGGGAGGTTGCCGAGCGGATAGCGGGCAACACCCTTGCTGTCGACATTGTCGGTCATGACGAGTGTGCAAAGCACGGCCGGTTGATGGTCGCGCGCCTTGTACTCCAGATGTTTCGCCTTGCCGCGGAAGTCAGCTTCCTTGACCCTCGGACGGGCGAGGTCGCATTCGATCAGGTTGTACTGGGTCAGCAGGTCCGCGTTCTGCAGACGCAGGCTTTTTTCCATACGGCGCGAGTTTGCATATGTCTCGACGCCGAAGGCCATGACACCCGTTGCACGCAGCGCATCCCAGACGGCAAGGCCATCCTCGTACGCCATGTGCAGTTCCCAGCCCTGCTCGCCGACATAGGAGATGCGGAAGGCAGTGACCCGCTTGCCGGCGATCTCGATGGGCTTGATTGCTGCGAAGGCGAAGTTTTCAGGATCCAATCCTGCCGGATCGGCAACGACCTTCTTCAGCGTGGCGCGGGCGTTCGGCCCCCAGATGCCGATCGTGACGAACTTCTCGGAGACGTCCGTGACGGTGACGTTGAAGCCCTTATCCTCGGCAATACGCTTGATGTAGTGGAAATCACGCGGGCCGGCGTCTGCGCCGTCGATCACTCTGCAGCGATCGGCCATGCGGATGACCGTCAAGTCGGCGCGCACCATGCCCTCGTCGTCGAGGAAGTGGGTATAGATGCCCTTGCCGATATTGGCGTCGCCGCCGATCTTTGCGGCGCAGACCCATTCCATGAGTTCGACATGGTCAGGCCCTTCGACATCGAACATGTAGAAGTGGCTGAGGTTGACGATGCCGCAGTCCTCGCTCATCGCCAGATGCTCGGCATTGGAGACGCGCCAGAAGTGGCGATTGTCCCATTCGTTTTCGCGAACTGGAACACGGTCGCCGTATTTCTCCAGCAGATGTTCGTTGGCGGCGTAGCCGTGCGCACGCTCCCAACCACCCAGCTCCATGAAATAGCCGCCAAGCTCCTTTTCGCGCTCGTAGAAAGGCGAGCGCTTGACGTTGCGGCTCGAGGCATAAGGTTCGCGCGTGTGGACCGCCGGGAAATAGATCTTCTGCGCGGCTTCGTAGCAGCGACTTTCGATAAATTTCTCTTCGAGCTGGTGCGGGTAGAAGCGCGAATAGTCGATGCTGGCGTGGTCGATCTCGGTGCGGCCGTCGGTCATCCAGTCGGCAATCAACTTGCCGTATCCCGGACCGTCCTTGACCCAGATGGCGACGCAGTACCAGAGGCCGCGCACCTTCTGGCTCTCGCCACACGACGGGCCGCCGGCGGCGGATACCTGCAGGAGACCGTTGAAGGAGTGGCCTTCATTATAGCCGAGCTCGCCGAGAATTGGCGTCAGTTCCATGGCGCGTTCGAGCGGCTCGAGGATCTGCTCCATATCCAGGTCGCGCTGCGAGGGCGAGAGACGCGCCTCGTGCTTTTCGAGCAATTCGCGCGGATGGCACATGCGCGGATTGTCCTTCTCGTAGTAACCCCATTCGATCTGACCGCCTTCCGTGGTCTTCGGGTCGCCGGTGTCGCGCATATAGGCGGAGTTGCCCTGATCGCGCAGCAGCGGATAGCCGATTTCCTTGCCGGTGCCTTCGAATTCATTGTAGGGGCCGAAGAAGGTGAGGGGGTGGTCGACGGGCATGACCGGCAGATCTTCGCCAACCATTTCGGCGATCAGGCGACCCCAAAGACCAGCGCAGACGATGACGTGGTCAGCCATGATGGTGCCGCGATGGGTAACGACGCCCTTGATGCGGCCGCCTTCAACAATCAGCGATTTGGCCGGCGTGTTGCCAAATACTTGAAGCTTGCCGGATTTCTCCGCGGCATCGACCAACTTGCCGGCTACAGTCTGCGAGCGTGGAACGACGAGGCCGGCATCCGGATCGAACATGCCGCCCATGACCTGATCTTCCTCGATCAGCGGGAACATCTGCTTGATTTCGGAGGGCGTCACGAGGTGGGCGCGGGTACMGAAAGACTTGGCCGACGTCACCTTGCGCTTGATTTCTTCCATCCAGGTATCGTCGCCGGTGCGAGCGACTTCGAGACCGCCGATGCGGGCATAGTGGCCCATCTTTTCGAAGAAATCGATCGAGTACTGGGTCGTCCAGACCGAAAGATAGTCATGGCTTGTGGTGTAGCAAAAATCCGAGGCGTGCGCCGTGGACCCGATGTCAGTAGGGATGCCCGACTTATCGATGCCGACGATGTCGTCCCAACCGCGTTCGATCAGATGATGCGCGATCGACGCACCAACGATACCTCCGAGGCCAACGATGACGACCCTCGCTTTTTCGGGAAACGCTGACATTTTTACCCCTCTTCGTTTCTAATGAGGTTGAAATTCACTGTATGAGGTCGGGTCTAGCAATGTTTTCGGCGGACCATGCGACAGAACCCGACAGCAGATGTTCAAAGCGGGCCATCCGAAGCTTCGGCGTCATTCCGGTCTCGCTCTTCATATGCACTTCGGGCGCAGTCGTTTCTCACGGGTCCTGCAGCAGGCTCATTGCGCGCTAAATGTCCTGCAATTGCAGGGACGCCATCGATTTTCTGCACATCCAGACCTTCAGTATAAGATTTCCCGGCGATTTTATCTGTTCCTCACCATCGCTCAGCCCATTCTCTCCGACGCATAGCTCCCCGGGCTTGCCGGGAAGACGATGGTGCGGTTGCCGTTGAGGAAGGTGCGGTAGTGGATATGGGCATGGATGGCGCGGGCCAGCACCTGGCTTTCGACATCGCGGCCGATCGAGACATAGTCTTCCGCCGACTGCGCATGCGTGATGCGCGCCGTGTCCTGCTCGATGATCGGACCTTCGTCGAGATCGCCGGTGACGTAATGCGCCGTSGCCCCGATCAGCTTGACGCCGCGCTCATAGGCCTGCTTGTACGGATTGGCGCCCTTGAAGCTCGGCAGGAAGGAATGGTGGATGTTGATGATCTTGCCCGACATCTTCTTGCACAGCGCATCCGACAGCACCTGCATGTAGCGGGCGAGCACGATCAGTTCCGTGCCGGTCTGCTCGACGAGATCCAGCAACTGGGCTTCGGCCTGCGGCTTGTTGTCCTTCGTCACCTTGATGTGGTGGAAGGGGATATCGTGGTTGACCACCACCTTCTGGTAATCG